>NZ_JARACR010000012.1:0-108265 GCF_028765505.1 Aliivibrio sp. A6 | reverse complement strand
GCATTTTAACCAGCTACTAGCTAGGATGATCAGTTGTTTAGCACGATTGGTATAAATGGTATTGGTATCATTCAACACCATTTATGATTCATAACAATCTATTGATATGACCCTAATTATGGGTATTAAATAACGCTAATTTTCCATTCTCTTTAAATGCAACCACTTGGTATTTATCTTTTTGGTCACCATATTCCATGCCAGGAGAGCCCATTGGCATACCAGGAACAGCGAGACCTTTAAAATCTCTAGGATCGGCTAAAAAGTTTTTAATATCTGATGCCGGGATATGTCCTTCAAATACATAACCATCAATTACAGCTGTATGACAAGAGGCAAGGTGAGGATCGACACCTAGCTTTTCTTTTATTGCGGCCATATCTTCATGCTTCTCTGTGTTTACGTCATAGCCATTATCTTTCATATGTTCTTCCCACTCAGTACAGCAACCACAGTAAGGGGATTTATAAGAGGTGACCTCAGTTGCTGCAAATACTGTTGAGCTCATTAACATTAGAGAAGTTAAAGTGAGTGTTTTTACTTTTTTCATTGTGAAGATTCCAAAGGTTATTTTGAATTAGGTGATAGCCAAAACCAGTAGATAATGGCAATAATTAGAGCAATACCAATTAGATTAATCATGCGATGCTCCTTTATTATTTATGAGTAACTCGTTGAGAACGAGGAGTAAATAGTCGTAGTCGGTTAGCATTAGTCACGACAGTAATTGAAGATAATGCCATTGCAGCCCCTGCAACCACTGGGCTTAATAACATGCCAGTAAATGGAAATAAAATACCAGCAGCAATAGGAATGCCGACAGTGTTATAGATAAAAGCACCAAATAGATTCTGTTTCATGTTTTTTATTGTGGCTTTAGATAACTCTATAGCGCTTACAGCGGTTAGTAGTGAGTGGTTCATCAACGTAAGATGAGCGCTTTCAATCGCCACATCGCTACCATTACCCATGGCGATGCCAACCTCCGCTTGTGCGAGAGCAGGGGCATCATTAATACCATCACCAATCATGGCAACTTTTTTGCCTTGGTTTTGTAAGGTTTGAATCGCCTGAGCTTTTCCATCAGGAAGAACCCCTGCAATCACTTGGGTAATTCCCAGTTCTTTTGCAACGTACTGAGCGGTTTCTTTACGATCGCCAGTAAGCATAACCACATCAATACCAAGTTGAGTTAATTGTTCAATGGCTAACGCTGAGTCTGTGCGAATGGAATCACTGACTTCGATAACTCCAATACACTCACCTTTACTGGCGACATACAGTGGTGTTGCTGATGGTGAAATAGTTATGGTTGGTATATCAATACTGTTTTCCATTAGATAAGTATGATTACCAATATAAACCGTATCACCATTAACCAGAGCAGAAGCCCCTAATCCTAGTTGAGCGATAAATTCACTACTGTCGATAATAGGCCAAGTATTGTTCTCTAAATGGCTTATAACTGCTTGAGCTAAAGGGTGTTCAGAGTGGCTTTCAACCGCTGCAGCTAATGAAATAACATGCATTTCTGAATGATGATTAAAAGCAGTCACTTTGGTTACGGTTGGTTTACCTTCGGTTAATGTTCCGGTTTTATCAACAACAACAGTATCGATTGTGCTTGCTGTTTGAAGCACATCAGCATCCTTTATTAAAGCGCCAAACTCGGCGGCCTTACCTATACCTACCGTTACCGACATTGGTGTGGCAAGACCAAGAGCACAAGGGCAGGCAATAATCAGTACCGTTGTTGCAACAACCAGCATGTAACTAGAGGTAGGTTCTGGCCCAAAGTTATACCAAAATAGAGCAGATATGATCGCAATGATCATAACACTTGGGACAAATACCGATGATATTTGGTCAGCTAATTTTGCCAATTTAGGTTTACTGCTTTGAGCATTGCGAACCATTGAAATAATACGAGCTAACATGGTGTGCTCACCCACGTTTGTTGCTATGAAAGTAAAACTTCCTTGTTGGTTAATGGTGCCAGCATGAACGGTATCATCTTTGGATTTTAAACAAGGTAGAGGCTCACCTGTTAGCATAGATTCATCTAAGTAGCTTTCTCCATTGATGATTGAGCCATCAACAGGTATTTTTTCACCTGGTTTGATTTTAATTTTCATTCCTTGAGTGACTTGAGCAATTGGTAGGGTTATTTCTTGGCCATTTTGTAATACGGTTGCGGTTTGTGGTTGAAGATCTAGCAGTTTTTCTATTGCAGTAGAGGTGCGATTACGAGCTTTAGTTTCTATTAAATTTCCAAGCGTAATTAAACCTAAGATCATTGCCGTTGCTTCAAAATAAACATGACGAGCTTGCAGTGGAAAAAACTCAGGATAGATAATCAGAGCCATAGAATAAAGCCAAGCAGAGCCGGTTCCCAATGCGACTAAGGTGTCCATAGTTGCTCTATGGTGGGTAAAGGCTTTCCATGCGTTCACATAGAAATGCTTACCGGCAGTGAGCAGTAAACCTAAGCAAATTAAACCTATAAGCCCCCAAGCCAATTGGTCATTTACTGTGGTGATTTGCATATTTCCACCAAAGACACCCCAAAGCATTAATGGTGCACCTATGATAAGAGAGATGATGGTGTTTTTTTTATGTGTGGCAATGGTTTTTAAGAATAACTCTTTTTGTCTAGCACGACGTTGGTCTTCATTTAAACTTAATTCTGCACCATAGCCACCAGCTTCAATTGCTTGAATTAGTTCTATTACGTTGATATTGCCGTGAATAAGAGCGGTTCGCTCAGCCAAATTAACGGTTACTGATTCTACATGACCCACTGTTGAAATGATGCTTTCTACAGAAGCGACACAACTGGCACAAGTCATTCCTGATAGTATTAATTGAGTTGTTTTATCATCTATCGTGGGAGTTGGTTTAGTCGTGTTGATAATCGGCTTAGTCTGTTTATTTGAGTCTTGTTTATTATCAGAATTCAGTGGTGTCGTGTTTGCTTCAGGAACAAAATAGCCAAGCTTCTCAATAATATCTACGATACTTTGATAAGGAAGTGTTGTTATCAGAGTTAATTCTGTTTTGGTTACTGAGTATTGAGATATGTTTGGGTTATTAGCAAGCTCTTGTTCAACCTTTGCTATGCAACGACCACAGTTTAATCCTGACAATGGAAGAGTAAATTCCTGACTCATAATAACCTCGTTAACTATTCTTGATATTGCGAATAATAAACCTTACAGTAAATGGAAGGTCAAGAT
Source organism: Aliivibrio sp. A6 (assembly GCF_028765505.1). Taxonomy (NCBI): domain Bacteria; kingdom Pseudomonadati; phylum Pseudomonadota; class Gammaproteobacteria; order Vibrionales; family Vibrionaceae; genus Aliivibrio; species Aliivibrio sp. A6. The sequence continues at coordinate 105,029 of NZ_JARACR010000012.1, read as the reverse complement.
ATTAAATGAGATAAAACCATGAATATTAGTGAAGTAGCGAAGTTAACAGGACTAACAGCGAAAACCATTCGGTTTTATGAAAGTAAAGGAGTGATAAAAGAAGCAAGTAGGAGTGCTAATGGATATCGTCAATATACTAAGATTCAGGTAGAGGAATTACAATTAATTAGACGTTCAAGATTAGTTGGATTTAGCTTAGAAGAGTGCCAAGAACTATTAAGTTTATCAAATAATCCTAATCGTCGAAGTGCAGACGTAAAAGCAAAAACGTTGGAAAAAGTTGCAGAGATCGAAGAAAAAATTCAGGAACTAAAAGGAATGAAGCAGACATTATTAGATTTAGCCGATGCTTGTCCAGGTGATGAAGGCCATGATTGTCCTATTATTAAAGGATTAACCTGCTGCCATTAGAAATAACAGCAACAGGTTTACTACTCAATAGGTCAGTAAAGAAGAGAATAAAGTTGACGACGGTACTTACCTGCGACAGGGTTTCCTTGACCAAGAGCAGATAATATATCCATCATGGTTTTCTTAATTTGACCATCTTGCGCGTTAAGATCTTTTAGCAACGCTGCCATCAAAATATCTAGTGCTTCTTCTTGTCGGCTGACTTGACTGTATTGAATCGCAAGCTCTAAAGCTAACGCATTATTGCTAGGATCTGCGTTATATTTTTCTTCTAATGCTTGGATTTCTGGGCTGCTTCCTGCTTGTTTATGTAGTTCAAGCTTAGCAATTAACTCTTTGTATTTGCTGTCTTGATCTTGCATTAATATTTCAGAAAGAACAGCCTCTGCTTGATCAAATGCTTGGGTTTCAATATAGCACTGTGCGATATGCAGTTTTATTTGACCATTACCGCCAAAGTGTTCAAGAAGAGCGAGTAATGTAGGAAGTGCTGCTTGATATTCACCTTCTTCAACCAGTTTAAATGCTTGACCTAATTGAAGTTCTTCTTGGCTCGGTAGATGTTTACCTAGCATATCTTGAATGGCTTCAATCGTTTGAGGCCCTCCCATACCATCAATCGCTTGGCCGTTTTTAAATAAAGCAATCGTTGGTAGCGTTTGAACACCAAATTGTTGTGCAAGACCTTGCTGTTCTTCACAGTTAAGTAGAGCAAGAGTTACGGCATCACCATATTGCTGGGAAAGTTGTTGTAAGGCAGGAATAACAGCAATACTTTCTTGGCTCATTGGCGCCCAGAAGTGGATTAGCACAGGGGTTTGCATTGAGCTTTCTAAAATTTGTTGGAAGTTTTGTTCGTTTAGTTCAACGCTATGTTCTGGTTGCATGATCTTTCCCTAAAAACAGTATGTATTCTTCATATAGATATATGGGGAGTTATATTGATTTTCAAGGAAATAGAAAGAAGAAAGCCACTATAATTGACTTATAGTGGCTCTTCTAAGTGTAAGTGGCTATTAGATCAGTATGAATACCGCAACCGCAACACTCACACAGATCCAGTTGATTTTACCTAGTGTCATATTCCCCCCCGAAAAAACACCATCTACCGGATAGAATGAATATACGATTCTAATATGACACTAATATTACATTTTTACTCTTTTCTCACATTTATTAATTATTACACAGCGATGACACTATAAAGCTAGGTTAATCACTCTTATTTAAGATCATATCTAAGTACTTTGTTGGTAATAATCGTTTCAGAACCGAAAACAAATGAGTTGGAAAGGTGACTCGATAACGAGCTTTTGGTCTTGATGAGTTAAGTGCGTGAAGTAGAGGAGGAATAATAGAATCTGCAGGGAGGACAAAAGCACTACCAGATTGTTCTTTTTCAAGTCGTTGTTGTTGAATAAGGTATTTTTCTTTATGGTAACTGGTATCTATATTTACCCATTTTTTAAATGCTTTCAATGCATTAGATCGGAACTTGGTTTCAATTGGACCTGGTTCAATTAAGCTGACTTTTATGTTTGTTTCTGATAATTCTAAACGTAATGTGTCAGTCCATCCTTCAATAGCAAACTTTGATGCGTTGTAAGCTCCGCGATATTTCATTGCTACAATACCTAGCACTGAACTATTTTGAATGATACGACCTTGCTTTTGTTTTCTCATTACAGGAAGCAGTTCTGTGACTAATTGGTGCCAACCAAAGAAATTTGACTCGAACTGCTCTTTTAATGCTTCTCGGGGTAGGTCTTCGAGCGCTCCGGCTTGACCATATGCACCATTATTGAACAATGCGTATAATTTTCCATCAGTCAGTTTTATTACCTCAGTGACAGCATCAGTAATACTTTGTGGGTCACTATAGTCCAAATAGAGGCAAGTTAATCCTTCACTTTGTAATCGCTCTATATCTTCTTTTTTACGACAAGAAGCAATAACGTTAAAGCCATGCTTTTGTAATTGATGGGCTGCAGTATAACCAATGCCTGTTGAACAGCCTGTAATGAATATAGTTCGTGTCATTAACTCTTATCCCTAATAAATGATGACCATATTATACAATAACGCTGTATTTCTATTGCTGGATTTTTGATATAAAAAAGACCAATGGTAGATCCCATCGGCCTTTGTTTGTATTTAAGTGGATGTCGTTATTAGATTTAGATAGCGGCTTTTTTCGCTTCAGCTAACCAAGAATCAAACAATGCTCGGTTTGCTTTTATCCAACCATCCACATGGGATTGAATGTCAGCAGAGCTGTTTTTGCCTCTACTCATCATCATATTTTGTGCACTGACGTCATTAATGTTCAGTTTGATGATCTCAAATAACTTAGCAGCAGCAGGGTTTTGAGCCGCAAATTCTTTGTTTGCGATAATACGCATTGAGTTCATCTCAAAGCCGTAGTTTTTTCCATTAGATAATGTGGTATCGACATTTTTACGATCCCCCGGAAGTGATGAGAAAGGTACTTCTAACCAGACTACATCTTTATTAGGAACCAATACGCCACTTACCCAGTAAGGAGTCCAAGTATAGTAGAGAATAGGTTCACCATTTTTGTAACGTGAAATCGTATCAGCAATAATTGCGGCATAATTACCTTGGTTATGCGTAACAGTGTCCTCAAGTTGGTAAGCACCAATTTGATGCTCGATCACCATTTCACAACCCCAACCCGGGTTACAGCCAGTAAGATCTGCTTTGCCATCACCGTCAGCATCAAATAATTTCGCTAATTTAGGATCTTTTAATTGCCCAATGTTTGTAATGCCATACTTTTCAGCGGTTTTTTTATCAATTAGGTAACCTTGAGCAGCACCGCTCACGTATTGACCTTGACGATAGAACTTATCATCACCACCAGACATTTTGTATTTATCCGCATGAAGAGGGAACCAGCCAACAGCAAGGAAAGTTGCATCACCTTTTGCAATCGACGTATAAGCTACGTTGTAATCAACTTCTTTTGTTGGTTTTACATCATAACCTAGCTCTTCAAGCGCTCGGTTTACAATCGATGTTTGAAACGTTTCTTCTGCAACTGTAGATTGAAGAGCTTGCACTGTAACGCCTTCACCTGGGAGTTTTTCTGCCCATACATTTGATGATAGAGCGAGAGTGGAAACGATACTCGCTGTCAGTGCTTTCTTCCATGAATTAATCATTCTTATTTCTCCTTAAGTTGTAGTTCTGTTTTTGGTTCTTTTTTTTGAGTAAACATATTTAGCAAGATAGAAACAGGGCCCATGCGATACCAACGTAATTTAGTATTACCTGCGTTTGCCCCTAATACTTGAGTGATTCGGTCTAGTAAAATAGCGAGTATTACAATACCTAAACCACCGACGGCTGCTAGTCCCATATCTAGTCGTCCAATACCTCTTAATACCATTTGACCCAATCCACCTACCGCGATCATTGAGGCAATAACCACCATAGATAGAGATAGCATTAAGGTTTGGTTAACACCGGCCATAATCGTTGGTAGTGCTAGTGGAAGTTGAATTCGATACAGCATTTGCTTTTTGCTGGCTCCAAATGAATGGCCAGCTTCGATTAGTTCTTCTGGTACTTGTTGAATTCCTAGAATGGTTAAACGTACAACAGGAGGCAGTGCAAAAATAATGGTTACAACAACACCGGGTACATTACCGATACCAAATAACATTACAATTGGAACTAGGTAAACAAAGGCTGGGGTTGTTTGCATTGCATCTAAGATTGGGCGAACGAATTTTGCGGCGGTTTTGCTTCTTGCTAGCCAAATCCCCATCGGTAACCCGATAAGTAAACAGAAAAAGACAGAGGTCATCACTAATGACAGAGTGGTCATGGCTTCAGACCAAGCACCGATAAGGCCAATAACGAGTAATGAAGCTGCCGTTGAGATCCCTAGCTTAAGGTTCGAAAATTGCCATGCTAATAAAAATAAAATAAGAAGCATGAATGGTGCTGGTGTTGATACTAATGCCGTTTCAAAAGAGCTTAAGATAAAATCAATCGGTACTCGAATGGCTTGAAATAATGGACGACCATGTTCAACTAACCAGTTTAAGCCAGACTCCACCCAAACATCGACAGGAAGTACGGCTTCCTCAAAAGGATTTAAGGGGTCAAAAGTATTTACTTCGATAGTTTCATGATTTAACCAATCAGCCGAGGCTGATGTATCGCCAACCTGGCCCCATGGGTCATCGCTTGTTGGTGCTGTTTGTGACCATGGGTCATTGTTTGTTTGTTCTGATGACATCGTTCTACCCCTTATCTAACGTCTGAAGCAGTCGTGATTTAGTCACAACACCGAAATACTTACCACTCTCGTCAACCACAGGTACAGAGTAAGGAACATTAGCCACTACGCCTAAAATATCATTGATCGCTTGGTTTGGTTTGAGTGTTACACCATCTGTAAGTTGAGCACTGACAAGAGAGTTGTTGTCGTTATGTGCTTCGCGAAGAGAATCAACAGAGACGATGCCAGAATAGAGGCTACTCTTATCTACAACGATGCCATATTCTCTGTCATTATCCATTAGATATTGAAGAGCAGATGCTGGACCATCATGTTCTGATTTCTTAAACATGGCGGCAGGTTTTTTACGAGCAATGTCTTTGGCAGTTAAGACGTTCGCGACATTAACACCACGAAAGAAGGCTTCAACATAATCATTTGCGGGGTTGTTGAGGATATCATCAGGAGTTCCGACTTGAACTACCTCACCATTTTGCATAATGGCAATTCTGTCACCAATGCGCATGGCTTCATCTAAATCGTGAGAAATAAAGACAATAGTACGTTTATCATCATTTTGTAGGCGGATAAGCTCATCTTGCATTTCTGTTCTAATCAAAGGATCAAGAGCAGAGAAGGCTTCATCCATTAATAGAATGTCTGGGTCACAAGCAAGTGCTCTTGCTAGACCAACGCGTTGTTTCATACCACCTGATAATTCATCGGGATAAGATTCTGCGTATACATCAAGACCAACTCTTTCTAATGCACTTAATGCACATTGTTTACGTTTTTCAATCTCTACGCCAGCCAGCTCTAAACCAAAAGCTGCATTTTCTATAACAGTCATGTGCGGCATTAGGGCAAAGTTTTGAAAAACCATTGAGATATTATTGCGGCGAACTTCGCGGAGTTCTTCTTCAGAGATATGTGCAATGTCTTTACCTTTTAGGAGTACATTGCCTTGGGTAGGTTCGATTAGGCGATTAAGAAGTCGTACCAAGGTCGATTTACCAGAACCAGAGAGGCCCATAATGACGAAAATTTCACCTTCTTGAATACTTAGAGATACATCATTAACACCAATGGTTAACCCTGTTTTCTCAAAAACTTCTTCCTTATTTGCACCTTCATCAATCATTGTAAAGGCGCGGTCAGTGTCTTCACCAAACACTTTGTACAGTCCCTTAACTTCCAGTATGGGATTCATTTTTAAGTCCTTCGCAAGATATGCGTATTGATAATTCGTTAGTACTATAATTAAAAATCATCAAAATTTCAATGATCACCATACTGTAAAAGTCACAACATTAATAATGCTATCTAATTCTCAAATAAGCAAATACACAAAACTTAAGCTTATGTCATTGTTTATTCTGTATTTTTTTACTTGTTGAGATAGAGTAATCCATCAGTTAATTATTTTAAATGAGAATACTTATAGCTGAAGGGTTTTGGTAGAATTAGGGGGAATGGCTTAATTGATTCGAGTACAAATTAAAATTGATGAGTGTTCTCTTTTAATTGTTTATGTTCGATTTTGGTGAAAATGATTGGAGTTAACATATTTGTAATATTGTTTTTTCCAATCATTATAATTTTTAGCTTAATAACTGTTTGAGTGCAGACTCTATTCGAGAATAGCGAAATTTAAATCCTTCATGGACGAGTCGCTTTGGTCGAACTCGTTGACTGTCTGTTAGCAGAACAGAAGCTTCTCCTAATATACCTTTAATGATAATGTTTGGAGTAAATAGAAAGTGTGGCCGTTTTAATGTCTTTGCTAAAGTTTGACTAAATAAGCGATTAGAGACAGGGTGAGGGGCCGTTAAGTTATAAATACCTTGGCTTTCTTCTTGTGTCATTAAATGCAAAATACCATAAACCATATCATCAATATGAATCCAAGATAGGTACTGTTTTCCATTTCCAACTGGGCCACCTAAACCAAATTTATAAGGCAATAACATTTTTTTTAGGGCGCCACCTAAAGGAGATAATACGACCCCCGTTCGTAAGATACAAACGCGAGTATTTTTACTTTGAGCTTGTAGTGCTTTATTTTCCCACTGCTGGCAGACTTGATGAGCAAAATCTGCAGAGACTATCTTAGTCTCCTCATCAATATCTTTTTGGCCATTATCCCCGTAATACCCAATGGCTGATCCCGATATAAAGCATCGTGGTGGTGTTGTGGATGCAAGACAGAGTTGTGCCAATTGCTCAGTTAACTTGCACCGGCTATCAGAGATGATTTTTTTTTGTTTACGGGTCCATTTTTTATCAGCAATCGGCTCCCCTGCTAAATTAATGACAGTATCAATATCATTAAGATCGGAAAGTGTAGAGAGATCCGAAATGAAATCAACATGAGGCAAAGCTAAATGAGCTAATGAAAATTGAGCTTTTTCTATATTGCGCGTCAGAAGCACTAGCTCATGACCTTTAAGGTGATCCAGTAACTGTTTTCCGATCAACCCTGTACTTCCCGTAATGAGTATCTTCATCCCGTCTCCTGCAAGATATTTATAACTGTCGTCTAAGTTAAGTATAAATAGAGTTCACTGATTGGCAACTTTCATTGAATTTTCCTTTATACTTGAGCTTTGAAATGGCTCTTAAATACTGTAAGGACTCTTGTGAAATTATTTTTTGCCTCTGATTTACACGGCTCATTGACTGCGACTCAACGTATGATTGATGCGTTTACTGCTTCTAAAGCGGATCATTTAATTCTTCTTGGTGATCTGATTAATTTTGGGCCAAGAAATCCGATCCCTGAAGGGCATAACCCTATCGCCGTAGCTGAATTATTAAATCAATACGCAGAGTCTATCATCGCAGTGAGAGGGAATTGTGACAGTGAAGTCGATCAAATGCTGTTATCTTTTCCTATTATGTCTGATTACAATATTGTGTTGTTGCCTACGGGGCAGAAATTATTTTTAACACATGGTCATATTTATAATGCTGACAAACGCCCTTTATTAAAGAAGGGAGATATTATCGTTCATGGACATACGCATATTACGGTAGCTGAATGGCAAGGAGAGCAGATTATTTTTAACCCGGGTTCAACGACTTTTCCTCGTAATGAAGACGGAAAACCGAGCTATGGTTTACTTGATGATAGTTGTTTGTCTGTTCTTGATTTTGATGGGAATGTATTGAATTCCATTGAGCTAAAATAGCATCAATTATTGGGTAAGAAGACTATTGATTAGACAATAAAAATCCGAGGTGATTGCCATCTCGGATTTTTATTGTGATGTTCAGTTAACGAAAGCTATTTTAATGAGAAAATAGAATACCTGAACCATAATTTAAGCTGGTCAGTAATAATGTTTTATCATTAACCACATCAACACGTTTACTTTGTTGAGCATCCATTCTGAATACGCGCATGATCAATTTTTTCTGTGAACCAGAAAAATCTTTATTATCATTGGCGGTAACATCCTTAAATTCAGTAGGGTCAATTAATAAGTAATCTCCGCTGTAATCCCAGTTCCCCGTTTCCATAACATTAATCGTTAATGGGAGGACATTCTCAGATTGGCCACTAAAAAGTGTCAGTGTAGATGATTTTGAATAAGTCTTATTTGGCAGATAGACAACATTTGATTTAATATCAGCGCGTTTTAAAGGGCCCATGTCATCATAATCAGTATCAATACGAACGGTACTCATACTTTGCCATTCTTTAGATGTTAATAGTTGTTCGACTTTACTGTCGCTTTCCCAATAAAACCACCCACTGCCTAACATTGATATTAGAAGAAGAGCGACGGGAAAAAAGCGTTTTGCTATTGGAAGTTGCTCGCTATTTAACCACATACTTTATCTACCTCTTTTTGATCAATCAATAATCGGACACTAATACTTTGATCGCTGTGTTCTTCATTATGAATATAATTCAGTGTGATTTGATTTGGTTGGCCACTCGTCGCAATAACTTCTATTGGTTTTAGCGTATCAACATGGTTTGAATTATAAAAGACAGTACATTGCTCAATCAGAGGTTGCCATTTATCGATATTAGGGTGGTTAACAGGAACGAAAATAGGCACGTCGTCATATTTTGCTACTTGTATAAATGCGTCTGATTTTGGAGTGTGATTCACATAAGCAATGATAGGCAAGATAAAAGCGATAATCAGAGTTAGCGTACCAAGTAACGATAAGTGAGCTTGTGGCTGATTCGTTGTGATATTTTCTTTTGCTACGGAATTTATAGTTTGCTCTTTAGCGGAGCTATTCACCGTGAGCTCTTGAGGTGATTCTTCTTGATGATCGATTGTTGGGTTATCGATATCCGTTAAAGAATCATTATTTTCATCTGCGCTTTCTAGCACATCATCCGTGACTTGATGTACGGCAGTTGAAATAAATTGATAACCACGTTTAGGCACTGTTTTTACATAAACAGGTAGTTTAGTTGGGTCTTGTAGCATTTTTCGTAGCGTCGAAATAGCTTGTGTTAAACTAGAATCATCGACTTCAAATCCTTGATCTCGCCATACATACTCATGTAACTCATGACGACTAACAACCTTCCCTGGTTCTTGAATAAGTAGGCTTAAAACACGACTTTCATTCCCTCCAATTCGAATAATCTCATCGTCATTTAATGTATCAATAAGGCTATTATCGTTAGGATCGAACAGAAACCGGTTGCCAATAATAATTTTGTTATTTTCTATATTCATTGGTTGTTAACTCAGTAATGGTGATTCTTATGAATGATATCCAAGTATCATTTTTAGAATGTCTATTTTATGTCAAAACTTATCATTACGCATTTTATAGTATAAAAAAAGCAAAAAAACAGTGTTTTTTACATTGCTTTACCTTGAATTGAGGTATTGATGTCCTTATTTCAATTAATAAGTTAAATATATTCTGTTATTTTCGGAGTTTTAGATGAGCGAACAAACAATTAATAACAAAGAAACACGCGGCTTTCAGTCAGAAGTTAAGCAACTACTTCATCTTATGATCCACTCTTTATATTCTAATAAAGAGATCTTTTTACGTGAATTAATCTCAAACGCATCAGACGCATCTGACAAATTGCGTTTCAAAGCACTATCAAATGGTGATCTTTATGAAGGTAATGCAGACCTTGGTGTTAAATTATCTTTTAATGAGGCAGCAAACACCTTAACCATTTCTGATAATGGTATTGGTATGAGCCGCGAAGATGTGATTGAGCATTTAGGTACAATTGCTAAATCAGGCACTGCTGATTTCTTTTCAAAACTATCGGATGATCAAAGTAAAGACTCTCAATTGATTGGTCAGTTTGGTGTTGGTTTCTATTCTGCGTTCATTGTTGCTGATGCTGTAACCGTTCGTACTCGTGAAGCGGGTGTAGCGAAAGACCAAGCGGTTCAGTGGCACTCAGAAGGTGAGGGGGACTATACAATTGAAGACATTACTAAAGAAACTCGCGGTACGGATATTATTCTTCATATGCGTGAAGAAGGTAAAGAGTTCTTAAGTGAGTGGCGCCTAAAAGAAGTGATTGGTAAATACTCTGATCACATCGGTATTCCTGTTTCCCTTTGGTCTGTAGAAAAAGACGAAGAAGGCAAAGATAAAGAAGGAAAGTGGGAGCAAGTAAACAAGGCTCAAGCGCTTTGGACTCGCAGTAAATCAGAGATTGAAGATGCTGAGTATCAAGAGTTTTATAAGCACGTATCTCATGATTTTGCTGATCCACTGACGTGGAGCCATAATAAAGTAGAAGGTAAAAACGATTACACGAGCCTTCTATATATTCCAGCCAAAGCACCGTTTGATATGATGAACCGTGATCATAAAAGTGGCTTGAAGCTGTATGTTCAACGCGTATTTATTATGGATGACGCTGAACAATTTATGCCGAGTTACCTACGTTTTGTTAAGGGTTTGATTGACTCAAATGATCTTCCGCTAAACGTATCTCGTGAAATTCTTCAAGATAATAAAGTGACTCAGTCATTACGTAGCGCGTGTACTAAGCGTGTACTAGGTATGCTTGAGAAAACAGCGAAGAAAGATGATGAAAAATATCAAACTTTCTGGAAAGAATTTGGACAAGTACTAAAAGAAGGCTTGGCTGAAGATTTTGCGAATAAAGATAAAATTGCCGGTTTATTGCGTTTTGCTACCACGGATAAAGACAGTTCAGAGCAATCGATGAGCTTAGCTGGGTATATTGAACGTATGAAAGAAGAACAAGATAAGATCTTCTATCTAACGGCAGACAGCTATGCTGCGGCGAAGAACAGTCCGCACCTAGAGCAATTTAAAGCAAAAGGCATTGAAGTCGTTCTAATGTATGACCGTATCGATGAGTGGCTGATGAGCTACTTAACTGAATTCGATGGTAAGCAATTCCAATCAATCACAAAAGCAGGCTTAGATTTAAGCAAGTTTGAAGATGAAGCGGAAAAAGAAAAGCAAAAAGAAACAGAAGAAGAGTTCAAATCGGTTGTTGAGCGTACTAAATCATACTTGGGTGACCGAGTGAAAGAGGTTCGTACAACCTTCAAACTAGCAACGACACCCGCTGTTGTTGTAACCGATGATTTTGAAATGGGTACACAAATGGCAAAACTTCTAGAAGCCGCTGGTCAAGCTGCTCCTGAGGTGAAGTACATTTTTGAAATAAATCCAGAACATGCTCTTATCAAGCAAATGGCAGATGAAGCGGATGAAGAAGCATTCGGTCGTTGGGTTGAAATGCTGCTTGGCCAAGCTATGTTAGCTGAACGTGGTTCTTTAGATGATCCATCGCAATTTTTAAGTGCAATGAATCAATTATTATCTAAATAATAGATAATACCGTAATCTAGATAAACGCAATGAGACCTATGCATTTTACACTAAGGTCTCATTGTTTTTTTATTGTTACGAAATAGACTCTATTTAGCGGTTATTTTTGCTTTTTTCATCGCAAACTTGATAGCTTTATCAGTTCCGTGTATCTTTCACGACTTATTTTTATAAATAAAACTTATACCTAAGTTTATAAGTAGTTGTCATTTTTACTTGTAAGGTTTGGTATAAATTCCAAGATTATTTTTTAAGGGGAAAACAATGCGTATCATCCTTTTAGGTGCACCTGGTGCGGGTAAAGGTACTCAAGCTCAGTTCATCATGGATAAATATGGTATTCCACAAATCTCTACAGGTGACATGCTACGTGCTGCTATTAAAGCGGGAACAGAGCTAGGCAAACAAGCTAAATCTGTAATTGATGCTGGTCAACTTGTATCTGATGAGATCATCCTTGGTCTTGTTAAAGAGCGTATTGCTCAAGAAGATTGCGCTAAAGGTTTCCTACTAGATGGTTTCCCTCGTACAATTCCTCAAGCGGATGGTTTAAAAGAGAACGGTGTATCTATCGATTACGTTCTTGAGTTTGATGTTGCTGACGAAGTAATCGTTGAGCGTATGTCTGGCCGTCGTGCTCACTTACCTTCTGGTCGTACTTATCACGTTACATTTAACCCGCCTCAAGTTGAAGGCCAAGATGATGTAACTGGTGAACCTCTTGTTATTCGTGAAGATGATAAACCTGAAACAGTACTTGCTCGCCTAGGTATCTACCATGAGCAAACTGCGCCACTTATCGCTTACTACAATAAAGAAGCGGAAGCAGGTAAAACTCAGTACCTTAAATTTGATGGTACTAAGTTAGTTGCTGAAGTTAGCGCTGAGATCGAAAAAGCACTAGCGTAATCTTACGTAGTCAGTAATTTATTGTTATATTGAAGGCGACCTTATCGGTCGCCTTTTTTTATAGACAATAATGGATAATAACTGTGAATAATAAAAAAGCAGGGGTGCTATTAGTTAATTTAGGTACGCCAACCGCACCAACCACATCAGCAGTAAAAACCTTTTTATCTGAATTTTTACATGATAAACGTGTTGTTGATATGAATCGCTTTCTTTGGTGTCCATTACTCCATGGTGTCATCCTACCTATAAGAGCGCCTAAAGTGGCGAAGTTATATGAAAGTGTTTGGATGGACGAAGGTTCACCGTTAATGGTCTATTCAAAACGTCAAGCGGCAGCATTGCATTCATTTTTAAATGTGCCAGTTGAGCTAGGTATGACTTATGGAGAACCAAGCATTAAATCAGGGATTGAGCGTTTAGAGGCTCAAGGATGTGATGAAATAGTCATTTTACCCCTGTATCCTCAATATTCCCGAACTACCTCAGCAGCCGTGTTTGATCAAATTGCTAAGCAATATAAAACCACATCGGTATTACCCGACTTCTCACTTGTTCATAATTATCATGATCACCCTCTCTATATTAAAGCCCTTGCTGAATCTATCCGTCTTTCATGGAAGAAGAAGGGCAAAGGTGATTATGTATTATGTTCGTATCATGGGATCCCACAGCGTTTTGTTGATAATGGCGATATTTATGCAAAACATTGTGAACGAACGACAGAATTGCTTGCTCAAGAATTAGGATTAACATCTGAACAAATAGGCATGAGCTATCAATCCCGTTTTGGGCGAGAAGCGTGGTTGCAACCTTATACTTCAGAGATGTTAACTGAACTTACTCCAAAAGGAATTAAATCATTAGATATCATTAGTCCTGCATTTTCGTCTGATTGCTTAGAAACCTTAGAAGAGCTTTCAGAAGAGTGTAAAGAGATATTTATGGAGGCTGGTGGTCAAAAATACACCTTTATTCCATGTTTAAATGATGATGAATTACATATTGAAATGATGGCAGATATTGTAAAAAGTAAGATTTCAGCATAAAAATGAATTTTTTTAATAAAAAAAGCAGTTAAAAGGGTTGAAAAGACTAACCAATTGCCCAATTTCTTATTAAAGATTATCAACGTGTGTAGTGAGTCTCGACATAGATGGGTCAGATCGCTACAATATCGCGTCTTATTTTGCCACTTGGCTAAATGCCGTATTTTATTTAATTAAAGTACGCGATCTACTTATTATTCATATTAAGCAGATAAAAGAAGATACCCAATTGGTATCACGAATCATAGGGGTTACGGTTTCTATTTTATTAGACCTGTAACGCAAGGATGCGACACGTATTTTTTGTCGCAAACTCAGAGAACCTGAGTCGATTTTGAGGTTTATATAAACATGCAAGTTACTGTTGAAACTAAAGAAGGCCTAGAGCGCGTTCTAACTATTACTGTACCAGCGGCAAACATTGAAGACGCTGTAAATGCTGAGCTTCTTAATATCGCTAAAAATCGTCGCTTTGATGGCTTCCGTAAAGGTAAAGTGCCAATGAAGATGGTTGCTAAAATGTACGGTAGTGCAGTTCGTAACGACAAAATGGGTGAAGTTATGCAACGTCACTTCATTGAAGCGATCATTAAAGACAAAATCAACCCAGCTGGCGCTCCAACATTCGCACCAGTAGAATTTGCTGAAGGTCAAGATTTAGTATTCACTGCAACATTTGAAATCTACCCAGAAGTAACACTTCAAGGCCTAGACAAAGTTGTTGTTGAAAAACCACAAGTTGAAGTTAAAGACGAAGACGTAGCAGAAATGCTAGAAACACTACGTAAGCAACAGTCTACTTGGGCTGATGCTGACGTTGCTGCTGAAGACGGTACTCGCGCTACAATCAACTTCGTTGGTTCTATCGATGGTGAAGAATTTGAAGGCGGTAAAGCAGATAACTTCCCTCTAGAAATGGGCCAAGGTCGTATGATCCCTGGTTTTGAAGATGGTATCAAAGGTAAGAAAGCTGGCGAAGAAGTAACTATTGACGTTAACTTCCCAGAAGACTACCACGCAGAAAACCTAAAAGGTAAAGCGGCACAATTCGCTATCACTGTAGTTAAAGTTGAAGCTCGTGAGCTTCCTGAACTGAATGACGAATTCGTTGCTAAGTTTGGCGCTGAAGGTGGCGTTGAAGGTCTTAAAGCTGAAGTTCGTAAGAACATGGAGCGTGAATTAGCTCAAGCTGTTAAAAACAAGATCAAAGAACAAGCTATCAACGGTTTAGTTGAGCAAAACAACATCGACGTTCCTTCTGCTCTTATTGATCAAGAAGTTGAAGTACTACGTCAACAAGCAGTTCAACGTTTTGGCGGCAACGCTGACACAGCTCCTGAGCTTCCACGTGAATTGTTCGAAGAACAAGCTAAACGTCGCGTAGTTGTTGGTCTTCTTCTTGGTGAAGTTATCAAGTCTGAAGAACTAAAAGCTGATGATGAGAAAGTAAAAGCGCTTATCAACGAAATGGCTTCTGCATACGAAGATCCAACAGAAGTTGTTGCTTACTACGAAGGTAATGAGCAAATGATGAACAACATGCGTAATGTTGCTCTAGAAGAACAAGCTATCGATGCAATCCTTGCTAAAGCACAAGTTTCTGAAAAAGAAGTTGGCTTTAACGAACTAATGAATCAACAACCTGCTTAATTTCTAATTTAATTAAGTAGTTAGTTGACTTAGTTTCACAAGATCTGCTAATAATGGTCCGAATGAAGCGTCATTCGGACCATTTATTTTATAAGGGATACGGTTATGAGCTATCAAGAAAACAATGCAATGCCTTCTATTATGGATGCACTTGTTCCTATGGTTGTTGAGCAAACTTCACGTGGTGAGCGTTCGTATGATATTTATTCCCGTCTGTTAAAAGAGCGTGTTATCTTTTTAACAGGTCAAGTTGAAGATCACATGGCCAACTTAGTTGTGGCTCAGTTGCTTTTCCTTGAGTCTGAAAACCCAGATAAGGATATCTTCCTATACATTAACTCTCCAGGTGGCTCTGTGACTGCTGGTATGTCAATTTACGACACAATGCAGTTTATTAAGCCAAATGTGAGCACAGTATGTATGGGTCAAGCATGTTCTATGGGCGCTTTCTTACTTGCAGGTGGCGCACCAGGCAAACGTTATGTTCTGCCTAACTCTCGTGTGATGATTCACCAACCACTTGGCGGCTTCCAAGGTCAAGCATCAGATATTCAAATTCATGCTCAAGAAATCTTAACGATTAAGAAGAAGTTGAATACATTGCTTGCAGAGCATACAGGTCAGCCTTTAGAAGTGATCGAAAAAGATACAGATCGTGATAATTTCATGGCAGCAGATGATGCAGTGAAATACGGTCTTGTAGATGCTGTGTTAAATAAGCGTGACTAATTAATAAAAAAGCAGTAACGTTTACAGCAAAGAAGGTAAGTTAGTATAAACTTACAGCATAAAGGCAACGTTTAAGAGGTTAGCAAATGACAGACAAGCGTAAAGACGAAAATAGTGGAAAGTTACTATATTGCTCTTTTTGCGGAAAAAGCCAGCATGAAGTTCGTAAACTAATTGCAGGTCCTTCTGTTTATGTTTGTGATGAGTGCGTTGATTTATGTAACGACATTATTCGCGAAGAGCTAAAAGATAATACTCTGTCTCCAAAAGAGAGTAGTGAAGCATTACCGACACCGCAAAATATTCGTGCGCATTTAGATGACTATGTTATTGGTCAAGAGCATGCGAAAAAAGTACTAGCGGTTGCCGTATATAATCACTACAAGCGTTTACGTAATGGCGACACTACAAAAGATGGCGTAGAGCTTGGTAAAAGTAATATCCTTCTTATCGGACCAACAGGTAGTGGTAAAACACTGCTTGCTGAGACTCTAGCGCGTTTCTTGGATGTACCGTTTACAATGGCGGATGCAACCACATTAACAGAAGCGGGTTATGTAGGTGAAGATGTTGAAAACATCATTCAAAAGCTACTACAAAAATGCGATTACGACCCTGCAAAAGCAGAGCGTGGCATTGTATATATCGATGAAATTGACAAAATTTCTCGTAAGTCTGAAAACCCATCAATTACACGAGATGTATCTGGTGAAGGTGTTCAGCAAGCACTATTGAAATTGATTGAAGGTACTATTGCATCAGTACCACCTCAAGGTGGCCGAAAGCATCCACAGCAAGAGTTTTTACAAGTAGATACTTCTAAGATCTTGTTTATCTGTGGTGGTGCATTTGCTGGCTTAGATAAAGTGATTGAGCAACGTGTTGCTACAGGTACGGGCATTGGCTTTGCTGCTGAAGTTCGTTCAAAAGATGATAAAGCAACCATTGGTGATTTATTTAAGCAAATTGAACCAGAAGATCTTGTTAAGTTTGGTCTGATCCCTGAATTTATTGGTCGTTTACCAGTAACTACAACTCTGACTGAGCTAGATGAAGAAGCTTTAGTTCAAATACTAAGCCAACCTAAAAATGCATTAACTAAGCAATATGGTGCATTATTTGATTTAGAAGGCGCAGAACTTGAATTCCGTGAAGACGCATTAAAAGCGATTGCGAAAAAAGCAATGGATCGTAAAACAGGTGCTCGTGGTCTTCGTTCAATCTTAGAAGCAGTATTATTGGATACTATGTATGAATTGCCATCAAAAGAAGGCGTTTCTAAAGTAGTTATCGACGAATCTGTAATTAATGGCGAATCAGAACCGCTATTAATGTTTGAAAATACAGAATCAAAAGCAATATCTGCAGAATAGTGTATTTAGCTAATAAATAGACAAAAAGGAGGCATTGGCCTCCTTTTTTATTTTTAATTGAAAATAATGTTGATTCTTAGCGACTTGCCCCCATATTATTTCTATAGATACTGACGGAAAGAGAGAAGAATATGAACCTGGAGCGTTCCGAGCGCATTGAGATACCAGTTCTACCATTACGTGATGTAGTGGTGTATCCGCATATGGTAATTCCACTGTTTGTGGGCCGTGAAAAATCGATTCGTTGTCTAGAAGCGGCAATGGAGCAGAATAAACAAGTCCTACTTGTGGCACAAAAAGAAGCAGCTAAAGAAGAGCCACAATTAGATGATTTACACGGTGTTGGTACAATTGCGACAATTTTACAATTATTAAAATTGCCTGATGGCACAGTTAAAGTATTAGTTGAAGGTCAACAACGTGCAAAAATTCATCAGTTTTTAGAGGCTGATTTCTTTACAGCAGATGCTGAGTTTTTGCTGACTCCAATTATTGATGATGCCGAGCAAGAAGTGATTATGCGCTCTGCAATTAATCAATTTGAAGGTTTTATCAAATTAAACAAAAAAATCCCACCTGAAGTATTAACTTCACTTAATGGGATTGAAGATGCAGCGCGTCTTGCAGATACGATTGCCGCTCATATGCCTCTAAAATTGGTTGATAAGCAGGAAGTGTTAGAGCTTACTGATGTTATCGCGCGTTTAGAGTTTTTAATGAGCATGATGGAATCGGAAATCGATTTATTACAAATCGAAAAACGTATCCGTGGTCGTGTTAAAAAGCAGATGGAAAAAAGCCAACGCGAGTACTATTTGAATGAGCAAATGAAAGCAATTCAAAAAGAACTTGGTGATTTGGATGATGCTCCTGATGAATTTGAAGCTCTACAACAAAAAATTGTAGATGCCAAAATGCCAAAAGAAGCTCAAGAAAAAGCAGAACAAGAGCTTCAAAAGTTGAAGATGATGTCTCCAATGTCTGCTGAAGCAACCGTGGTTCGTAGCTACATCGATTGTATGGTTGGCGTGCCTTGGTTTAAACGTTCAAAAGTGAAAAAAGATTTAGCGAAAGCAGAAGAAATCTTAAACGCAGACCATTATGGTTTAGAGCGTGTTAAAGAACGGATTCTTGAATATTTAGCAGTACAAAGCCGAGTAACGAAACTTAAAGGTCCAATCTTATGTTTAGTTGGTCCTCCTGGTGTTGGTAAAACGTCACTTGGTCAATCTATTGCTAAAGCGACGGGTCGTAAATATACACGTATGGCTTTAGGTGGTGTTCGTGATGAAGCCGAAATTCGTGGTCACCGTCGTACTTACATTGGTTCATTACCAGGTAAACTAATCCAAAAATTATCTAAAGTTGAAGTCAAGAACCCACTTTTCCTATTGGATGAAATCGATAAGATGTCATCTGATATGCGTGGTGATCCTGCTTCTGCTTTATTAGAAGTGCTTGATCCGGAGCAAAACAGCGCATTCAGTGACCACTACTTAGAAGTGGATTACGATTTATCTGATGTCATGTTTGTTGCAACCTCTAACTCAATGAATATTCCAGGCCCATTATTGGATCGTATGGAAGTAATTCGCCTGTCTGGTTATACAGAAGACGAGAAATTGAATATTGCGAAAAGTCATCTATTGAACAAGCAAATTAAGCGTAATGGCTTAAAAGCAAATGAAATTGAAATTGACGATTCAGCAATAATGGGCATTATCCGTTATTACACACGTGAAGCTGGTGTGCGTAGTTTAGAACGTGAAATCTCTAAATTGTGCCGTAAAGCGGTAAAACAAATCTTATTAGATAAAACGATTAAGAAAGTAACGATTAATCAGGAAAATTTAAAAGATTTCTTAGGTGTTCAACGTTGTGATTATGGTAAAGCCGATGATGAAGATCGTATTGGTCAAGTCGTTGGTTTAGCATGGACTGAAGTTGGCGGTGATTTACTGACAATTGAAGCAGAATCTATGATTGGCAAAGGCAAGTTAACTTACACAGGTTCACTTGGCGATGTAATGAAAGAGTCTATTCAAGCGGCAATGACAGTAGTTCGTACTCGTGCTGAAAAACTAGGTATTAATCCTGATTTCTACGAGAAACGTGATATCCATGTTCATGTGCCTGAAGGTGCTACACCAAAAGATGGTCCAAGTGCTGGTATTGGCATGTGTACTGCTCTCGTTTCAAGCTTAACAGGTAACCCGGTTCGTTCTGATGTTGCAATGACAGGTGAAATTACCCTACGTGGTGAAGTACTGCCGATTGGTGGCTTGAAAGAGAAATTGCTTGCAGCACATCGTGGTGGTATTAAAACTGTCATTATTCCAAAGGATAATGCACGTGATTTAGAAGAAATTCCAGCAAATGTAATTGCTGATCTTTCTGTGCATCCAGTTAAGTGGATTGATGAAGTATTAACCTTGGCGCTTAAAAATGATCCTCAAGGTTTTAGTGTTGAAGCATCTAAATAGTGATGTGCAGCAAAAAACGTTGATATAACAGGGCTGACGAGCCGAAATGACTTGTCAGCTTATATTGATATCGCTAAGTTAAGCCTAATTGTGTGAAGATTAATTCACTCATCAAATATCTAAATATGGACTCGTTCATTAATCATTGAATGAATAATTTAAAGGGGAATACCGTGAATAAATCTCAATTAGTAGATCAAATTGCTGATAATGCTGACATCTCAAAAGCTGCGGCTGGTCGCGCTTTAGACGCTTTAGTTGAAACAGTAACAGAGACACTAAAAAGTGGCGAGCAAGTAACGCTTGTTGGCTTTGGTTCGTTTCTTGTTCGTGAGCGTGCAGCGCGTACAGGCCGTAACCCTAAAACTGGCGAAGCAATTGAGATTTCTGCTGCAAAAGTACCTGCATTTAAAGCGGGTAAAGCACTGAAAGATGCGTGTAACTAATCGAAATAAAGATAAAACTCTACACAAGCTAGCGTAACGCTAGTAGACTAGAGATTGAGTCATAGGCGCATCCAATGATGCGCTTTTTTATTGTTAAATTTTTCTTTTGTTGAACTATTTTTTATTTTCACTATCAATAGAAATTGAAACACTTTCTTAGGAATAGAGTATTCCGCTCAGTGATTAGGAGTTAAGACATATTATGATGGATCGAATTCGCGAAGGTTCAACAGGCCTTGCAGTTAAGATCATTCTCGGTCTAATTATTTTCTCATTTGTATTTGCAGGTGTAGGTAGTTATTTAGTCGGTGGCAGTCAACCAATAGCAGCGAAGGTTGGTGAACGAGAAATTACTCGAAACGAGTTTGAACAAGTTTATCAAAATGAGCGTAACCGTATGCAATCACAGTTGGGTGACTACTTCTCAACTCTGCTAGGTGATCCTGCTTATGTTGAACAATTCCGTAAATCAGTATTAGACCGTATGGTTAATGATGCATTACTCGATAACCAAGCTCAAGATCTAGGTTTACGTGTTAGTGATGAACAAATTCGTCAAGCGATCCTATCAATGCCTCAATTTCAAAAAGACGGCAAGTTTGATGAAGAGATTTACAACATAGCACTTCGTCGTGCAGGTTTTAGCTCTGATAGTTTTGCAGAATATTTGCGCCAAGACTTAGTTCGTAATCAACTAATTTTAGCTTTAGAGTCAACAGAGTTTACGTTGCCAAGTGAAGTTAATGCGCAAAATGCATTAGAAACTCAACAGCGTGAAATCAGAACGATTACTTTGAATACGACTGAATTTGCTGAAAAAGCAGCGGTATCAGAAGAAGAAGTTAAAGAATTTTATAATGCTAATAAACAACAATTTGTTCGACCAGAGCAAGTTAAAGTTGCTTACATTGAATTATCTGGCGCGTCACTAAAAGACCAAGCTCCAATTTCTGATGATGAAGTCAAAGAGTATTATCAAGCAAATCAAGATAAGTATTCTACGCAAGAGAAACGTGAAGTTAGCCACATTCTAATTAACGGTGATGAAGCAGATGCTAAAGCGGTTCTTGCTCGTTTAGATGCGGGTGAAGATTTTGCGGCTGTTGCTAAAGATGCATCTCAAGATATCCCGACAGCAAAAGAAGGTGGTTCTTTAGGTTGGATTGAGCGTGGTGTTATCGATCCTGAATTTGAAGATGTTGCTTTCCAATTAGTTAATGTTGGTGATTACTCTGGCGTGGTTAAATCTGCATTTGGTTATCACATTATTCAATTGAATGGTGTTGAAAAGCCAACAACAAAACCTCTGGCAGAAGTAAGTGCTGAAATCAAAGCTTTCCTTGTTGATGAGCATGCCGCAGATGCATTCTATAGCTTACAAACAGAGCTAGCAGAGAAGGCATTTGAATCACCGGATTCTTTAGATGATGCTGCTGAAGCGGTAAATGCGACAATTATAACAACTGATTTCTTTTCTCAGGTAGATGCACCAGAAGCGTTAGCAAGCCAAGCGGTTTTGCAAGCAATTTACAGTGCTGAAGTGAAAGAAGATGGTCTGAATTCTGATGTGATTGAAATTGCACCTGAACATATTATTGTTGTTCGAGTTGAGGACGTTCGTGATGAAGCCGTCTTGCCTTTAGAAGATGTGAAACAAAACGTTGTAGCTCGTTTATCACAATCAAAAGGTGAACAAAAAGCATTAGAGCTTGCTCAAGGTGTGATTGCTGCTCTTAATAAGGGTGAAACAAATTACTTAGCTGATAATGAATTAAATTTCACTGAAGCAAGAATGATCACTCGAGCGGATGAATTAGCAAATGATGTATATCGTTTGCAGAAACCTGAGCAAGGCACATCAACCTATGCGCAAGTCATGGATCGTCAAGGTAATCATGTCATTGTTGCTTTGGATGGTGTATTAGAGTTGGGTAACGATGCTATGATTGAGCAAGTAGCGACACGTTTACTAAGAACTCAAACTCAGCAAGATTTAACGGCAACATTAGATACCTTAAAAGCTAACTCTGATATCAGCTATCCATTATTAGAGCAGTAATCAATTTATTTGTAATTGATAAATAAAACAGACGGGCCCCTTAATGGGGCCCGTCGTGTTTTTGCAACCCTTTAATGGGATTTACTATTCATATTATTTATTCTTTTTGTGATGACAGATGGAAGTCGAATTTCTGAAGTATCTGATATCGATCATTTAATCAATAAAAAGGAATGCAAATGAAACGTATAATCTCTTTAATCAATTCTTTCTTTCTCGCTATTATTTTATTTTCAAGCGGAGCTGCCCTTGCTGAAGTCAAAGACTCAGGTAAGCATGAAGGGATAGATGTCGTCATTAATATCAACGAGGCTGAAGCAGAGGAGCTTAAAACGCTATTAATAGGCATTGGAGATTCAAAAGCTCAAGCTATTGTTGATTATAGAAAATCAAATGGAAAGTTTGTTACGGTAGATGATTTATCGAAGGTAAAAGGGATAGGCGATAAATTAGTAGAGAAGAATCGAAATCGAATCATACTGTAAGAATAAAGTAAAAAGGCGACCTTATTAATTTAAGGTCGCCTTTATTTTTAATGTAATAAGTAATTATACCAATCTATACAAATACTTGATCGTTCTTGTTTATAGCAAAATTGGTATCAGTGTGCTTTTTCAGCACCATGCATCCAGCGAATAAGTGTTCCTGAGATTATTAGCAGTAATACACCTGAAATAGCAGAAGCAATAGCGATACCAGCGAAGATATCTAATGCTCCAAGGCTTTCAACATGCGAGCCGACAACACCAGCAATATAGTTAGAAATAGCATTAAAGCCAAACCATGTTCCCATCATTAGTGACGCTAAACGTAATGGTGCAAGTTTAGTGACCAATGATAAACCAATTGGAGATAAGCATAGTTCACCTAGAGTATGGAAGAAGTAAGCACCGACTAACCAATACATAGATGTTTTAATTGTCAGATCGCCACCTTGCTCCATAACCGCTCCGACCATACAAAGAAAACCAATAGCTAGAAAAAATAACGCTAAAGCAAACTTAATTGGTGAGCTTGGTTCTTTAGGGCCTAATTTAACCCATAAGATAGCAATAAGGGGAGCAAATGTGATGATGAAAAATGGATTAAGTGATTGAAACCATGCCGCAGGCACTTCAAAAGAACCAATCATTCTATCTGTATATTGTTGAGAATATATATTCATTAGGCCACCAGCTTGTTCAAAGCCTGCCCAAAACACAATAACAAATAACCCCATAACCATGATTACTTTTAAGCGATCGATTTCGATTTTACTTAATGCGGTTGGAGACGCTCCTTTTGCTTCGGCTTTTTCTTTTGCAATGTGAGCAGCAGGACGAACACCAATGTCACCTAAAAAACGTTGAGCAAATAGAGATTGGATGATTAAGCTTATAATCATACCGATACCAGCAGCAGCAAAGCCAGCTTTCCAGCCCCATAAGCCTGTAACCGAACCTGATACAACACCAGCAAGTAATGAGCCTAAGTTAATGCCCATATAAAAAATGGTAAACGCGCCATCACGACGGTTATCTCCATTTTCATATAAATCGCCAACCATAGTTGATACATTCGGTTTAAATAAGCCATTACCCGCAATTAAGAAAGCTAAGCCTGTATAGAATAAAGATTCAACTGAAAATGGAAGAATATCGTGTGGTAATGCAAGGGTGAATTGGCCAATGACCATTAAAAATCCACCAATCAGCAATGATTTACGTTGACCTAGGTGGTTATCAGCTAACCAGCCACCAATAAGGGGTGTGATATACATTAATGCAGTATAGGTACCATAAAGGCTTAATGCGTCTTTAACTG
Source organism: Aliivibrio sp. A6 (assembly GCF_028765505.1). Lineage (NCBI taxonomy): Bacteria > Pseudomonadati > Pseudomonadota > Gammaproteobacteria > Vibrionales > Vibrionaceae > Aliivibrio > Aliivibrio sp. A6. The sequence goes on along the minus strand of NZ_JARACR010000012.1, from coordinate 81,043 downwards.
TCCAGCCTAAACCACCGTTAATTGTTCTATCTGTTAAATACAGAACTAGAATGGCTCTCATTGCATAATAAGAGAATCGCTCCCATAACTCGGTTCCAAAAAGTAAGAACAATCCTTTAGGGTGTCCCATGATTAATTTGTTGTTTGGCATAGTGCTCTCTTTTTATAATGAAATTTTATTCTTCTTATATAGTTAAATTTATACGCTTCGATGGTTACGACTGCAACATTGTACAAATTTATGTGATTTAGTTAACATATTAACTCATTGAAATATTTAGAAACAAAAATATTCTGTTACATCTTTGGGTGCTGGGTTTTAAGTTCATTTAGATATCTAATTCTAATCTGGTGGTTTAATTTGGTTTAATGTGTTTGTATTTTTGTTTATTTTGGTTTTTTAAACTTCTTTGGCGGTTTTTTTTGTATTTAACATTTCAAACGAAGGTTTTAGCTGCGATGTACTCGCTATATATTTTTTTGAACTGAGTTGCGTGATATGCTTTACAGCAGGTTGGCTAGGTATAAAGACAATGAAAGAATGGTATTTACTCTACTGCAAGCGTGGAGAGCAACAGAGAGCAAAGCAACATCTTGAAAATCAACAGGTGGAGTGCTATTACCCTGAAATAGAAGTAGAAAAAATAGTAAGAGGAAAGAAAAAGCTTATTATAGAGCCTCTATTTCCTTGTTATATGTTTGTTCGATTTGATTTTGAGCAAGGACCCTCATTTACAACCGTTCGTTCGACACGAGGTGTGAGTGATTTTATTCGGTTTGGTGCTAAGCCTAAAGTTCTACAAGGCGATCTTATCTATTCACTTAAAAGTGCTGAAAAACCAAAGAATATAACGGTTGATGAATTACCCAAAGTTGGGCAATCGGTAGGTATTTGTGATGGTCCTTTTATGGGGGCTGACGCTATATATAAAGAACCTGATGGAGAGAAACGTTCTATCTTACTGATTACGTTAATTAATAAGAAAGTTGAGATTAAAGTAGATAATACAAATATGGATTTTTAATTTTAAAAGCGCCCATTTATAAAGGCGCTTTTTTTAGTTCAGATGTAAGGATTAGCTATAAGCTTCATTATGAACGGCTTGCACTGCACGACCTGATGGGTCAACACAATTTTGGAATGACTCATCCCATTCAATTGCTTTTGCTGATGAGCAAGCTACTGATGGGCCTCCAGGGACACATTTTGCGGCATCTTCCAGAGGAAATAGCTCTTCAAATATCTCGCGATACGCATAACCTTCTTTTGTAGTTGGCGTATTATAAGGGAAGCGGAGTTTAGCTGATTCCATTTGCTGATCGGTGACCTTGGCTTCAGCAGTTTCACGTAATGTATCAATCCAGCTGTAACCCACGCCATCAGAGAACTGCTCTTTTTGTCTCCAAGCAATCGACTCAGGAAGATAATCTTCAAAACATTCACGAAGAATGTGTTTTTCCATTTTACCATTACCACACATTTTATCTTGTGGGTTTAAGCGCATAGCGATATCAATAAATTCTTTATCTAAGAAAGGCACACGACCTTCTACGCCCCAAGCTGCAAGAGATTTGTTTGCACGAGCACAATCAAACATATTTAAAGCAAGCAGTTTACGAACCGTTTCTTCGTGGAATTCTTTTTTGTTGGGTGCCTTATGGAAATATAAGTAACCACCAAAGATTTCATCAGCCCCTTCACCAGAAAGTACCATTTTAATACCCATGGCTTTAATTTTTCGACCCATAAGGAACATAGGTGTTGAAGCTCGGATAGTGGTTACATCGTAAGTTTCGATATGATAAATAACATCACGAATCGCATCTAAACCTTCTTGGATTGTATATGTCATTTCATGGTGTACTGTCCCTAATTTATCAGCAACCTCACGAGCTGCTTTTAAATCAGGAGCGCCTTCTAGACCAACGGCAAAGGAATGCAATTGTGGCCACCAAGCTTCAGATTTCTCGTTATCTTCAATACGCATCGCTGAAAATTTTTTCGCAACAGCTGAAGTAATAGATGAATCCAAACCACCAGATAAAAGAACACCATAAGGAACGTCAGTCATTAATTGGCGCTTAACGGCATCCTCTAGAGCTTGTTTAAGGTCTTCTTTGCTTGTTGGGTTATCTTTAACCGCATCATAATCCATCCAATCACGTACATAATAACGTGTAGGTTCAGCATCTTTTGAAGAGTAGAAGTGACCAGGAGGGAATTCACTAATTGATTTACAGACAGGAACTAAGGCTTTCATTTCTGATGCCACATAATAGTTCCCATGTTCATCATGCCCATGATACATAGGAATGATACCTATATGGTCACGGCCAATTAAATATTCATCTTTTTCTTCATCATAAAGAATAAAGGCAAAAATACCGTTTAAGTCTTCTAAAAGATCGGCACCTTTTTCACGGTATAGTGCTAGGATAACTTCACAATCAGAGTCTGTTTGGAAGGCGTAATCGTCGGCATACTTTTCGCGTAATTCTTTATGGTTATAGATCTCACCATTAACAGCTAAAATGTGTTTTTTATCTTCGCTGTAAAGTGGTTGAGCTCCGCTATTTAAGCCAACAATAGCAAGACGCTCATGTGCTAAAATTGCTTTATCTGATGAATAAATACCTGACCAGTCAGGGCCGCGATGACGTAGTTTTTTTGACATTTCAAGTGCTGCAGTTCGCAATGGGGTTGGATCACTTTTAATATCTAGAATTCCAAAAATCGAGCACATAAGTTCCCTCTATCTCTTCTTAATTTTTATAGTAAATTATTGTCTTGTCTACAATTTGCCATTATCACTAAAAAAAGCAACCCAGAAATACAAATAAAATCACAAATAGATAACCTAATTAAATAATATTTAATATTTTTACTATTTTGGTGTTGGATCGTTAATTGAAGTTGGCTTTTTAAACAAAATAATGAAGGAGAGGGGGATGTTTATAAAAAAATCAGATTAAAGTTTAACGTAACTCTAATCTGATCCTGAGCAATGAGTAAGTTACTATCAAGAAATTAGGATTTCATATATTCTTTTTGTTGATTAAATTGTGGGTTTAATTGTTCACTTACATGTCGAGCAAAACCACTACCAGCTTCATGGTAAATATTAAATGCAGCATCAACACCTTGTTCAATTAAACCATCTATTTGGTCATTATAAGCTGCAATAGCTGCCGTTTGACCTTGGTAATTACGTGATTGTAATTGCTCTAAAGCAAATTGATTACCTTGATGATTTGGCATTGCTAACAGCACTAACTTTACGTGAGATGTTGAAAGGATGCGTTCCCAAAAATCTGGGTCGGTTGCATCGCCAGAAATAACATTTCGACCTAAGCTCTGGTGATGTCTTGCTGATTCTTCACGAAGTTCAATACCTAAAATAATGTCGCCATACTTCTCTTTGAGCTCATCATAAGCTCCACTACCGATACGGCCCATCCCTAAAATCAAAATTTGAGCTCGTCCTGGGTTAATTAATTTATCCATCGGATTTAACCGTTCAGCGGTATGTTCTTTTAGCCAATGACGAGAGCGTTGATAAATGGAATGACCAAAGTTATTTAACGGTGCTGAGATAATGAACGAGATGGATACAGCAATGGCAATGGCCACTAATGTATCTCCAGGTAACCATCCCATTTTAAAGGCAAGACCACCCACGATAAGTCCAAACTCACTGTAATTAAATAATGTAAGAGAAGCGAGAAGTGAGGTCCGTACCCTAAATTTGAACTTATTGATGATAATAAAATACAGAAGTCCTTTAACTGGAAGTAGCAAGATCAAAATCAGCGCTAATCCTAAACCTGAAATAGTAGGGGCAGCAGATAAGCCGATATTTAGGAAGAAACAGATAAGTAAAATTTCTTTTAAATTAAAGAGAGATTTAGATAACTCAGAGGCTTTCGAGTGTCCCGCCAGTAACATGCCTAAAATAAGTGCTCCTAGATCAGGCTTCATGCCAACAAGTTCAAAGGTTCCTGCACCAGCAACAAGCGCTAAGAAAATACCATAAAGAACCAACATTTCGCCGTGACCTGCCCAATCTAATAATTTGAAAAATAGAGGGCGAAGTAGTGGCAGGGCAAATAGAGCTAATGCAGTTATCTCTGGGATTTTTCCTGTTGATGCAGTTAAAAATACAACCGCAAAGATATCTTGCATGACCAGAATACCAATGGCCAGTGTGCCATATGTGGCGTTCATCTCCCCTTTTTCTTGAAGCGCTTTGACCGCAAAAACAGTGCTTGAGAAAGAGAGAGCAAAACCAAAAAGAACCAACTGTGCAGTGCCTATATCAGCAAGCATTGTGATGCCAAGAAGTTTAAGGCCTAATAATGCAAAAGTGAAAAAGAGGGTAGAAAAAACATTATGAAGCGTTGCACCTAACCAGATTTCTTTAGCAAGTAAGGTTTTTATATCTAATTTTAATCCAATAGAAAAAAGTAAAAGCGTAACGCCGAGATCTGCAAAAGTTGAAAGTGCATCATTAGATTGGAAGCCAAGAGCATGCAAACCAAAGCCAGCTAATAAAAAACCAACAAGAGGGGGTAAATTAATTTTTAGTGCAATAAAACCCATTACAAAAGCTGCAATGATAAAAAGTAACTCCATATACTTATTTTCCTAGTGGTATTCAAAAAAAAGGGTCGCTATTCGCAACCCTTAGAATGATAACACGTGAAAAGTCAGTCGTGATTATTCATCAAGTAATTTTTGTAACAATACACCATTTAGCATTGCTCGTTTCACCATAGAAAAAGCACCAATTGTTGGTTGGTTATGAAGCTCTGAAGCCACAATTGGCAAATCTTTGTGGAATGCAGTTAGTGATTGATTCTTAATACAGTTATGAATTGCAGCAAATACGATTTTGTCAGCCTGAGTGATCGCACCTGAAATAATGATTTTCTGTGGATTAAACAAGTTGATGGTCATCGCGATGGCTTTACCAAGTTGATTACCAACACGTAGTAACGTTTGTGTTGCTAGCTCATCGCCATGATTTGCGGCATGACAAATATCAGACATGGTAATTTTTTCAATTTGCGAAAGGCTAGAAGGATAACCTTGCTTTAATAAGCTATTAACTCGAGAAATAATAGCTGGGTTTGCAGCAACAGTCTCTAAGCAGCCGAAATTGCCACACTGGCATTTATCACCAATTGGATCTATTTGAATGTGGCCAATTTCACCGACATTACGGTTATGACCAAGAAAAACTTTACCATTTACAATGATCCCAGCACCAGTACCTCTGTGAACACTGACTAAAATAGAATCATAGCAATCGCGTGATGCGCCAAAATAATGCTCAGCAAGAGCAAGTCCACGAACATCATTACCAACGAAACATTGAGTTTTAAATGTTTCTTTAATGAAATCAGCTAATGCCAATTTATCAATGTCGGTATTAGGCATGTATTCTACAACACCAGTTTCTGGATTAACTAAACCTGGTAGCGTAATACCAATAGCGATTAATTGTTTAATCGTGTCTTGATTACGTGTAATAAAGTGTTGGAGTAATTGATTTAAACCATCAAGTAATTCTTGTTGATGAGAGTAATGAAACTCGTGATATTCAGAGGCCAATTCTTTTGTTGAAAGGTCAAAAAGGCTCAACTGAATATAGTCTCGCCCTAAACGTACAGCAATTGAATGGAAAGGGTCTGTTTCGGTAGTCAAAGAGATAGCTCTTCGACCACCGGTTGATGCTTGTTGCGCGACTTCTTTAATTAAGCCGCGCTCTAATAATTGACGGGTTATTTTGGTAACACTTGCCGGAGCAAGCTGGCTAACATCAGCGATTTGAATTCGAGAAATCGGGCCTTTTTGGTCGATTAAACGATAAACAGCCGCACTGTTTAATTGTTTTACAAGATCTACATTACCAATTTGTCCGTCAGTCATATTAACTTTGCTCGTATTGTCCGTTAACAACAGTCGCTTTTACATTGAAGTCACGATCAAAGATAGCAAGGTTAGCAACCATGTTCTTTTTGATTCGGCCAAGTTTATTATCCACACCAATTGCTTGAGCTGGGTATAACGTTGCCATACGTAAAGCTTCATCTAAAGCGATTCCAACGTGCTCAACTGTATTCTGAACTGCTTCAATCATAGTCAGAGCTGAGCCGCCTAATGTGCCATTTTCATCAACACATTTACCATCCTTGTAATATACTTTCTTACCAACAAAAATAAAGTATTCCATGTCAGCACCTGCAGGAGCTGTGGCATCGGTCACTAATACTAGCTTTTCTTTCTTTATTTTGTGTGCAATACGGATGTTTGCATAGTCAACATGGAAGCCATCAGCGATGATCCCAGCATAAACTTCTGGCGTATCATAGATAGCGCCGACAACACCAGGTTCACGACCAACCATTGGTGTCATCGCATTAAATAAGTGTGTAGCAAATGTGATGCCTGATTCAAACCCTTGGCGAGCTTCTGCATAAGTTGCATTAGTGTGGCCTATTGAAACAACGATACCTGCTTTATGAAGACGCTCAATATGCTCAGGGTCGTTTTGCTCTGGTGCCAGTGTTACTTTAGCGATTAAATCAGCGTTATCACACATTAATTGAATCATGTCTGTGTCTGAATGACGAATATGATCAACGCTATGAATGCCTTTTTTCATCACGTTTAGGTATGGACCTTCAAGGTGTAGACCTAGTGATTGGTTTTGATATTTGTTGTGGTATTCACGAGCGGCTTCTATTGATGCGCGCATATCTTCATCAGAGGATGTGATTAATGTTGGCAGGAAGCTTGTACAACCTGATTTTAAGTTTGCTTCGTGCATGATTTGCATGGTTTCGGCTGTGATTTGATCATTCAGCATTACACCGCCGCAGCCATTAAGCTGAAGGTCAATAAATCCAGGGCTTAAAATTGCACCATCAAGATCTTTTAATTCGATACCTTCAGGCAATTCTGTGGTTGGACAAACGGCTTCGATCTCTGTTCCATTGATAATAACAGAGTGGTCAACAAGAACGTCGTTACCAGTATAAACTTTACAGTTTGTTAGCGCATACATAGCTGAATCCTTTGGTTATAATTTATAGTACGAAAAAAATAATAACTTTTTTCGTTGAAATTTTTAAGCAAGTGAAAATAGAACTGCTTACTGAGCGGCACACTCAAGTTACCTAAATGTTACGTTCAGTAATGACAAAGTTTGGCGTTTAATTTGCCAAATTTTATTCCTAATGTTTTATTCTTTTGAATGATAAAATAAGTTTTATGATCTCGCTAGCAAAAACCCCTAAATATTCCCTCCACAGGTGATAGTGATCACAATTAGCTTGCTTTTAATTTGCGGAGCGAAATTAATCCCTTACACTGACCCTGTTTATAACGAGTAGCGAAATAAGTTTATAGTAAACAAACAGCGCTGTTCAAAAAAAATCTAAAATCCTTATAGGGGGAAACTAAAGGTGAATATTTTAGGATATTTTCAAAAAGTAGGTAAAGCACTGATGGTACCAGTTGCTACATTACCTGCAGCAGCAATTTTAATGGGTATTGGTTACTGGATTGACCCGGTAGCTTGGGGTGGCAACAGTGCACTAGCAGCGTTTTTAATTAAAGCTGGTGCGGCTATCATCGACAACATGTCTGTACTGTTCGCAGTCGGTGTTGCTTATGGTATGTCTAAAGATAAAGACGGTGCAGCAGCACTTTCTGGCTTTGTTGGTTTCCTAGTTGTTACTACTCTTCTTTCACCAGGAGCAGTAGCTCAAATTCAGGGTATTGATCCTTCTGCAGTTCCTGCTGCATTTAGCAAAATCAATAACCAGTTTGTAGGTATCCTAGTTGGTATCGTATCTGCTGAGATCTACAACCGTTTCTCTACGGTAGAACTGCATAAAGCACTTGCATTCTTCTCTGGTAAACGTCTTGTACCTATCCTAACTTCTTTTGCAGGTATCTTAATTGCATTTATTCTTATGTACATTTGGCCTTCAATTTACGGTGGCCTAGTACATTTCGGTGAATCAATTCAAGGTATGGGTTCTGTTGGTGCTGGTATCTATGCATTCTTCAACCGTCTACTAATTCCAGTTGGTCTTCACCATGCACTTAACTCAGTGTTCTGGTTCGATGTTGCTGGTATTAACGATATCCCTAACTTCCTAGGTGGCGCTAAGTCTATCGCTGAAGGTACAGCAACTGTAGGTGTTACAGGTATGTACCAAGCTGGTTTCTTCCCAATCATGATGTTTGGTCTACCAGGTGCAGCATTAGCTATTTACCATACAGCTAAAATTGAGAACAAAGAAAAAGTAGCAGGTATTATGATTGCTGCTGGTTTCGCATCATTCTTTACGGGTGTTACAGAGCCACTAGAGTTCTCATTCATGTTCCTAGCTCCAGGGCTTTACGTACTTCACGCAGCATTAACAGGTATCTCAGTATTCATCGCGGCATCTATGCAGTGGATTGCAGGTTTCGGTTTCTCTGCAGGTCTAGTAGATATGGTTCTTTCTACTCGTAACCCTCTAGCTGTTAATTGGTACATGCTAATTATCCAAGGTATCGTATTCTTTGCAGTTTACTACTTCGTATTCCGCGCTGTAATCGTTAAGTTTAATCTTAAGACTCCAGGCCGTGAAGATGACGATGAAGAAGAAAGCTCAGTTCGTGGTTCAAAAGAAACTGGTGAACTAGCGAAACAATACCTTAAAGCTCTAGGTGGTCACGAAAACCTAGAAAACATCGATGCTTGTATCACTCGTTTACGTCTAACTCTTAAAGACACTAGCGTAATTAGCGAGAAGCAACTTAAAGCTCTAGGTGCAATGGGTGTGGTTAAACTTGGTTCAAACAACGTTCAAGTTATCCTTGGTCCTCTTGCTGAAATCGTAGCTGGCGAAATGAAAAAAATCCCAGCTTCTGAAGACCTAACAGCAGTTGCATTACCATAATTATTGAGTAATTAGCTCAAAATAGACAAGCCGCTCTCCTTAGAGCGGCTTTTTTTATGGAAATAAAGAAACTATTTGATTCTATATATTGAGTATTGACGCATAATTGTGGATCATAGGGAGATATGAACAATCTGTTCTTTCTAACAATACTAATACCAATGAGGTGCTTTAGATGAGTGAAACTGAAACTCGTCCTACCAACTTTATCCGTCAAATCATTGATGAAGACTTAAAGTCAGGTAAACATTCCAGTGTCCATACTCGTTTCCCGCCAGAGCCAAATGGCTATCTGCATATCGGACACGCAAAATCTATCTGTTTGAATTTTGGTATTGCACAAGATTACCAGGGACAGTGTAATCTACGATTTGATGACACTAACCCTGAAAAAGAAGATATTGAGTACGTTGAGTCTATTAAGAACGACGTAAAATGGTTAGGCTTTGATTGGAGTGGTGATATTCACTATTCTTCAAATTATTTTGATAAATTATACGATTACGCTGTAGAACTTATTGAAAAAGGTTTGGCTTATGTTGATGAGCTAACATCAGATCAAATTCGTGAATACCGCGGTACGTTAAAAGAGCCAGGTAAAAACAGTCCATACCGTGACCGTAGTGTAGAAGATAACCTTGCGTTATTTGAACAAATGCGTGATGGTAAATTTAAAGAAGGTACGATTTGTCTTCGTGCAAAAATCGATATGGCTTCTTCATTTATCGTAATGCGTGATCCTGTTATTTATCGTATTCGTTTCGCTTCTCATCATCAAACGGGTGATAAGTGGTGTATCTACCCAATGTACGATTTTACACATTGTATTTCGGATGCGCTTGAAGGCATTACCCATTCAATCTGTACATTAGAATTCCAAGATAACCGTCGTTTATACGATTGGGTATTGGAAAATATTACGATTGACTGTCAGCCTCGTCAGTATGAGTTTAGTCGCCTAAACCTAGAATATACGATCATGTCTAAGCGTAAGCTAAACGAGCTGGTAACTGAGAAATTGGTTAATGGTTGGGATGACCCTCGTATGCCTACGGTTTCTGGTTTACGCCGTCGTGGTTTTACTGCTGCCTCTATTCGTGAGTTCTGTAAGCGAATTGGTGTAACTAAGCAAGAGAATATGATCGAGTTTGGTTCATTAGAATCGTGTATTCGTGATGATTTAAATGAGAACGCACCTCGTGCAATGGCGGTACTTGAGCCTGTTAAAATCGTAATTGAAAACTACGAAGAAGGTAAAGTTGAGACGCTTAGTATTGCTAATCATCCTAACAAACCTGAAATGGGCAAGCGTGATGTTCCATTTACACGTGAAGTATACATCGAACAAGATGACTTCCGTGAAGAAGCGAATAAAAAGTACAAGCGTTTAGTTCTTGGTAAAGAAGTTCGTTTACGTGGTGCTTATGTTATTCAAGCGAATCGTATTGAAAAAGATGAAGCGGGTAATGTGACGACGATCTTTTGTAGCTACGATGATGAAACGCTAGGTAAGAATCCAGCTGACGGCCGTAAGGTTAAAGGGGTGATTCACTGGGTATCAGCAGATAAAGCGTTACCAGCAGAAATTCGTTTGTATGATCGTCTGTTTAATGTACCAAACCCTGCAGCGCTAGAAGATTTTTCAGAGAGTATTAATCCTGAATCATTAGTTGTAATGAACGGTTTTGTTGAACCGAGCTTAGCAACGGCAGAAGCAGAGGCTGGTTATCAGTTTGAGCGTACAGGCTATTTCTGTATTGATAACAAAGATTCTAAGCCAGAAGCTCTTGTATTCAACCGTACAGTAGGTTTACGTGATACTTGGGAAGGTTAATCCTGACTAAGTGATTAATTGATAATAAAAAACCAGCAGAAATGCTGGTTTTTTTATGACTAAAATTTACGGTATTAACCGTTATGAGCGTCATCATTATCAATACAATCACCAGTAATGCAGTGGCCGTATAGATATAAACTGTGATTAGTTAATCGAACATTGTATTTTTTTGCGATCTCTTTTTGACGTTCTTCAATCATTTCATCAGAGAATTCGATTACTTTACCGCAATCTAGGCAAACTAGGTGGTCATGATGGTGCTGAGTTGCTAGTTCAAAAACGGATTTACCGCCTTCGAAGTGGTGACGAGTAACAATACCTGCGTCATCGAATTGGTTTAATACGCGGTATACGGTAGCAAGACCAATCTCTTCACCAATATCGATTAATTTTTTATATAAATCTTCTGCACTAATGTGTTGGCAATCTGGTTGTTGTAGCACTTCTAAAATTTTAAGGCGCGGTAGAGTGACTTTTAAACCGGCTTTTTTTAGTGCTTGGTTGTTATCTGACATCGACTTTTCCTGTATTGACATTCTGCATCGATTTTTTGTGCAGTTTTAATAACTTAATTATAGGGAACATTCAATCCAGTTGATACCTTATCTGTACGATCTCTTACAAAAAAATAGATGTTGATCTTTTGTTAATGAATAAATTATGATGAGGTCCGACCAGAATTAAGGATTGATCAATATGTATAAGTACTTTACCCCAAAAATTGTTAGAAGGGCACTTAATATTTGGCCACCATTTTGGGGCGCTGGGATCTCAATCGCAAATATTTCATCAAACTTTCAAGAGGTTAGTGTTATTTTGAAAGACCGATTTTGGAATAGAAATGCGAATAGAACTCAATATGGAGGTAGCATTTTTTCGATGACCGATCCTGTGTTTTCATTCATGTTAATGGGGATTCTAAGAGAAGAGTATTTTGTATGGGATAAACAGTCAGAGATTGATTTTATTTCACCAGGAACCACCGACTTATACGCACATTTTGTGATATCTGATGGGCAGTTAGCAGAAATAAAACAAGCAACAAAAGAGGGGGAGAAGCATTTTCCACAATTTGAGGTGTATATATATGATAAAAAAGGAAAGGTGGTAGCAAGAGTGAATAGAACGTTATATGTGAGAAAAAAACCACAATTTAGATAATGCTCTCTATCTATTTTAAGAGATAAGTAGAGAGCATTATAAGAACTAGGATATTAGTCTTCTAGTTCAGCAAGACACATTTCTTCATGGATTTGATTTACCCATGCAGTTACACGTGCTTCAGTCAACTCTGGTTGGCGATCTTCATCAATGCATAAGCCTACGAAGTTATTTTCATCAACAAGTGCTTTTGATGCTTCAAATTCATAACCTTCTGTTGGCCAGTAACCGATGATAGTACCGCCTTTTGCTTCTACGATATCACGGATATTACCCATCGCATCACAGAAGTATTCAGCGTAATCTTCTTGATCACCACAGCCAAAGATGGCTACCAGCTTAGTCGAAAAATCAATACCTTCTAATTCAGGGAAGAAATCATCCCAATCACACTGAGCTTCACCGTAGTACCATGTAGGGATACCTAAAAGAAGAAGATCGAAATTATCAATATCTTCTTTACTACTTTTTGCAATATCTTGAACATGAACTAGCTTTTTACCAAGCTGTTTTTGAATCATCTTGCCAATAGCTTCAGTGTTGCCTGTATCGCTACCAAAGAAGAGTCCTACACTTGCCATATAATAAATACCTGTATTTGTCTGTATTAATTAAAAAGAGATGTTATTAAATCAGTACTTAACTAAGGCCTGTGCCTTCCCAGCTTAGCTGAATAATTCCTTTCGCAACAAAACCTGCGCACCCTAAAAAGAGAACAAGCCAAACAATTTTTCGGCCAAAAGGAGGGACATTTGCTTGTTTAAGAACATCTTTGATAGCCATACCAATAAAAAAAAATATTGAGGCAAACAGTAAATCTAAACCAATAGACTCAATGAGATCAAAATGTTCATATAGCATGAATCACCTTTATTCTAGGTTAGCGATCGAAATCTGATCGAATAATTTGGCAAAACTATACCATAGCTTTGCTTTGGTTGGTATGGATTATCTTTTACCAACTTTTTCAATAAATCGATTTATGATTCGATAAATGGTTTCTGGTTTTTCTGCATGTAACCAATGACCGGTACCGCTTACTATATGGGCCTTAGCATTTGGAAATTGTGCCATTATGTTATTTTGGTGCTCGGGGAGAATGTAGTCAGAATTCTCTCCTTTTACAAATAGGACATTGCCTGTGAATGGAGTGATGTTATTCCAACCAATTATATGATGATAGTTTTCCAATAAAGCAGCAACATTAAAACGAAGAGATAGAAACTCGTCTCTTTTATATAACGATTTACTTAAAAATTGACGAACACCTGGCTCTATAATGGAAGTAGCAAGTAGTGCATCGGCTTCTTTTCTCGTTTTAGGTGGCGATTGAATAACTTGGTGTAACCCAGCAAATACAGCATCGTGTTTTCGTTCAGGGTAAGAGATAGGAGCCATATCTAATACAATTAGCGACTTAATTAGATCTGGTTTTTGATCTGCTATAGCCATTGCTACTTTTCCGCCCATAGAATGACCAATAATATGAGCTGATGAGATTGATAAATGAGCGAGTAATTGGATAACATCAGATGCAAGCAAAGGGTAAGAGTGATCTTCTGAGTGGAAAGAAAGTCCATGATTACGAAGATCAATGCTGATCACTCGATATTGATTTTCGAGCTGTCGAGCAAGTAAACCAAGGTTATCTAGGTTACCAAATAAGCCATGTATTAGGATCAAAGGATCCCCATTTCCTTGTTCTTTATAGTTAAGCTGCTTCATTTTTCTTTTTTGTGATAGGTTTGTCGTAGAGTATCACGATTATACAATGTATAATCGTGCCTTCATAAATAGATTATAGAATACGAACCATATAATGAAGACAATTGAAGTAGACGAAGAACTATACCGCTTTATTGCGAGCCAAACTCAACACATCGGTGAAAGTGCCTCTGATATTTTACGTCGCCTCTTAATGCAATCATCTCCTTTAGACTCTGTTATTTCTGTATCAACACCTGTTGAAGTTCAGAAAAAAGGCATTGTAGTCAGTAAAGATGCAGGTAAAGAGACATCAGTAGATCGCGTTAAAGCGGTACGTACCTTATTAATCTCTGATGAATTTTCAGCATTAGATAAAGCAATTGATCGTTTCTTAACGGTGCTTTCAGAATTATATAAAATTGACTCAAAAGCTTTCTCTGAAGCGACAGAAGTTAAGGGAAGAACTCGAGTTTATTTTGCAGACAATCAAGACACATTGATTGCAAGTGGTAAAACAACTAAGCCTCGTGAAATTAACGGCACTCCATTTTGGGTTATCACAAACACCAATACTAATCGCAAGCGCCACATGGTTGAATTGTTGATGGAGCGTATGGGTTTCCATCATGATTTGACAGAAAAAGTGTGTGCGGCGATTTAATTTTTTGAGTCATAATTTGTCACAAGGAATCGTCAAATGGCTATACATCCTCGCGCTGGGAAAAAAGCTCAGCAAGAAGATTTACACAATATCCCAGCATTAGTTTCTAATTATTTTTTACTAGAGCCTAATGCATCTAATCCAGATCAAAAAGTGCAATTTGGTACTTCTGGTCACCGCGGTACATCTGATAAAGCAAGTTTTAATCAGCATCATATTTGGGCTATTGCTCAGGCTGTTGCTGATGTACGTAAAGAAAATGGCGTAACAGGGCCGCTTTTTTTAGGTAAAGATACGCACGCTCTATCTGAGCCAGCATTTACCTCTACCATTGAAGTGCTTGTGGCTAATGGTGTTGAAGTTATTATTCAAGAAGATAATGGTTACACTCCAACGCCAGGTATCTCTCATGCAATTTTAACTCATAATATTCAATCTGATAAAAAAGCAGACGGTATTGTAATCACCCCTTCGCATAATCCTCCTCAAGATGGTGGGATCAAATATAATCCGACACATGGTGGTCCAGCTGAAGGCGAGTTAACTACGGCTATTGAAGACCAAGCAAATGCTTATATCGCGAATGAGTTGAATGGTGTGAAACGCATTGCGATCAATGAAGCAATGAAATCTGATCTGGTTAAGCAGGTGGATTTAGTGAAGCCATATATTGATGATCTTAAAAATGTTATCAATATTGATGCGATTCAAAAAGCGAATCTAAAATTAGGTGTAGATCCATTAGGTGGCTCAGGCATTGAATACTGGCGTCAAATTGGTCAAGCATTTGAGTTGAACTTAACACTCGTAAGTGAAGCCATTGATCCATCATTCCAGTTTATGTCGTTAGATAAAGACGGTGTAGTGCGCATGGATTGTTCTTCGCCTTATGCAATGGCGGGTTTGTTATCATTAAAAGATGATTATGATTTAGCGTTTGGTAATGATCCTGATTATGATCGTCATGGTATTGTAACGCCATCAGGCTTAATGAATCCAAATCATTATTTAGCGGTATGCATTGATTATTTATACCGTAATCGACCAGAGTGGAAGCCAGAAGTTGCTGTTGGTAAAACATTAGTATCTTCAGCGATTATTGATAAAGTCGTTGCTGATCTTGGACGTAATTTATGCGAAGTTCCAGTTGGCTTTAAGTGGTTTGTTGATGGACTGTACAATGGCAGTTTAGGCTTTGGTGGAGAAGAGAGTGCAGGAGCATCTTTCTTACGATTTGATGGTACACCTTGGTCAACAGATAAAGATGGTATTCTTTTATGTTTACTTGCTGCTGAAATTACCGCGGTAACAGGCATGAACCCACAAGAATATTACAATAAACTTGCAGCTCAACACGGTGAATCAAGTTACAACCGTATTCAAGCAGTAGCAAATAAAGCGCAAAAAGCAGTATTAAGCAAATTATCTCCAGAGATGGTTTCTGCTACAACCCTTGCTGGTGATGAAATTACGGCTCGATTAACGCATGCTTCAGGTAATGGTGCAGCGATTGGCGGGTTAAAAGTGACAACTGAACATGGCTGGTTTGCTGCTCGCCCATCAGGAACAGAAGAGATCTACAAGATTTACTGTGAAAGCTTTAAAGGTGCTGATCATTTGGCATTGATTGAGCAAGAAGCTCAAGAGATTGTAAGTAACGTATTTAAAGACGCTGGCTTGTAATTTAAAAACCAGTTAAGTCTTAATGAAAAGCAGCGCATGTCGCTGCTTTTTTATTACTGTTAGAATTTAATATCAATCCAAATAAGTATTTGATCATTTTTTCTGTGTAATTTATTTACTTAGATTGGTATACGAAAATAAATAGGTAATGATAATGAACAATTTTCAGCTAGAACAGCTATTAAATAAAGAGCTTAACCCTCAGTTAATTAAAGATTATTGCCCAAATGGATTACAAGTCGAAGGCAAGCCTGAAGTAAAAAAAATAATTACAGGTGTAACCGCTTCACAAGCATTAATTGATGCTGCAATCGAAAAAAATGCCGATGCATTGTTAGTTCATCATGGTTATTTTTGGAAGGGTGAAAGCGAGTCAATTAAAGGAATGAAAGGTAATCGTATTCGTTCGTTAATTAAAAATGATATTAATTTATTGGCTTATCATCTTCCTTTAGATATTCACCCGACACTTGGTAATAATGCTGAATTAGCACGTTTATTTTCGATTGTAAATGTAGAAGGCCTAGAGCCAACGCCTCAATCTATTTCAATGAAAGGAGAGTTTGAGGTTGCATTATCTGGTAAAGAATTAAGTTTACGAATAGAACAAGTATTGAATAGAACCCCTTTACATATCACCCCTGATGTTGATAAAGAAATAAAAACAGTCGCTTGGTGTTCAGGTGGTGGGCAGGACTATATTGAGCTCGCAGCGCAGCAAGGCATTGATGCATTTATTTCAGGTGAAGTTTCAGAAAGAACAACCTATATAGCTCGAGAACTAGGGATTCATTATTTTGCCGCTGGTCATCACGCGACTGAGCGCTACGGTGTAAAAGCCTTGGGTGAATGGTTAGCGAAAGAGTACGGTTTTGATGTTGAATTTATTGATATCGATAATCCAGTGTAGAAGATATCAATAGAAATACGTTTTTTTATCGTCGTAATAAAAAAGGTTGATGCATTAGCACCAACCTTTTTTTGTTTATAAGACTAATTAATTTCAGTGTTTAAGAATTAATTATTCACGTTCATGAAGAGGTTTAAACTCACGAAGTTCTTCACCGGTGTAAAGCTGGCGAGGGCGACCGATACGGTTGCTTGGGTCACTGTGCATTTCACTCCAGTGAGCAATCCAGCCAACAGTACGAGACATAGCAAAGATAACGGTAAACATAGACACAGGAATACCAATCGCTTTTAGGATGATACCAGAGTAGAAATCTACGTTTGGATACAGTTTCTTCGATACAAAATACTCATCCGAAAGTGCAATTCGCTCTAGTTCCATCGCGACATCTAACAGAGGATCTTTGATGTTTAGCTCTTTCAGTACTTCGTGGCACGCTTCACGCATTACCGTTGCGCGTGGATCGTAGTTTTTGTAAACACGATGACCAAAGCCCATTAGACGGAATGGGTCTTCTTTATCTTTTGCTTTTGCAACGTATTCATCAATGTTATCAAGAGAGCCAATCTCTTCAAGCATACGTAAACATGCTTCGTTTGCACCACCGTGAGCAGGCCCCCATAGAGAAGCGATACCAGCAGCAATACATGCGAACGGGTTAGCACCAGATGAGCCCGCTAATCGCACTGTTGACGTTGAAGCATTTTGTTCGTGATCAGCATGCAGAGTAAAGATTTTATCCATAGCACGAGCAACAACAGGGTTTACTTCGTATTCTTCACATGGGTTTGCAAACATCATGTGTAAGAAATTTTCCGCGTAAGTCAGGTCGTTACGTGGATAAATAAACGGCTGACCGATTGAGTACTTGTAACACATTGCTGAAAGTGTTGGCATTTTTGACAGAAGTCTAAATGCCGCAATTTCACGGTGCTCATCATTATTAATATCTAGTGAGTCGTGATAGAAGGCAGCGAGTGCACCAACCACACCACACATTACTGCCATTGGGTGAGCATCACGACGGAAACCATGGAAGAAACTTGAAATTTGCTCATGCACCATAGTATGGCGAGTCACAATATCTTTAAATGTTTCGTACTCTTCACGGTTTGGAGCCTGACCATTTAAAAGGATGTAACACACTTCTAAATAATCAGCATTATTGGCTAATTGATCGATAGGGAAACCGCGGTGTAATAAAACACCTTTATCACCGTCGATATAAGTTATTTGAGACTCACAAGATGCAGTGGCAAGGAAACCAGGGTCAAAGGTAAAGTAACCATTGGCTCCTAATGTACGCACATCAATCACTTCAGGACCAATTGTTCCATCCATGATCGGCATGTCGATAGGCGCTTGACCTTCAATATGAAGTGTTGCCTTTTTATCTGCCATAACATTCTCCTTTTGTTATATTTTTATTCTATCCCGGATATGAGAGTGACAACTTTGTACCCATTACACGGGCTAATGTCAATTATTGTGCGCTTATGTGTGCACTTGTTTATATTTTTAATGAAAAAAAAGTTAATTTTCTGTGGTGTGATGTAAGTATTATGTATAGGTTTGTAATCAGATGTTTCACATCGTATACTGCGGCAGAGTTTCTGGTCTGTCCCTTATTTTATATAGGGTTAGCGTGATTTACATCTACTTATAAATAGAGTGCGGTTTAGTAATTAAGCAGCATAAAGAGATGTCGCTCACAACGAAAGTTACGAAAATGTTAAATTTTCATGATTTTTGATAGATCGGAGGTATCTATAACAATAAAATGCTCAATGGAGCTGAGTGAGCCCCTTGTGAAAGTTAAAAAGTCAAGACCTGTCAACCTAGATCTACAAACGATCCGTTTTCCTATAACGGCTATCGCCTCAATTGTGCACCGTGTAAGTGGTGTGATTACTTTTGTTTCTGTTGGAATATTGCTTTGGTTGCTCAACCTATCGCTTTCTTCTCCTATTGGATTCGCACAAGCTGCTGATTATATCGATGGCTTTTTTGTGACATTCATTATGTGGGGAATTCTAACAGCCCTTGCTTACCATATTGTGGTAGGTGTTCGTCACTTATTGATGGACATGGGATATTTTGAAGAGCTTGAGTCTGGTACTCAAAGTGCCAAGGTTGCGTTTGCAATTACGGCTGTATTATCTCTTTTAGCAGGAGTATTGGTATGGTAGCTAACGTATCTTCATTTGGTCGTAATGGCGTACACGATTTTATATTAATTCGTGCTAGTGCGATTATCCTAACCCTCTACACCCTATATATTGTTGGCTTCTGTGCTTTTGGCCCAGATCTAACTTACCTATCATGGACAAACTTCTTTGGCAGTTTATTCACGAAAGTATTTACGATGCTTGCTCTTTTTTCAATCTTGATTCATGCATGGATTGGTTTATGGCAAGTACTGACTGATTATATTAAACCTGTCATGTTGCGTGCTCTGCTTCAGCTTGGTTTAGTGTCAGTGTTATTAGGATATTTCTTCTCTGGTTTAATAATTGTGTGGGGTGTGTAGTGAGTATTCCTGTTAGAGAATTTGATGCCGTTGTAATTGGCGCTGGTGGTGCAGGTATGCGTGCCGCACTGCAAATTTCTGAGCAAGGCCTATCTTGTGCATTGCTGTCTAAAGTTTTCCCTACTCGTTCTCATACGGTTTCTGCGCAAGGTGGCATTACTGTTGCTCTTGGTAACGCGCATGAAGATCATTGGGAACAGCACATGTATGACACAGTAAAAGGTTCTGATTATATCGGTGACCAAGACGCTATCGAATACATGTGTAAAAACGGCCCAGAGTCGGTTATTGAATTAGAAAAAATGGGATTGCCTTTTTCTCGTTTTGAAAACGGTACAATTTATCAGCGCCCATTTGGTGGTCAGTCTAAGAATTTTGGTGGTGAACAAGCTGCACGAACAGCTGCTGCCGCGGACCGTACTGGTCACGCGCTCCTTCATACGCTTTATCAGCAAAATATTAAGCATAAGACGACGATCTTTTCTGAGTGGTATGCGCTTGATTTGGTAAAAAATGAAGACGGTGCAATTTTAGGTTGTACTGCGCTTTGTATGGAAACGGGTGAAGTTTGTTACTTTAAATCTAAAGCAACCATCCTTGCTACTGGTGGTGCAGGTCGTATTTACGCATCAACAACGAACGCACACATCAATACTGGTGATGGTGTAGGCATGGCGATTCGTGCTGGTGTTCCAATGCAAGATATTGAAATGTGGCAGTTCCACCCAACAGGTATTGCAGGTGCAGGTGTACTTGTAACGGAAGGTTGTCGTGGTGAAGGTGGCTATCTATTAAATAAAGATGGTGAGCGCTTCATGGAGCGTTATGCACCAAATGCGAAAGACTTAGCGGGTCGTGATGTTGTTGCTCGTTCAATGATGGTTGAAATTCGCGAAGGTCGTGGTTGTGATGGTCCTTGGGGTCCACACATTAAATTGAAATTGGATCACCTAGGTAAAGAGACGCTTGAATCACGCCTACCGGGTGTATGTGAATTGTCTCGTACCTTTGCTCATGTCGACCCAGTTAAAGAGCCTATCCCAGTAATCCCAACCTGTCATTACATGATGGGTGGTGTACCAACACAAGTTTCTGGTCAAGCGATTAAGCAAGATGAAAGCGGTGCTGATGTCGAAGTTCAAGGCCTGTTTGCTTGCGGCGAAATCGCATCTGTATCTGTGCATGGTGCAAACCGTTTAGGTGGTAACTCGCTGCTAGATTTAGTGGTGTTTGGTCGTGCAACAGGGCTACATTTAGGTGAAACTCTGAAGAAACAAGCAGAAGCTAAACCAGCAACTGAAGCAGATATTGAAGCATCACTTGAGCGTTATAATCGTTGGGAAAATAGCACTGGCGGTGAAGATCCTGTTCAAATCCGTAAAGACTTACAGCAATGTATGCAAAATAACTTCTCGGTATTCCGTGAAGGTGATGCAATGGCAAAAGGCCTTGAAGAGCTTAAAGTGATTCGTGAGCGTCTAAAAAATGCTTACCTTGCCGATAAATCAACAGAGTTTAATACGCAGCGTATTGAGTGTTTAGAACTTGAAAACTTAATGGAAACGGCATTCGCGACAGCGGTAGCAGCAAACTATCGTACAGAGAGCCGCGGTGCGCATGCTCGATTTGACTTCCCTGAACGTGATGATGCGAATTGGCTATGTCACTCAGTGTATAACCCTGAGACAGAATCAATGAGCAAACGTGGTGTAAACATGGAGCCAATCCATCGTGAAGCATTCCCACCTAAAGCACGTACGTACTAAAAGAGGGCAGAAAGATGAAATTAAGTTTTTCAATCTACCGTTACAACCCTGATGTAGATAATGCGCCTCATATGAAGGCGTACACATTAGAAGTGGATGAAGGCTCTGATATGATGGTGCTTGATGCACTTATCTTATTAAAAGAACAAGATCCTACGTTATCATTCCGTCGTTCATGCCGCGAAGGCGTATGTGGTTCTGATGGTTTGAATATGAATGGTAAGAATGGATTAGCGTGTATTACTCCATTATCTGAATTAACAGGTAAGGGTGATATTGTTATTCGTCCATTACCTGGTTTACCTGTAGTCCGTGATTTGATCGTCGATATGGCGCAGTTCTACGAGAATTACGAAAAAGTAAAACCATTCTTAATCAGTGATGGTGCAACGCCACCTTCAAGAGAAAACCTACAATCTCCAGAAGAACGTGAACATTTAGATGGTTTATATGAATGTATCATGTGCGCATGTTGTACTACATCATGTCCATCATTTTGGTGGAATCCTGACAAGTTCATCGGACCAGCAGGGCTTCTTGCGGCTTATCGTTGGTTAATTGATAGCCGTGATACTGCGACAAATGAACGTTTGTCTAATTTAGACGATGCTTTCAGTGTTTTTCGTTGCCATGGCATAATGAATTGTGTAAGTGTATGTCCTAAAGGGTTAAACCCAACAAAAGCAATTGGTCATATTAAGACCATGCTATTGAAAAAAGCGGTATAACTATTATCTCCTCAACATTACGCATTGGTTTATTCAAGCGTAAGTTGAGGCTTATAAGCCCGGCACAAAAGACCGGGATAGACGTGAAACTACTGGATTAAGGGAAAATAATGCAGAATAGCGTGATGAAGGCATGGTTTGAGTCTTCACATTTAGCTGGCGCTAATGCAACGTACGTAGAAGATCTCTACGAACTCTATCTCAGTGACCCGGAAATCGTTAGCGATGAATGGAGAGACGTTTTTGATACGCTTCCAGTTGAAAGTACTGGCGCATCAGAACAAGCCCATTCCCCTGTACGAGAATATTTCCGTCGTCTTGCGAAAGAAACAAAGCAAGTTAGTGCTCAAGTTAATGATCCAGATGTAGATGCTAAGCAAGTAAGAGTATTGCAATTAATTAATGCGTACCGTTTCCGTGGTCATCAAAATGCCAATTTAGACCCATTAGCATTACAGCAGCATGAATATGTTGCAGAATTAGAGCCTTCTTTTCATAATTTAACTACTGATGATTTTTCAGAAACATTTAATGTAGGTTCTTTTGCTTCAGGGCAAGAGACCATGAAACTTTCTGATTTATATGAAGCACTACGTGGCACTTATTGTGGCTCTGTCGGTGCTGAATATATGCATATCACCAATACGGAAGAGAAACGTTGGATTCAGCAACGCTTAGAGTCTGTTGCAGGCAAACCAACTTTTACTGCTCAAGAAAAGCTGACTTTTCTTGAAGAGTTAACCGCTGCCGAAGGGCTAGAACGATACCTAGGCGCTAAATTCCCAGGAGCGAAGCGATTCTCATTGGAAGGTGGCGATGCCATGGTTCCTATGGTGAAAGAAATTATTCGTCGCGCTGGTGAAAATGGTGGACGTGAAGTCGTTATCGGCATGGCTCACCGTGGTCGATTAAATATGCTTATCAACGTTCTTGGGAAGAAGCCTCAAGATCTTTTCGACGAATTTGCTGGTAAGCATGGCGACTCATGGGGTACGGGTGATGTTAAGTATCACCAAGGTTTCTCTTCAGACTTTGCAACGGCAGGTGGTAATGTTCATTTAGCATTAGCATTTAACCCATCTCACCTAGAGATTGTTAACCCTGTTGTTATTGGTTCTGTCCGTGCTCGTCAAGACCGCCTAAATGATACGGCGGGTGATAAAGTGATCCCAATTACTATTCACGGTGACTCTGCTATTGCAGGTCAAGGTGTGGTAGCTGAAACATTTAACATGTCTCAAGCTCGTGCATTCCAAGTGGGTGGTACGGTTCGAATTGTTATCAATAACCAAGTGGGTTTCACAACATCAAATCCAAAAGATACACGCTCGACTCAATATTGTACTGACATTGCAAAAATGGTTCAGGCACCAATATTTCACGTGAATGCTGATGATCCAGAAGCGGTTGCTTTCGTAACTCGTATCGCTCTTGATTATCGTAATGAGTTTAAACGTGATGTGGTAATTGATTTAGTGTGTTATCGCCGTCACGGTCACAACGAAGCTGATGAGCCAAATGCTACACAGCCTTTGATGTACCAAAAAATCAAAAAGCATCCAACACCTCGTAAGATTTACGCAGATATGTTGGTTGCACGCCAAGAACTTGAGTTAGAAACGACCACACAATTGATCAATGAGTATCGCGATGCGCTTGATCATGGTGAAGTGGTAGTGAAAGAGTGGCGACCAATGCAGCTACATAATGTGGATTGGACACCTTTCATCGGTCATGACTGGAATATGGAATGGGCGAGTGAATTCGATAAAACGCGTCTAGTTGAGCTTGGTCAACGTGTTTGCCAATACCCAGAAAGTCACAAATTACACAGCCGTGTCAATAAAATGTGTAATGACCGTATTTCGATGGTTTCTGGTGAGAAATCTATAGATTGGGGCATGGCTGAAACATTAGCTTATGCAACTCTGGTCGATGAAGGTAAACGCATTCGTATTACTGGTCAAGATTCTGGTCGTGGTACATTCTTCCATCGTCATGCTGTTCTTCATAATCAATCAGATGCGAGTACTTACGTACCGTTAGCTAATATTCATGATAAGCAAGGCCCATTTGAAGTACATGATTCAGTACTTTCAGAAGCCGCAGTACTTGCTTTTGAATATGGTTATGCAACCGCTGAACCAGGTGGCTTAACTATTTGGGAAGCCCAGTTTGGTGACTTTGCTAACTGTGCACAAGTGGTTATTGACCAATTTATCTCATCAGGAGAGCAAAAGTGGGGCAGAATGTGTGGCCTTACTATGTTGTTACCTCATGGTTACGAAGGTCAAGGGCCTGAGCACTCATCAGCTCGACTTGAGCGTTTCTTACAAATGTGTGCTGAGCAAAATATGCAAGTAGTGGTTCCATCAACACCAGCTCAGGTATACCACATGTTACGACGTCAAGTTGTTCGTCCAATGCGTCGTCCACTGATTGTAATGTCGCCAAAATCACTATTGCGCCATCCTTTATGTACATCATCACTTGAAGAGCTTGCAGAGGGTAACTTCCAGTCAGCAATTCCAGAGGTTGATGCTTTGGACCCTGCGCAAGTGAAACGCGTCGTATTCTGTTCAGGTAAGGTGTATTTTGACTTGTTAGAGCAACGTCGCCTAAATGAACAAACGGATGTCGCTATTGTACGTATTGAACAGCTTTACCCATTCCCTAAAGAAGACGTAGAAGCTGCAATTGCACAATATACCAATGTAGAAGATTATGTTTGGTGTCAAGAAGAACCGCAAAACCAAGGCGCTTGGTACTCAAGTCAACATAACTTCCGCTCGGCGTTACCTGATAGTGCCATTTTACATTATGCAGGACGTCCAGCGTCTGCCTCTCCGGCAGTAGGCTATATGTCGGTGCACGTGAAACAACAAAAAGCGTTAGTTGAAGACGCTCTGACCCTAGATAAGAACTAGAAAGTATAGGAAAACGGATATGACAATCGAAATTCTGGTTCCAGATTTACCTGAATCTGTAGCAGACGCTACTGTAGCAACATGGCATAAACAACCTGGTGATGCAGTTGAGCGTGACGAAATACTTGTAGACATTGAAACAGATAAAGTGGTTCTTGAAGTACCAGCGCCTGAAGCTGGTGTGTTAGAAGCGATTTTAGAAGATGATGGTGCTACGGTTCTTTCTAAGCAATTAATTGCACGCCTTAAGCCAGGTGCTGTGGTTGGGGAGCCAACAAAGGACGTAGCAACGGATACTGAATCATCACCAGATAAGCGCCATACGGCTTCTTTATCAGAAGAAAGTAATGATGCGCTAAGTCCAGCGGTTCGCCGTCTACTTGGTGAGCATGATATTGCGCCATCTGATGTGAAGGGTACGGGTGTTGGTGGTCGCATTACACGTGAAGACGTTGATGCACATATTGCCGCATTGAAAGCAACACCAAAAGCCGAAAAAGCAGCGGAAGCGCCTGCAGAAGCATTAGCACACCGTAGCCAAAAACGCGTACCTATGACACGTCTTCGTAAGACAGTAGCAAGACGTCTACTTGAAGCGAAGAACAACACAGCAATGCTAACAACGTTTAATGAAGTAAACATGAAGCCAATCATGGAACTTCGTAAGCAGTATCAAGAGCAGTTTGAAAAGCGTCACGGTACACGTTTAGGCTTCATGTCTTTCTATGTGAAAGCCGTAACTGAAGCGCTTAAGCGTTACCCGGAAGTAAATGCGTCAATTGATGGTGATGATATTGTTTATCATAACTACTTTGATATTAGCATGGCGGTTTCGACACCACGTGGCCTAGTAACTCCAGTACTAAAAGACTGTGATGCACTTGGTTTTGCTGATATTGAAAAAGGCATTAAAGAGCTTGCAATCAAAGGCCGTGATGGAAAATTAGCGGTTGAAGATTTAATGGGGGGTAACTTTACTATCACTAATGGTGGTGTGTTCGGTTCATTAATGTCTACTCCAATTATTAACCCGCCACAAGCTGCAATTTTAGGTATGCATAAAATCCAAGACCGCCCAATGGCTGTTGATGGAAAGGTAGAAATTCTACCAATGATGTACTTAGCATTGTCTTACGATCACCGTTTAATTGATGGTCGTGAATCAGTAGGTTTCTTGGTAACAATCAAAGAATTACTGGAAGACCCTGCTCGTTTATTACTGGATGTTTAGTCATAACATTTAGTTATAAACAAAGGCTGCCATGCTCACGGTAGCCTCTTATTCAACTTCATTATTGGATAAAAAATAGAAAGATGCCTTAGAGCGTCTTAGGACATTAAAAATTCCCAGCAAAGGGAATAACATAAAATGGATAGAACATAATGAACTTACATGAATATCAAGCAAAGCAACTCTTTGCAGAATATGGCCTTCCTGTACCTGAGGGTTATGCTTGCGATACACCTCAAGAGGCTTTTGAAGCTGCAGGCCGTATTAGTACCACTAAAAAAGTAGTTAAGTGTCAAGTACACGCTGGTGGCCGTGGTAAAGCGGGCGGTGTTGAACTGCACGATACCAAAGAGGGCGTAAAAGAGTTCGCTCAAAAGTGGCTAGGTAAAAATCTAGTAACTTTCCAAACGGATGCTAACGGACAACCAGTAACGAAAGTTTTGGTTGAAGAAGCATCAAACATTGCAAACGAATTATATTTAGGTGCGGTTGTTGACCGTGCTACGCGTCGTATCGTTTTCATGGCATCTACTGAAGGTGGTGTGGATATCGAGAAGATTGCTGAAGAAACGCCAGAGTTAATTCACCAAGCAGCGATTGATCCATTAGTAGGTCCTCAAGCTTTCCAAGGTCGTGAATTAGCATTTAAGCTTGGTCTTGAAGGCGATCAAATTAAGCAATTTGTTAAGATCTTTTTAGGTCTAGGCAATATGTTCGCTGAGTACGACTTAGCGCTACTGGAAATTAACCCTCTTGTTGTGACAGCAGAAGGCAATCTTTTGTGCCTAGATGGTAAAATTAACATTGATTCAAATGCTATGTACCGTCAACCAAAGCTGCGTGAAATGCACGATCCATCTCAAGAAGATGAGCGCGAAGCACATGCTGCACAGTGGGAGCTAAACTACGTTGCTCTAGATGGCAGCATTGGCTGTATGGTTAACGGTGCTGGTCTTGCTATGGGCACAATGGACATCGTAAACCTACACGGTGGTCAACCTGCTAACTTCCTTGATGTTGGCGGCGGTGCAACAAAAGAACGTGTAACAGAAGCGTTCAAAATTATTCTATCAGACAGCAATGTTAAAGCGGTTCTAGTAAATATCTTTGGTGGTATTGTACGTTGTGACCTAATTGCAGATGGCATCATTGGTGCTGTTGAAGAAGTGGGTGTAGAAGTTCCTGTTGTTGTTCGCCTTGAAGGTAACAATGCACCACTAGGTTCACAAAAACTGGCTGAAAGTGGCCTTAATATCATTGCAGCGACGTCATTAACTGAAGCCGCTGAAAAAGTTGTTGCTGCTGCGGAGGGCAAATAATGTCTGTACTAATTAATAAAGATACAAAAGTTATCTGCCAAGGATTCACAGGTGGTCAAGGTACGTTCCATTCAGAGCAAGCACTTGAGTACGGAACAAAAATGGTTGGTGGTGTATCACCAGGTAAAGGCGGTCAAGTTCACCTTGGTCTTCCTGTATTTAACACCGTTCGTGATGCTGTAGAAGCAACTGGCGCAACGGCTTCTGTTATTTATGTACCGGCTCCTTTCTGTAAAGACGCAATTCTTGAAGCAATCGATGCGGGCATTAAGCTTATCGTAACGATTACAGAAGGCATTCCAACCCTTGATCTTCTTGACGTTAAAGTTCGTCTAGATGCTGAAGGTGTAGTAATGATTGGTCCTAACTGTCCGGGTGTTATCACTCCTGACGAATGTAAGATTGGTATCATGCCTGGACACATTCATAAGAAAGGTAAAGTTGGTATTGTATCTCGTTCAGGTACGCTGACTTATGAAGCAGTTAAGCAAACAACAGATGAAGGCTTTGGCCAATCAACGTGTGTTGGTATCGGTGGTGACCCAATCCCTGGTTCAAACTTCATTGATATCTTAAAACTGTTCCAAGAAGATCCAGAAACTGAAGCAATTGTAATGATTGGTGAGATCGGTGGAACAGCGGAAGAAGAAGCAGCTGAGTTTATTAAGCACAATGTTACAAAACCAGTTGTATCTTACATTGCGGGTGTTACTGCTCCTCCTGGTAAGCGTATGGGTCATGCCGGTGCAATTATTTCTGGAGGTAAAGGTACAGCTGAAGATAAGTTTGCAGCGTTAGAAGAAGCGGGTGTTAAAACAGTAAAAAG
Organism: Aliivibrio sp. A6; assembly: GCF_028765505.1. Taxonomy (NCBI): domain Bacteria; kingdom Pseudomonadati; phylum Pseudomonadota; class Gammaproteobacteria; order Vibrionales; family Vibrionaceae; genus Aliivibrio; species Aliivibrio sp. A6. The sequence goes on along the minus strand of NZ_JARACR010000012.1, from coordinate 52,796 downwards.
TCTTGCTGATATCGGTAAAGCACTGCGCGAAGTGACTGGTTGGTAATAAGTTAAACCAATACATGAATAACTCAAAAGCCATTTATATAAATATGAATGGTTTTTTTGTATTTGTTACTTGCCGAAACATTTACTTACAAATATAGTAAGTGAAACAAGTATAAACAATAATCAATCCTCTGATAAGATTCGGCGCTTTTCTTTCTCAGGACACACCCCGTACCTATCTAAATAAGTATATGATTTGTTAAATAATCAAGCCACTTATTCAGAGCCGTATAACAAAACTCAAAGAATGAATAGCATTTAATATCAAGTTCACTATTGGTATAAATTATTATTAGTTATTTAAATTTGAGAACACATATGCACCTTAATTCTACAACTAAGTATGTCATTATTTATCTGATTTTTTCTGCTGCAATGTTTGGGTCTATTATTATGGGCGCATACAACGTTAGGTATACGTTAGAAACAAATAACGTAATACGATTAGAAAACTTACTCACAAATGCTAAAAATACAATTGCAACTTTAGAGCAAAAAGTGATATCAGGTGAGTTGGATGAAAGTAAAGCAAAGAGACTAGCCAGTGAATTAATGCAAAGTTATGCGTACTCAGATAATGAATATATTTGGATGACGGATGAAAACCTAGTCTTTTTAGCTGCGCCTTTAGATCCTCAAATTATCGGTCAGTCGTTTGAAAGCATTGTCAGTCATGAGGCAAAAAGTCATATTCTTAGCAACCTTACTGTCGCAGGGCAGGTTATTACCTACTCTTGGTTTACCACACGAGAGAGTATAACTACAGAAGTAAAATCTATAGCAGTTAAAACCAAGCATTGGAATTGGTATTTAGGCAGTGGTGTTCAAGAGAAAAAAGTAAATGATACTTTCAAAGCTTTTCTTCTTGAAGGCTTAGTCATAGGCTTCATTGTTAATTTATTTATTGGTTTTGTTATGTTTTTTTCAGTACGAAAATATAATAAAACATTGGGTAATGATCCTGAGGTTATTTTAAATGTTATTGATCGTATTTCTCGTGGTGATTTAACACACATCAATGCAACAAGTGATCGTCATATTGGGATTTATGGGCGTATTCTTGAAATGGCGCAAAACATCAAAGAACTTGTGACAGATATAAATAAGCTAACCCTTGAGTTAAGTGAATCATCTCATCATTTATCTTCGTCTGCTCATACAATGAACATCAGTATGAAAGCTCAAATGGATCAATTAGGGCAAGCGGCTGTAGCGACAGACCAAATTGTAGTTAGTGTTGATGAAGTAACTAAAAGTGCGATTCAGGCTTCTGATTCAGCATTAGAAGTTAATCAGACTTCAAGCCATTGCATTAATACTATTGGGGATATGAATAGTGATATGCAAACATTAGCGGTTAATATTCAAGATGTTTCACTAGTAATTGCGAATCTACAAGTTAAAACCGAGAACATAGGTAGTATATTAGATGTGATCCGTAGTATTGCAGATCAAACTAATTTGCTAGCCTTAAACGCGGCGATTGAAGCAGCAAGAGCTGGGGAAAGTGGAAGAGGTTTTGCCGTTGTTGCAGATGAAGTGAGATTGCTTGCGAGCCGAACTCAAGACAGTACTTCGCAAATATCGACGATGATTGCAGAATTGCAAGATGAAGCGGTAAAATCAGTAACCTTGATGCAAAGTAACTCAGATGATGCACATCAAATTGCAGAGAAAACGGTGGATACCCAACACACAGTCAGTTCTATTTTTGAGTCTGTTGCGATTATTCAAACAATGAACAGCCAAATTTCAGCATCGGCAGAAGAGCAACTAACGGCAACATCGAGTGTAAACCAATTAATTTCAGACATTAATATTGTTGCAAAAGGAAACGCATCAGATGTTGATGCGACAGAAAAAGAGTCGGAGCGCTTAGGTGAAATGGCTGATAATTTAACGACAATAGTGAATCGATTTAAACTCTAAGAAAATTAAAAAAAAGCAATACGAACCATATCGTATTGCTTTTTTTATGATGTTAGCTATGCGCTTTCTTTAATTGACTTAGCATAAATATAGCGGCCCCAGAAACGACAATAGAAGGACCTGCAGGGGTATCATAATGCCAAGATAATGCTAAACCTACCATTACTGCGATACAACCAAAAATAGAAGCAAGTACTACCATTTGCTCTGGAGAGCGTGAAAATCGGCGAGCAGTTGCAGCTGGAATGATAAGTAAAGACGTAATAATTAACGCGCCGACAAACTTCATCGAAATCGCAATTACTAAACCAACCATTAACATTAAAACTAAACGCATTAATTCCACATTAACGCCTTCGACCTGAGCTAATTCTTCGCTGATTGTTGATGAAAGTAATGGACGCCATACTAAAAGTATTAAGCCAAGAACAATAAACACACCAGTATAAATATAGATTAAATCATCGTAAGTGACCGCCAGCAGATCCCCGAACAAATAAGACATTAAGTCGACTCGAACATTATCTAAAAAACTAACAGCGACTAGTCCTAATGAAAGCGAGCTATGAGCCAATATTCCAAGTAATGTATCGGTTGCCACTAAACGTTGTTTTTGTAAGGTAACCAATAACAAAGCAATAGCAACACAACAAACGACTAAAGCTAGGTTTAAATTAATATCAAATAAAAAACCAAGAGATAAACCAAGTAGAGAGGCGTGAGCTAACGTATCACCAAAATAAGCCATTTTTCGCCATACAACGAAAGAGCCTAAAGGGCCAGCAAGTAATGCAATACCTAAGCCTGCTAACAGTGCAGGAAGTAAAAATTCAATCATGAAGAGGCCTTTTTATTCTTACTGCAGCACGAGCCATCAGCAGGTTCACCGGATAGATTATGATCATGGTGGTGGTTATGATGATAAAACGCCAATTGTTGATCTCGTTGTTGACCAAATAATGCAATGTATTTGGGGTGCTTAGAGATGGATTCTGGAGCACCAGAGCAGCAGATGTGATGCTGAAGACAAATAACTTCATCTGTTTTTGCCATAACCAGATGCAAATCGTGTGACACCATAAATACAGCACAATTAAAGCGGTGACGAATAGATTCAATTAAAGCGTACAGGCTAATTTGCCCTTGAACATCAACACCTTGAGCTGGTTCATCAAGAACAAGAAGATCAGGGCGTTGTAATAATGCTCTTGCTAATAATACCCGTTGAGATTCACCACCTGACAGCTTATGCATGTTTGAATTGAGTAGATGTTCAGCCTCGACTAATTTTAAGGCATCAAGATGCTCTTGTTGGCTGTATTTTCCTGCTAATTTTAAGAAACCATTAACCGTTAAAGGTAAGGAATCATTTAAATGCAGTTTTTGAGGAACGTAACCAATACGAAGTTTTTTATTTCGATTTATTGTTCCACTGGTTGGTTTCTGCAAGCCAAGAATGGTTTTTACTAACGTAGACTTTCCTGCACCATTAGGGCCTATAAGAGTGATGATCTTGTTTGGCTCGATAGTTAAAGAAACGTTATCGATCACATGGCGCCCATCGAAGACCACACAAACATCTTGTAAATTGAGTAAAGAAGTCATTTTTAAATAAGAGTCGTTTGCAATTAGTAAGTGTTATAATGTAACATTTTAGAAATCCAATCGCTATCACATTTTTTAAGAGAAGCAAATGAGAAGAAATATTCAATTAACCTTGCTGTGTATGTTTACCTTTTTGAGCGGAACAGCACAAGCCATGACAGTATTATCGTCAGTAAAGCCAATTAATCTCATTGTTCAGGAATTAACAAATGGCATTTCTGACACTTCTTATCTTGTACCAAGTGGGGCATCTCCACACGATTATGCTTTGCGTCCATCGGATATTAGAAAGGTAAAGCAAGCTGATGTTGTTATTTGGTATGGAAATGACTTAGAACCTTTTTTAAGTAAAATCATTGCAGATAAAAAAAATGTCATCACGATCAGTGAATTTCCTTCAGTTGATTTTTATCATTTTGATGAGCATGGGGAAGAGGGACACTCTCATGAAGATGGTCACCATCATAGTACCGATCCACATTTTTGGTTAGGTCCAAAGGAATCGTTAGGTGTAGCAAAAGAGATAACTCAACAACTGATCAAAATTGATCCATTGAATAAAGATCAATATGAGTCTAACCTTACAGCCTTTGAAAATAAGTTAACACAGGCTGTGGAGACTATTTCAAATCAATTAAAACCAGTGCAAGACAAAGGTTACTTTGTTTTTCATGATGCATATGGTTATTTTGAACGTTATTTTGGAATGAATAACTTGGGGCACTTTACGGTGAGTCCGGATAGAAAACCGGGTGCAAAATCTTTGATTAAAATAAAAAAATCGCTTTTAAATCAACAAGCAGTATGTGTATTTTCTGAACCTCAGTTTGAGCCAGCAATAGTGACAACTATTACCAGAGGAACAGAAGTTAATAAGGGAGAACTTGATCCTCTAGCCATACAGCAATCAGATGAAGTAGGAGCATATTTTATATTTCTATCAACTATCAGTAATGAGTTATCACGTTGTTTAAGTCAATAAAATATAAAGAAGCAGTTACAGCAAGATTAGGCACGCTATCCAAAAGGCATAAATTCGCGTTATTGTCGTTATCATTGTTTACTTGTGCCATTTTGATCTGGGAGCCTACACATAATAGACACAGCACCTCTTCAGAACCCATTAGAGGTCAGGTTAAGTTATCTAGTGAAAATTTACAGACATTAGCTGATCAAAACAGTGAGCCCGTAGGGACTATTTTTGAGCCTGATGATCCTGATTTCAATGCACCAAAAGATGAACTAGATCAGCAAATAGATGCTCAAGATATTGTTCATTCACACACTGTTGCGTCTGGGGAAACTCTAGGAGAGATCTTTAATCAATATGCACTGCCTATATCTGATATGTATGCATTACTTGCTGTAAATAAATCGGCAGCAAACATGCGTGTTGGTGTTGATTTAGAGTGGCAGCAAGATGAAAATGGCAAACTTATAGAGTTGCAGATCCATCGAAATATTAAAGACACCGATGTGTATTCTTGGAACGATGGTAAATACAGCTTTACTCAAAAGGAAGAGAAAGGAGAGATCAAACCTGTTTTTCTTTCTGGTCGAGTAACCAGTAACTTTTATAACTCTGCGCGTTCAGCAGGGCTTACTCCTGGGCAAATTCAAACATTAGCAAAACAGCTACAATGGAAGTTTGATTTTGGTAAAGAAGCTCGAAAAGGGGATAAATTTGCGGTTGAAATTAATAAAGAGTTTATTGATGGTAAAGCCGTGTCCTCTGGTGATGTAGAAGCTGTCTTGTATCAAAATGGTTCTCGAGAAATTACACTGATTAAACACACCGATGGGAATTATTATGATGTGCAAGGGCGCAGCTTAAACCGTGCTTTAGAACGCTATCCCACACATCAGCGTTTTAGAATTAGTTCATCATTTAATCCGTATCGTAAACACCCAGTGACAGGGCGAATTTCTCCACATAATGGTACTGACTTTGCCGCCCCTGTAGGTACATCAGTGTATGCCAGCGGAGACGGTGTTGTAGTAAGAGCGCTACATCATCCATTGGCTGGTAATTATGTTGTTATTAAACATGGGCGCGAATACATGACGCGTTATCTTCACCTAAGTAAAATATTAGTGAAGAAAGGGCAAAAAGTATCCATGGGTGACAAAATTGCATTGAGTGGTAATACTGGTCGCTCGACTGGGCCACATTTGCATTATGAACTGATTAAAAATGGTCGTGCAGTGAACTCCATGAAAGTCCCGCTGCCTCAAGCATCACCAGTAAAAGAGTCTGAGAGAGCGAAATTTAAGCAACAGGCTAGATTGACGATTGATGCTTTGCGAGATCAAGTTTAAGTAATCATATTAACCTGTATAGCCCTTTCTATTTAAAAGAATAGAAAGGGCTTTTTTTACTCTGTAGTAATAAACTCTACGAATTAATGAATCATCTTAGTATTCATTGCTATATAGAAAGAGTTTTCCTATCATGTTGATACTTTTTCTTTATACCTCAAGGCGAGTAGATGCTTTTATTCAGAATACTTATTTTAAGTATTTTCCTTTATTTCTCTACTTACTCTTTATCTCGTTCAGATAATACTATTTTTTACCCAATGCCAATTCATAGTGATGGCCAGTATATTACAGCTCAGCAACTGTTCCTTCGTGATGATGGAGCATTATGGATGTACGATGTATATGGTCAGCTTCATCTATTTGATGGACAAAATATGTTTACGTTAGGGGAAAAATCAGACAAGACATTACCTCGGCGCATTTCATTTTTTGAGCAAAAATTTTGGTTCATTAAAGAGAATAAAATACAGTCATGGTCTGAAAATAGTGGTTTTACAAGCGAAGCTGTTTTATCTCAAGACTTTAATTTTCGAACCTTAAACCAAGAAGATGGAGCCTTTTGGGGGAGCGACGCAGATCGTTTCTTTATCTATGAACCAGAGACTCAGAAAGTTTATACATCAGAGATTAACAATTCAAACAGCAGTGTAATTTTTGATGCAATAGAAATTACAGGAGCCATTCAAATTGATAAAAGATGGTTAGTTTCTACTTCTGCAGGAATATTTGAGTTTAGCCTGCTTACAGAGAGCTTTACTCCGTTGCTTTTAGGGCAATATATTGATGCTATATTTTATTCTCAAGAGAAAAAACAGATAATTTTAGGTGCTCATAACAGCGTTTGGATAACAGAATTAAAAGACGAGTCATTAGAGGTCATTAAAAAAGTACCTACAGAGTTATCACTATTGTCTTTTGCAGAAACAACTAATAATTGGTGGTTTGGAACTGAGCAAGGCTTGTATAAGTGGAATATTAACAATGAGCATTTAAAGTACTTTAAAGCGGTAGTCCGTGATGATTATTCACTAGAGGGAAATAAAATATATGCGCTTGTTGCAGATAAAAATAATGGGCTTTGGATAGCCACAGATAATGGTGTGAGCTATTACTCTGAGAGTACACAGTTGTTCCCGCGAGTTCGATATAAAGAAGCAAATAGCCAATTAGAGATTAATGAGATCACATCTATATTGCAGAGTGACAATAATGAGGCTTGGATTGGCTCATTCTCGGGTCTATATTTATTAAATAGTCAAAGTCCTCAATTACCTATTGATCAAATTATGTCTAAGCCTATCAATGCCATTTCTTCAGATGACATGAATATTTGGGTTGCGACAAAATCTGGTGTTTATCAGGTAGATCGTAAAACCAAAGCGATAACAAGACCTTCCTCACTTAAAAGTGTTAACCATCGGAACATTAGTCACATACTTAAAGATTCCACAGGCATGCTATGGTTTTCTAGTGAAAACGGTTTATATAAGTTTAATACAAAAACCAAGCAGTTAATTAACTTGGGTTTTTCTTGGGTTGTTGAACAAAAATACTTAACTCATATAACTCACCTTTATGAGAATAAAAGCGGTGTAATATCTGTGGGTACAAATGTAGGGCTTTATCATTATGATAATGGGGCACTTATCTTTGATTACGCCTATATAAGAGCCGGTAGTATTATTGATATGTCGGATACTGAGTATGATAACACTTGGATTGTCAGTAACTATGGCTTGCAAATAAGAGATAAAAAAGGACTACGAGAAGATGTGACACTTTCGGCCGAATATACGACGCCACATTGCGTAATGCCAACAAGTAATGGGGTTTGGTTGTCCTCAAGTAAAGGGCTGACTTTATACACACATCAAGGGCGAATAATTAAACATTTCGGGAGTCAGATAGGGTTAATTGATAATGAATTGCTTCCCGATTTATGCTCTATATCTACAGATGGAAGCATGATGTTTGCTAGTAAAGATGGCGTAATATTTACGAACGAACTAGCTTTACTTGAGTATCAGATTGCGAAACCAAAGGTAGTACTTGGGAAGATTAACGTTGATCATAGAACGGTCAGCTACGGGGCTGATAAAGAGCTAACATCACCTCTTCCTTATGGTTCTAATATTTCATTTCTTTTTGGGATACTTCCTGAATTTCAAAATACGTCGCTTTCTTATCAATTAGTCGGAGGGACTGATGAGGAGTGGCAAGATTTCGATGGTAATTCACTTATTTTTGATTCATTAAACTCAGGTAAATATACATTACGTATCAAGCCTCGTAATAATGGGCAGAGAAGCAGTAATGTTACTGAGTTTCAATTCTATGTTGAAGTCCCTTGGTTTTTTGCTCCTTGGTTTGTCGTATTAGTGTTTTCTTTATTAGTATTCACTGTTATTGGTATTTATTCTTGGCGTTCTAAAGAGATAAAGAAGAGTAATGAGAGATTGAAGAAAAGCGTAGAAATTAAAACTCAGCAGTTGAGTAATCAAGGCAAAGTTCTGGTTTCTAGTAACCGCCAACTACAGAAGTTACTTACTGTAAGGCAGCATGTTATTTCTGAAATTTCAGAGCAAGCTCAGCTACCAATTAAAGACATTCAAGCCGATCTCCAGAAAAAGGGCTCATTAATAAATCTTGCTTTAGCTAATCAGTGTGAATACAGCTTAACCCTATTAAAGCAGCTTTCTCATATAGAACCGCTAGATTTACGGCAGAAAAATACGCGAACTAATCAAGTGCTGTCTTTATTACTAAGAGCAGTATCTAAAGGATGGAAAGAGGAGTTCCAAACTAAAGATGTCGATCTTGAGCTAGAGGATAATTCAAAATCTTGTTCAATATACGTTCAGCCGCTATTGATCGATGCCATTTTTAATAATGTACTTTTAAGCTTATTAAAGAGAAGCGAATGTGGGGAGAAAGTTAATATTCGTATTGAATCTGATGATGTACGAGTAACGATTTACTTTATTAGTGTCGGACAATGTATCCCAGAACATGAACTTGATGAATTAAAGAGGGTTGATTTAACTCAAGCAATTGAAATGTTTAATCAAGCAGTAGGTTTAGTATCGGTTAAACAACTTACTGTACAGAATGGCGGTCATTTTGAAATTGTAAAAAACACCGACAAAGATAATGAAATATTATTATCGTGGCCAATAGCGCTAGATATATTAGCTGATAAAAAACTTAATGAAAGTGTCGATACAAAGAGTAATGAGTTAAAGAGTGTTAACCAAGAATGGTTAATTAGTGTCTATACAGTTGTGGAAGAGAATTACTCTAACCCTGCATTTGGAACCAGGTTAGTTGCAAAAGCATTATTTATCTCAGAGCGAAACTTTCAACGTAAATTTAAACAGCTCACTCAGCGCTCGTTTATGGAATATCTGATTGAAGTTAAGTTAGAAAAAGCCTGTGAGTTATTAATTGCAGGGAATAAAGTTGCGGATGCAGCATTTGATTCTGGTTTTAATGACCCTTCGTATTTTAGTAAGCGATTTAAGCGACATTATGGTTTATCCCCTACACAATTCGTTAGTGAGAATGAGGAGTGATGTAAACTCATATTAGATAGCCTATTAATGCTATAGATTAGATTTTTCGACTTATAGCTTAAAAATATGAATTGAAAGTAAGGTGCTGATAATTTATAGGTTATGAATTTAAAGAAGAGAAAAAAAAGATCGCGACGTAGCCGGGGGGACTACGTCGCGGGCACCAATGGTGCCTTCGCTTGCTGCCGAGGTAATAAGATAAATCTCATTACCTCTATTAGAATAAAAGTTTGAGAAGTTTCCCTCTCGATGTAGAAACTATACGTTGGCTTTCTTTTTTTACATATCAAAATAACGACAATCTACAGGTACAAATCCGCCATCAATTTAAATTAATTGTAAGTTATTGAATTTTAATAATTTTTATTTGGTGGCGTTTTTGTTGCTATCCTTGCATTATTTTGACGTTGTTTTTTACTTGAGGATTTTGACATAATTGACGTTGCCTTGGAAGCGGTATCACAAAAGATATTTTCCGCATAAAAGTTTAAATTTATAGGATTTTTGTCAATTTACTGACAAAAATTGATTTAGCGCAAGAAAAATGTAAGCGTAAGTTATAGAATGAAACGAAATAATAATGATTCTCACTATCGTGGAGCTTGAGATGAAACTAACGCAATTAGATAGCGGAAAAAAAGCCGTAGTAACAGATATGTCTTTATTACCAACAGATACAAGAAAGAAGTTAATGGTAATGGGAATGCTACCGCATACGGAAATCTCTATTTTGCGTAAAGCTCCAATGGGTGACCCATTACAAATTAGCGTAAGAGGCACTTCTCTCGCTATTCGTAAAAATTTAGCAGAACAGATCACAGTTAAGGAATTATAAGATGCAGTATCAAGTACTAACTGTAGGTAACCCAAACAGTGGTAAAACAACCTTATTTAATGGCCTAACTGGTGCTAAGCAACAAGTTGGTAACTGGGCTGGTGTAACTGTCGAAAAGAAAACCGGTAAATATACGTGTTCTGGTGATGAGTTTTTATTAACGGATTTACCTGGTATCTACGCACTAGACAGTGGTAATGATGTAAATAGCCTTGATGAAACCATCGCCTCAAGAGCGGTTTTAACACATGATGCTGACGTGATTATTAATGTGGTGGATGCCTCTTGTTTAGAACGTAGTTTATACATGACATTACAGTTGCGTGAATTGGGTCGCCCAATGATCGTTGTACTGAATAAAATGGATGTATTAAAGCGTCAACGACAAGTTCTTGATATTAAAGGTTTAGAGAAAAAACTAGGCTGCCCAGTACTTGCACTTTCTGCAAACAACAATGGCCAAGTTCATAAGTTTAAAGAAAAACTTCATAAATCTATTGCCCAAGGCATCAAAATGGCTCCGCTTGAGCTGACATACGGCGAGCAAGTTGAGGCGGCAATAGAAGAAGCTTCATCATTATTTACAAGCGATTACGCATCAAGTCGTTCACTGGCTATTCGTGCACTAGAAAATGACGCGTTAGTATTGAATGCATTAGAAGCAGAAAAAAGAAATGCAGTGGCTAATATCGTTAATGTATTAACGACGAAAGTCGAAGCTGATTTTCATATTGCGGATTGTCGATACACATTTTTACATCAATTATGTCAGCAATTACGTCGTCAAGAAGGTGGTTTAAGCCACAGTGTTAGTGAGAAAATTGACCGTGTAATTTTGAATAAATGGATCGGTATTCCTTTCTTTTTCTTGGTCATGTACCTGATGTTTATGTTCTCTATTAACATTGGTAGTGCATTTATTGATTTCTTTGATATTGGTGTTGGTGCATTACTCGTTGATGGTAGCCATTATTTATTAGATGGCCATTTGCCTGTTTGGTTAGTTACACTTATCGCTGATGGTGTTGGTGGTGGTATTCAAACCGTCGCGACATTTATTCCTGTGATCGGTTGTTTATACTTATTCCTATCTCTACTTGAAAGCTCGGGTTATATGGCTCGCGCTGCTTTTGTACTTGATAAAGTAATGCAGAAGATTGGTTTACCAGGTAAAGCGTTTGTTCCTTTGGTTCTAGGTTTTGGTTGTAACGTTCCTGCTATTATGGCGACTCGTACGTTAGAGCAAGAGCGTGAACGTAAACTGGCGGCATCAATGGCTCCATTTATGTCATGTGGCGCACGTCTTCCTGTTTATGCTTTGTTTGCTGCAGCTTTCTTCCCAGAAAATGGTCAGAACGTAGTATTTGGTTTGTATTTCTTAGGTATTTTAGCGGCTGTTTTCACAGGCTTACTATTGAAGCACACAATCTATCCAGGCCGTAGTGATACGTTCATCATGGAAATTCCAGATTATGAATTTCCAACAATACGTAACATCATGATTAAAACATGGCAGAAACTGAAGCGCTTTGTTCTTGGTGCAGGTAAAACGATTGTTGTTGTTGTAACTATTTTAAGCTTCTTTAACTCATTGGGTATGGACGGTTCATTTGGTAACGAAGACAGTGAAAACTCTGTATTATCAAAAGCCGCTCAAATCGTAACTCCAGTATTAGCGCCAATTGGTATTCAAGAAGATAACTGGCCAGCAACCGTGGGTATTATTACCGGTATTTTTGCAAAAGAAGCCGTAGTCGGTACATTAAACAGCTTATATTCAGATCCAGCTGATGAAGGTGCTGAGTTTGATTTAATGGCAAGTCTTGAAGAGGCGGTGATGTCTATTCCTGACAACCTATCAGGTTTAAGCTATTCAGATCCATTAGGTGTTGAAGTGGGTGACTTAACAGACTCTAGTGCTGTTGCAGAAGCCCAAGGTGTTGCTGATTCAATCTTTGGTAATTTACAAGCTCACTTTGTGACAAGTGCAAGTGCGATGGCTTACTTAATCTTTATTCTTCTTTACACTCCATGCGTGGCTGCAATGGGTGCGTATATGCGTGAGTTTGGTCGTCAGTACTCTTACTTTATTGCGGGCTGGACAATGCTATTAGCTTACGTATCAGCAACGCTGTATTACCAAATTGCGAATTTCTCTAATGCACCAATGACAAGCAGCATGTGGATTGCAATTTCGCTAATCGCAATGGCAGTGACTTATCTTGCCTTGAAACACAAGAGTAAAGAAGTAGAGCAACAAGAGGCAGCCTTAGTATGATATTAACAGAGCTTAAACAGTACATTGATGAACAAGGTCGAGTTGAACGCATTACTTTAGCTAAGAAGTTCAGTATGAGTGAAGATGGTGTCGATGCAATGCTTGAGCTCTGGGTGAAGAAAGGGAAGTTAACTCGTGAGCTTATTGGGTGTGACAAGACTCAGTGTTGCCAAGAGGCAGAGCGTGTCTGGTATCGCCCAGTGTATCAAAACGAGTTAATGACTACTTACATACGATAGTCGCCTAGCTTTATTAGCGTAACAAATAAAAGCGAGAGCCAATTGGTTCTCGTTTTTTTGTTTTTAAAACCTAGTCCCTGCTTTATAAGCACAAAAAAAGACACGCAACTTTCATCGCGTGCCTTTCTATTTTCGTTAACTAAACTCTATTGCTAGAGCATAAAATTAGTTAATTACTTTTTCTTCAGCTTGCTCTGCTTGAGAAGCTTGGATAGCCGTTAGAGCTACTGTGTAAACGATATCGTCTACTAGAGCGCCACGAGACAAGTCATTTACTGGCTTGCGCATACCTTGAAGCATTGGACCGATAGATACTAGGTCAGCAGAACGTTGAACGGCTTTGTATGTTGTGTTACCAGTGTTTAGGTCTGGGAATACAAATACAGTCGCTTTACCCGCAACAGGAGAGTTAGGTGCTTTAGAAGCAGCTACGTTTTCCATGATTGCAGCATCGTACTGAAGAGGACCGTCGATCATTAGATCAGGACGTTTTGCTTGAGCTAGTTTTGTTGCTTCACGTACTTTATCAACGTCTGCGCCTTTACCAGATTCACCAGTAGAGTAAGAGATCATTGCAACGCGAGGGTCGATACCAAATGCCGCTGCAGAGTCAGCAGATTGGATAGCGATTTCAGCAAGTTGCTCAGCTGTTGGATCAGGGTTGATCGCACAGTCACCGTATACAAGAACTTGATCAGGCAGAAGCATGAAGAAGATTGAAGATACGATAGAAGCATCTGGTGCTGTTTTGATGATTTGGAACGGAGGAACGATAGTGTTTGCTGTGGTATGAACCGCACCAGACACAAGACCGTCAACTTCACCCGCTTCAAGCATCATAGTACCAAGGAATACTGAATCTTGTAGTTTCTCACGAGCCACAACTTCAGTCATGCCTTTCGCGCCACGTAGCTCAACTAAACGAGCAACGTAGTTTTCACGTACAGCTTCAGAATCGATGATCTCAACGCCAGCACCAAGTTCAACACCTTGTTGCGCTGCAACACGACGGATTTCTTCTGGGTTACCAAGAAGAACACAAGTCGCGATACCACGCTCAGCACAGATAGCCGCAGCTTTAACTGTACGAGGCTCATCACCTTCAGGAAGAACGATACGCTTAGCCGCTTTACGAGCAAATTCAGTTAACTGGTAACGGAATGCTGGTGGGCTTAGACGACGGATGCCTTCAGTACCTTCAGATAGTGAATCAATCCAAGGGCCATCAATGTGGCTAGCAACGTGTTCGTTAACAAACTCAATACGCTCTTTATCATCTGCAGGAACTTCAAGGCTGAAGCTTTGTAGATTTAGAGAAGTCTGCCAAGTGTTACCTTGCGCTGTGAAGATTGGAAGACCAGACTCTAGAGCAGGCTTACAAAGTTCAGCAATTGATTGAGGGATCTCGTAACCACCAGTCAGTAAGATCGCACCGATTTCTACGCCGTTCATTGCAGCAAGACATGCAGCAACGATAACGTCAGGACGGTCAGCAGAAGTTACTAATAGAGAACCGGGTTTGAAGTGCTCAATCATGTGCGGTAGAGAACGTGCACAGAAAGTGATGCTCTTAATACGACGAGTCGCGATGTCACCTTCGTTGATGATTTCAGCATTAAGGTGTTTAGCCATATCGATAGCACGCGTAGCGATTAGATCGATTTTCCAAGGCACACAACCAAGAACACGAATAGGACTAGAATTGAAGATTTGCATTACTTCAAGGTTAGTCTTAGTCGTAGCATCTGCATCATCAAAGATTTCAGATAGGTCAGGGCGAGTACGGCCCGCTTCATCAACAGGTGCATTTAGCTTGTTGATGATAACGCCAGCAATTTGTTTGTTCTTAGTGCCGCCGAAGTTAGAACATGCTACTTCGATACGCTCTTTAAGTTGAGAAGGATTATCTGTACCAGGAGTAGCTACAAACACAATCTCAGCGCCCAGAGTTTTTGCGATTTCACCATTTAATTGGTTAGCAAATGGGTGTTTACGAGTAGGAACAAGACCTTCGATAAGTGTCACATCAGTATCTTCACTGATAGACTTATAACGAGCAACGATCTCTTCTAGAAGAACGTCAGATTGTTCGTTACGTAGTAGTTCTTCTGCGCGAGAAACGGTAGTTGGTTCTGCTGCTTTAATATCGCTGCTGCTAGTCACGATTGAAGTAGTTAGATCAGGTTGATCACCACCGTGACGAGGTTGAGAGATAGGTTTGTAAAAAGAAACGCTTACGCCTTTACGTTCCATAGAACGTAAAACACCCAAACTTGCGCTAGTTAGACCAACACCAGCACTGATTGGAACAAGCATAATAGTACGAGACATGGAAGATTCCTCTACACTATTGGGGCAAGAGACCTTATTGAAAAAATAAAGCCATAGAAAGAAAAAAGGCTAACCTAATGGCTAGCCTTTTAGGAGATATATTATAGACCAGTTAATTTAGCTGTGTCTTCTGCGATTACTAGCTCTTCGTTAGTAGAGATAACCATTGCAGGAATGCGGCTGTTTGCTGTAGTGATAGTACCTTCACCACCGAAACGCGCTTTAAGGTTTGCTTCACCATCAACTTCGATACCGAAGATACCTAGACGGTTAAGAACCATTTCACGGATTGGAGCAGAGTTTTCACCGATGCCGCCAGTGAAAGTGATTGCGTCTAGACGACCTTCTAGAGTTGCTGTGTAACCTGCAACGTATTTAGCTAGACGGTGACAGAATACGTCCATCGCACGAGTTGCTTCTTCTTTCTCGCCGTAGTTGTCTTCAACGAAACGACAGTCAGAAGTCACTTGAGTTAGACCTTGTAGGCCAGACTCTTTAGTTAGCATGTTGTTGATTTGCTCAACAGAGTAACCTAGTGCGTCATGTAGGTGGAAAACGATCGCAGGATCGATATCACCACAACGAGTACCCATTACTAGACCTTCAAGAGGAGTAAGACCCATAGAAGTATCTACAGATTGACCGTTCTTGATTGCACATACAGATGCGCCGTTACCTAGGTGACAGTTGATGATGTTAACTTCTTCAACTGGCTTGTTTAATAGACCAGCAACTTCACGAGTGATGAATAGGTGAGAAGTACCGTGCATGCCGTAACGACGGATGCCGTGGTCTGTGTATAGGTTGTATGGAAGAGCGTATAGGAAAGACTCTTCAGGCATAGTTTGGTGGAAAGCTGTATCAAATACAGCAACGTTTTGAAGGCCTGGGAAGTTAGCTTTAGCTGCTTCGATACCGATGATGTGAGCTGGGTTATGAAGAGGTGCAAAAGTTGCAGCGTCTTGAATACCTTTAAGTACTTCGTCAGTGATAAGTGCTGACTTAGTGAATTGCTCACCACCGTGTACGATACGGTGACCGATAGCGCCAAGGTTAGCTTTAAGCTCTGGCTTAGATGCAAGGATAGTTTCTACCATAAATGATAGAGCTTCTACGTGTGCAGCGCCTGCACCTAGTTGAGCTTCGTGCTTGCCATCAAGTTTCCACTTCATACGAGCTTCAGGAAGACCAAGACATTCAGCAAGACCAGTTAAGTGCTCTGCACCAGATTCTGCGTCAACAACCGCAAATTTAAGAGAAGAACTACCGCAGTTTAAAACTAAAACCAGCTTAGACATGTATAAATACCTATTTATTCATCAGTAATTAAAGTTATGTCGTAAATGACATAACAATGACAAATACAGTTAATTCAGAAGATTATTACCGCATTTGCATAAAAAAGTTGGCTATCCTTAGAAAGAGCATTACAGCAGTCCTTGCCGATTTATCCTATTTTAGCTTATAGTAGAACTACAGCAAAAAAATAAATCAGCGCATAGGATAACGATTGTGCGCTAAGATAACAAAAATATTTTAAGATAATATTAATTCTAATCAAGTTTATTCTGTATATTTTTGAATAATTAAACTTTTGTTTAGAATATAAGGGGGCAATATGAGTGAAAACGGTTTTCTATTCCGATTTCGAGACGGCCAGACCTATATGGACGCTTGGCCTGAGCGAAAAGAGTTAGCTCCAATGTTCCCAGAACATCGTGTAATTAAAGCAACTAAGTTTGCCGTAAAGGTAATGCCAGCAGTTGCTGTAATTAGCGTACTAACCCAGATGGCTTTCAATAATACAGCTGGGTTGGCACAAGCGATTATCATTGCGTTATTTGCATTGAGTATGCCATTACAAGGCTTTTGGTGGTTAGGTAATCGAGCGAATACAAAATTACCACCAGCGCTCGCGAGTTGGTACCGAGAGTTATATCAAAAGATTATAGAATCAGGGGCTGCATTAGAGCCAATGAAGAGCCAACCACGTTATAAAGAATTAGCTAATATTTTAAATAAAGCGTTTAAACAGTTAGATCGAAGTGAATTTGAACGTTGGTTTTAATGTAATATTAGTATAAATTGCTCGCCGCAATCCCTTTAAAAGATAAAAATGAGAGCCGAACGTTTAAGAGTAGCCTTAGACGTTCGGCTTTCTTGTCCGTGATGATTGACAAGTTGTCAGTCATTTTTAACGCTTAAATGATACTCAATAATGAAGTTTATTAAGGATAAGTTTGATTTCATCGATGGTGTTTTCACAATAAGCATAAAGTGTATTTTGTTTTTTTTAACAAAACATATTTATAGTTGTATATATGAAAAATTATTCATTAAAGAAAAAAATTCTTTTTATTACCCTTTTGTCGCTAGTTTCTGTTGTTTTCCTTCTTTCTTGGCAGAGTTACTCCGAGCAAAAAAAACATGTGTATGAAACAGCATTACAGCAACTAAATCGCCTTTCTGATTTGCACTCAACAAAAATTGACGAGTGGATGAACTTTAGAATAAGCATTGTAAATGGTTTAGCTAATCACAAAAATGATAGCGAAGATTTGCTGTATTTGGCACAAAGTTCAGGTGGATTTTTAATCAGTTATTATACTTATTATGATGGCCGCTTACTTACGTCAGATCCAACTCTTGACGTAACAGGTTTAGATCTACGTGATGCCGATTGGTATATGGATGCTCAAAAGCAAAGCTCAATTTTAGTCACTTCGCCTTATCTAGAGCCAATCTTAAAAGATACAGTAGTGACAATAGCAAAAGCTACTGATGATGCAGTAGTGGCATCGGATTTATCAATTGCTACTCTCATTAAGCAAGTATCAGAAATGGCTTTGCCTGATAATGGGGAAGCGTTACTTATTGATAAAGACGGTAAGATCATTGCTTACAAAGATAAAGAGTTAGTTCAACAGTCAATATCAAAAGTGAGTGCTCAACTAAATATCCAGCAGGTAGAGCAAGCATCTAAAAATAAACAACTTACTCAAGTGATCTTCGATTCACAAAACAAAGAAAAACTGGTCTGGGCAATGACGATCCCAGATCTTAATTGGACGTTATTACTTGCGATTGATAAAGAAACATTAGACGCGCCATTAAAAGCACAATTAACCAGTCAGTTATTGAGTGCAGGTATTGTTTTATTACTTAGTATTCTTATCATGGTTTATGTGATGAATTTGATGTTTGCTCCATTATTACGAATTACGCATGCATTAGGTGCTATTGCTAATGGTAATGGTGATTTAACACAGCGCTTAAAAATCGAATCTCATGATGAAATTGGTGAATTGGCAAACAGCTTTAATGTATTTACAGATAGTCAACACGCTCTGATCCGTCATATCAATCAACAAAGTGTGGATTTAGAAAAAGACGCATCACAGGGTGTGGAAAACAGCCAATTAACAATGAAGAGTTTAGAAAGTCAGCAAGAAAATCTGATTTCTGTAGCAACAGCGATGAATCAAATGTCCGGAGCAGCGAGTGATATCGCGATGAATGCTGCTCAAACGGCAACTGCCGCTCAGCAATCAACGAAAAATTCTGAAGATGGATTAACGTTAGCTAGTTCGACCCGTCACTCTGTTCAACAATTGGCGCTTGAAGTATCAAATACGACAGACGTTATTAGTGAGTTAAATAGCCATGTAAATTCTATTTCTGGGATTTTGGTAACGATTCAAGCTATTGCAGAACAAACGAATCTATTGGCATTGAATGCGGCGATTGAAGCGGCTCGTGCTGGTGAGCAAGGTCGAGGTTTTGCCGTTGTTGCTGATGAGGTTCGTGTATTATCGAAACGAACACAAGATTCAACGCAAGAGATTTATTCAATGATTGAAACATTGCAAAAATCGACAAGTAAAGTAGTTGAGGCAATGGAGTCAAATAAACAAACGGTGGAAGGAACAGTGAGTGATATTGATCATCTCGCTGACAGTTTGAATGAAAGTAACCAAGCTATTGCATTAATTTCAGATATGGCTACTCAAATTGCGACAGCTGCAGAAGAGCAAAGCCAAGTGATTCTTGAAATGAATGATAATACGATGACGATAAAAGAGACCAGTGAAGATATCATGTTATCGGCTCAGAGCAGCCTAGGCCAAGCTCAAGAGCTAAAAATGCATGCTGATTCATTGAATGAGCAAGTATCTCA
This sequence comes from Aliivibrio sp. A6, assembly GCF_028765505.1. Classification (NCBI taxonomy): domain Bacteria; kingdom Pseudomonadati; phylum Pseudomonadota; class Gammaproteobacteria; order Vibrionales; family Vibrionaceae; genus Aliivibrio; species Aliivibrio sp. A6. The sequence continues at coordinate 33,460 of NZ_JARACR010000012.1, read as the reverse complement.
ATTTAAGATTTAACGATAAGACCCAGCAAGAGTTTACGTACTCTTGCTGTTTATATTAATAAAAAAATGCCGCTAACTCACGTTAGCGGCATTTTTTATTCGGCTATATTATTGATATTACATACGCTCTAGCGTTTCAATACCCAATAAGTCTAGGCCTTGTTTGATCGTTTTAGCTGTTAATGCAGCTAGTTTCAGGCGGCTTTGTTTAACAGCTTCATCTTCGTTGTTAAGAATAGGGCACGCTTCGTAGAAACTAGAGAATTGACCAGCAAGTTCAAATAGGTAAGCACACATTAAGTGAGGTTGGCCTTCACTTGCTACTGCTTGAACCGCTTCTTCAAATTGCATTAACTTAGCAACTAATGCTTTTTCTTTCTCGTCAGTGATCTTAACTTCACCCGTTAACTCATCCATAGACAAGCCAGCTTTGCTGAAGATAGAAGCAACACGAGTGTATGCATATTGCATGTAAGGCGCTGTGTTGCCCTCAAATGCAAGCATGTTGTCCCAATCGAAGATGTAGTCCGTAGTACGGTGCTTAGAAAGATCAGAGTACTTAACTGCAGCCATTGCAACGGTTGTAGCAATTTTAGCTTTTTCTTCAGCTGATAGATCTTTGTTTTTCTCTTCGATTAGTTTTGTTGCACGCTCTTCTGCTTCATCAAGAAGATCAGCCAGACGAACCGTACCGCCTGCACGAGTTTTAAATGGACGACCATCTTTACCTAGCATCATACCAAACGCGTGGTGCTCTAGAGACACGCTCTCAGGAACATAACCCGCTTTACGAACGATAGTCCACGCTTGCATTAGGTGTTGGTGTTGACGTGAATCGATGAAGTAAAGAACACGATCAGCATTCAGCTCTTCGAAACGGTATTTAGCACAAGCGATGTCAGTAGTTGTGTACAGGAAGCCGCCGTCACGTTTTTGAACGATAACGCCCATAGGCTCGCCATCTTTGTTCTTGTATTCATCAAGGTAAACGACTTGAGCACCATCACTCTCAACAGCTAAACCTTGCTTTTGAAGATCAGCAACGATTGGAGCAAGCATGCTGTTATACATACTTTCACCCATTACGTTATCACGAGTCAGTGACACGTTTAGACGATCATAGTTGCGTTGGTTTTGAACCATAGTTACGTCAACAAGCTTCTTCCACATTTCTGCACAGAACTCGTCACCACCTTGAAGTTTAACAACGTAACCACGTGCAGTTACTGCAAACTCTTCATCTTCGTCGTATAGTTTTTTAGATTCACGGTAGAAACCTTCAAGATCAGACAGTTCCATAGAAACTTCGCCTTTCTCTTTTTGGATGCGCTCAAGGTTTGCGATAAGCATACCAAATTGAGTACCCCAGTCACCGATGTGGTTAGCACGAGTAACATTGTGACCTAAAAACTCAAGAGTACGAACAACAGCATCACCGATGATAGTTGAACGTAAGTGACCCACGTGCATTTCTTTTGCAACGTTTGGTGCAGAGTAATCTGCAACGATGTTTTGTTGTTCTTCTTTAGCAACACCTAGGCGTTCATCAGCCAATGCCGCTTCTGCTTGTTGTGCTAGAAATTCTTCTGATAAGAAAATATTGATAAAGCCAGGGCCTGCAATTTCAGTTTTGCTAGCGATGCCATCAAGATCCAAAACATCCAGTACTTTCTGAGCAAATTCTCGTGGGTTTGTACCTAGTCGCTTAGCTACGCCCATTACGCCGTTAGCTTGGTAGTCACCAAATTGTGCTTTTGCAGATTGACGAACTGCTGCAGGGCTGCCTGCTGGCGCGCCGGCTGCTTCTAAGGCTTGAGAAACTTTGTCGTTAATAAGTGATTGAATATTCAAAGAGGTTATCCTTCATATCGCTGTTAAACAGGAATGCTGTTGCATGGAAAGCAAAATAGTGGGTAATAATAGCAATAAAACACGGGATATTTAATAGTTTCTGTTATTTTTTATTGCAACTTAGGGGCTATTTTTCGAAAGGTTCTAAACATCAAGTAAAGAGGTTGATACAATTCAGTTTCTCTTTTTTACCGTTAGGTTGCCTTCATGTCATCACTATTATTAAAACAACAACAATTAGAGCCTCAGCAATTGATTAATTCCTTGCCTTCTTTCATGGAGAGGATTCAAGAATTATTGGATGTATTAGAGATCGATTTAACTCAATATCAAGCGGATCATATTGCGTTACGAATTAATGATCGCGAGGTTGCAGAAGCCGCTCATCAAGCGTGGTTACATCAAGCTGAAGAATGGTCAAATAACGAGATCAATGGTCGCCCAATTATTGCTCTAGGCTTTAATCAACCTTTAGAGGTTAGTGGTTGGTCTATTGAATGTTTAGAGTTGCCATATCCGGGCGAAAAAAGTTACCCACAACAAGGTTGGGAGCATGTGGAATGGGTTATTCCATGCAATGTTAATTCTCAAGAGGCGTTTTTGGAATATGTATTTAAGACATTTCCACTGCTAGAAGAGAAATGGGATAACTTGGCGTCTTTAGGCGTAAAAGTAAAACAGAGCTGCCCATCAGGGGATGCAGAGCGAATTGCAAATTATACCGTTGCTTTTAAATATCAAGGTGTGTGTATAAAGCTTCATCCACATAGCCTCAAAGCGGTTATCGAGAGTGAACAGGCATAAATAGGCTTGATACCTAAAAAACATAAAAGGCACCCAATCTAGAATTTGGATGCCTTTTTTGATGGTGGAGTGAGTATTGAATTATTTAATTCATGGCTTACATAACTCAGCGATCACTTTCAAACGTCGTTCAGGCTCAGCCACAAAAGGATTCTCTTCATCCCATGCATAACCTGCCAAAATAGCACTGATCATTTGTTTGATTTTAGGGTTTGAATCTTCATGGAAGATAACGTTTTGGAATGTCCCTTCGTACCAACCTTCCACATAACAACGGAAGGTGTTTACGCCCTTCATTAGCTTATCTGAGTAATCAATGTGCCAATTAACCTCTTCTTGATTGAATTGTTTAATCAATAACTCGGCAGCTAACTCAGCCGATTTCATCGCAATAGTGACGCCAGAAGAAAACACAGGATCAAGAAACTCACCAGCATTACCTAAAAGAGCAAAGTTGCGCCCACAAAGTGTCGTCACATTGGCAGAATATCCCATGATCTCGCCACTTGGGTTTGGGTATTTGGCATGAGCAAGCAACTGTTGCAGATTACGGTCTTCTATTGCAAGCTGCTTTAATGCTTCGATGTTATCTTGAGAATAGTGTTCAAAAAACTCAGGCTCACCGACAACACCAAAAGAACAGGTACCATTGCTGAATGGAATTAACCAATACCACACTTGAGTGTTGGTTGGATGAACCGAGATAAGGATCTTATTTCGGTCATAGTTAATGTCAGTAATATTGTCAGTGATATGAGTAAAAATTGCTTTTCGTGGTGGAAGGCAAGAAGGTTCTTCTAATTCTAAAATTTTTGGAAGCACACGACCAAACCCACTCGCATCTAAGATAAAATCAGCTTCAATTTGATAAGGGTTACCATCAGTATCTAAAACAGAAAGCAGGGCTTTAGCTTGAGATACGTTAACATCAGTAATTTCGTGTTGGTAACGGATTTCAACCCCTTGTTCTTGGGCACTGTCTGCCAATACTTTATCAAAGTTTCCACGTTGAACTTGATAAGTTGTTCCTGCGCCAGAAGAGAATTTTTCGGTAAAATCAAATGAAGTAAACGTACCATCAAAATGGAAAGCGGCCCCATCTTTATACTGGAAATTTGCTTTTTCCACGGCTTCAAGCATACCTGCTTTTTTGATTGATTCCATGCAAGCAGGTAAAAGACTTTCACCAATAGAAAAACGAGGGAATGTTGATTTTTCTAAAACAATGCAATCAATATTGTGTTGTTTTAATAACGCAGCAGCAATAGACCCTGATGGCCCAGCACCAATGATGGCAACTTGGGTTGATTGTGGTGATAGCACAAGCGCTCCTAATGAAGATACAAAATCGTCACTTTAGTTAATAAGATAAGCTAAAGCGACGACAAAACATTTCTAATAATTATAGATATATCAGGTTAAGAAGTGTAATTATTTAGCACGAAGTTCAAGTAACGTATGGCCTAAACCAATGTTATCTGTTTGCTCAGCAACAGCGAATCCAGCCTCTTCAATAATTTCTAAGAAATCACTGCAACGATAAAAACGACTGTTACCATTTGCTAAACACGTAAAGTACAGTGAGGTTGCATTTAGGCTATACGATGCCGCATCGTATTTTTGAGCATCCCAAAATAGCTCAAGAATATACACTTTGGCGTCTGTAGACATTGCAGCACGAACGCGTTTTAAAATGCTTAAAATCTCCATAGGAGAGAAGCAGTCTAAGAATTGGCTCATCCACCACACATCAGCACCTTGGGGTAATGGTAGGCTCTTATCGAGCATATTCGTCGGGTGACCATTTATGCGATCAGCAAAGCCTCGTTGTTCTGCATTTTTTAATGCCATTTCGATTTGTTGTGGAAGGTCGATAATCGTGACTTCAACATCATTGTCGTAATTACAGCACTGCAGTGCCCACTTACCCGTGTTACCACCAATATCAAAAAGACGTTTTGGTTTTTGACTTAATACTTTTTCTAATAAAATAGGGAATGAACGGTCTGAATAGAAATGATCAAATTTGAACCAGCTCTCTTTTGCTTTCTCAGGCAAGCGAGATAAGCCTTCATAAATAGTTGGCCAGTCACCAAGTTCTTTTAGGCCAGCAGGCGTACCTTCTTGAATCGCTTCAGTAAGGTGCATCATTGCGGCGTAACATACATCAGCAGTAAAATCTAAGTTCGCATTGGTCATACCGTCGTGTAATAAAAAGTGACCTAAGTTGGCAAGGACATAATTAGGCTCATTCCATGTAACGATATGTGCACTCAGCGCCATATCTAGAAGTACTTTAACGCCATATTCTGAAACGCCAGTCTCTTGAGATAACTGCACAGCGTTTAAGCCTTGATCGTTTGCTTTATCTAGCGCGGCAAGAATACCAAGATCTCTGAGGGTACGAGCGGTATGAAAAACGATAGGGGCAAAAGAGAGTTTCTGTGCTTCTGTTTTTGCTTCTAGTGCATTAAAAGGGTCATTTTTATATTGAGTCACGAAATTAGCCATAGTATTAGAAGATGAAAATGATCATATCAGTGGTGCTGAGTGAAACTTTGTTCAAAAGCAAGAAACCACTGATATTTATTAAAGTTCAATAGATTAGTCGATAATATTGGAGACTTTATTGTTCTTAAATTCAACTTTAAAAGTGTTGAACCTATTTTTCCAATATAGCCATTCATTGCCATTTAAGTCAGGAGTTTTATGCTCAGGTGGGAAGCCAATCGCATATTTAACCCCCTCCTTGGTCATGCCTTTTGTGACAATTCCTTTTTTAATGCCTTGTTGATCTACTGTGCTGAGTTTTTTAATTTTTGAGCTATTACATTCAGTACCAAAATAGTTGCTGAGATATTTAGCAAAGTCGGGTGAAGAGCGGTGTTTATCAAAAGCATACTGTTTATCTGTACCATCAATTGCAAACGTTAATCGTTTATTTTGAACGTTAACGATATTAACTTTTGTACAAACAGGGATCAAACCATCTTGCTGATAGTTAACAGAATATAGTTTCATTCTTTTTTCATCAGGATGTAAATTTACCAAGGTATAAACGGGTTTATTGGTTTGAAATAAGTCTTCACCTGTTATCTTATCAGTAAGAGGCATAACACTTGCACAGCCTGATAAAATAAGAGCCCCAGCGGAGAGTATAAATGGTTTGTAAAATGGCATCGTCAATCCCTTTTGTATATTTTTATATTAATTTACCGTATGACTCGTCATTTTTGTATTTGCGCCAAGTCACTGAATTCATATATCCTATACGAGTAGGGTAATAAATTGTAATATTTTTACGACTAGATGGACATCATGGCATACGCAAATTTTAATATTATTGATTGGCACGCAATTTCTGCTGGAATAGACACAAAAACAGCGTGGCAGGAATGGCAGGAAACTAATTTCATCTGGCCTGAGGGAGAGAAAGCCCCTGTCGATAAAATCCCCGCGATGGCTCGAAGAAGAATGAGCTCATTAAGTAAGTTGGCGGTTCAAACTGCACTTACTTTAGTTCAAGAACAAGAGGTTGATTATTTAATCTTTGCTAGCCGTCACGGAGAATTAACAAGAACCTGCGCTTTACTAGAAGACATTTTAAAAGGTGAAGATGCCTCTCCAATGGCGTTTTCTCAATCAGTTCATAATACGGCTGCTGGTTTGTTCACTATTACAGCCAAAAAGGCCATCCCAGTAACTTCGATTGCAGCAGGCGAAAATACATTTCATTCAGCATTAATAGAAGCCGCTGCGTATTTGAGTGATAACTCGAATCACCGTGTTTTAGTGATTGACTTTGATGAGCCACTTCCTTCACATTATCAAGAATTTGAACAACAAGAATATCAGGGTTACGCTTTTGGTCTTATATTGAGCGGTGGCGATGATTTTACTCTTCAATGGAACAAGAAACCTTCAATTAAGCCAGATGTAATGCCTCATGGCTTGCAATGTATTTCTAAGTTAGTAGGATCACACTCTCAATGGATGATAGAGAGTTCTTCAACACAATGGACATGGACGCATAAATAACAAATGACTTTGATTTTACGTATTGATAAATGTTGGCGAATTGTCGCGACTGGATTCTGTTTTTCCTTATTCGGAATTGGTGCACTTTGCTTAACGTTTATTGTTTTTCCGTTATTAACGTTTACGGCGAAAAATACCAAACAACGTGAAATCAGAGTGCAAGCTATCATACAAAGAAGTTTTCTTCTCTTTTGTAAAACAATGCATTATAGCCGTGCGATTAAATATCAATTCGATGGTGCTGAACTCTTACAGGGCGATAAAAATTGTCTGATTGTCGCAAATCATCCCAGTTTGATCGATTATGTTTTAATTGCTTCACAATTGAAGCAGTGTGATTGTATTGTTAAAGCAGCATTATGGCATAATCCCTTTATCCGCGGGATTGTCAGAGCCGCGGGTTATATTCCAAACAGAGAACCTGAGGCTTTTTTAGAAGAGTGCTCAGAGAAATTAAATTCTGGAAATGTATTATTGGTTTTTCCAGAAGGCACTCGAACAACACCAGGTATCACCTCTAAGCTTCAGCGTGGGGCTGCCCAAATAGCGGTGCGTAGTGAAAGTGATTTACGCATTGTTCATGTGACAGTTACGCCAAGTTTTTTAACCAAAGAAGCAAAGTGGTATCAAGTACCCGATGTTCGTCCTTTTTTTCATGTTGAAGTGAAAGAAAAGGTTGCTATAGCCCCTTTTATCGATGGCGCTGATTCACCTTCTTCAGCGGCTCGAAACGTAAATCGATTTTTAGATACAGCTTTGTATCCTCAAAAATAAATTTAATACATCAAAAGAAAATAAGTAGGTCATTGATGGAAGCATTACACAACGAAATTAAATTATTAATTATTGAAGCACTGAATTTAGAAGATATCTCAGTAGATGATATTGAAACTGATGCACCATTGTTCGGTGATGGTTTAGGGTTAGATTCAATTGATGCTCTAGAATTAGGTTTAGCTATTAAGAAAAAATACAGCTTAGTATTGGATGCTGACGATACTCAAACTCGTGAACATTTTGCGTCAGTAGCAAACTTAGCTGCATACATTACTGCAAATAAAGCGTAAGAGAGTAAGTCATGACAGAGGTAAATAGAGAGCAAGTATTAGAGCAAGTGACTGCGGCATTGGTTGAATTATTTGAAATCGATGAAGCGGATATCACGCCTGAAGCTCAGCTATACACAGATCTAGATTTAGACAGTATTGATGCCGTTGATTTAGTTGTCCATTTACAAAAAGTAACAGGCAAAAAAATCAAGCCAGAAGAGTTTAAAGAAGTTCGCACCGTTGATGACGTGGTTAACTCTGTAGCAGCGCTTCTAAAATAATGCGTTGGCTGACGGTACTGTCAGCCATTGCACTGCTTGCTTATCCGCTAGCGGTTTACTACGGTCTTCACTTTGGTGGAATTACGACAGTAGCAGGCGTGCTAGCGGTGTTGTTTCTGGTGCGAATGGTTGGTGGAAAACAAGTTCCAATAAAAGAGCTAAAATACATTGCCATGACAAGTGGTGGAGCTGGAATCATTCTTGCTGGATTAGGCTGGTTATTTCGATCGGAAGGATGGTTTACGTTTTACCCTGTGATCGTTAATGTCGTCATGTTTACCGTCTTTTTTTGGACGTTATTTCAGCCTCAAAGTATGATTGAACGCTTTGCTCGCCTTCAAGAACCTGAACTTCCACCAAGTGGCGTGGCCTACACGAGAACCGTAACTAAAGTGTGGTGTGTTTTTTTTGTAATTAACGGTTCGATTTCACTCTCTACTTGTTTTTTAGAGATGAAAGTATGGATGTTGTATAACGGTTTTGTTAGCTATTTATTGATAGGGACTTTATTTGTCACTGAATGGCTAGTGCGTCAATGGATAAAGAGAAAAGAAGCATGAGCTACACAGCACTTTCCGATCTTACCAACCAAGAAAATCTAACCCATCATGTGTGTTTCGATGAGCAGCACACATACGTGAGTTATCAGCAGTTTCAACATGATGTGCAACGAGTGTGTGGCTATTTATCTCATCAGTCAGAAGTAAAATGGGCATTGTGCTTTGACGACAGTTATCAGTTTGCTGTCTCTTTTCTTGCTTTGGCTCATGCAGGCAAACACATTATTTTACCCGGTAATCATCAACCAGCGGCATTAACTGAATTATCTGAACATTTTGATGCGCTGTTGCATGATGACATTATTCAAGTCATGCCATGCAAACATCATCGTCATTATCAAACTATTTCCGATAATGTCATGAGTGTATTATCTCCGTTAGAACTCGGCAATATTCGTCTAACTTTGTTTACTTCTGGCTCGACAGATACTCCAAAACCAATCGAAAAAACATTGCAGTTATTGAGTAATGAAATTGAGCAATTGGAACAATTATGGGGTGATAAACTAGACGCGACTGAGATTTACAGCACCGTTTCTCATCAACATATTTATGGTTTGTTATTTCGGGTATTATGGCCATTGTGCGCAGGTCGTGCGTTCAGTCGAACAAATTTCATTTATCCAGAGCAAATTTTATCTCATCAACCTGAGCATAAAAAAACACTCATTTGCAGTCCTGCGCTATTAAAACGTCTTGCTGATCATGAAGGTTACAATCACTACCAAATGGTTTTTTCTTCAGGTGGTCCTTTAGCTATTGAGGGAGCAGATCAGAGCGAAGCAAAACTCTCTTTGCGTCCATTTGAAGTGTACGGCAGCACAGAAACGGGTGGGGTCGGTTATCGTCAACAAATAGAACCAACATCCCTCTGGACATTCTTTCCTTCTCATAAAGCTCGTTTGAATATTGAGCATTGCCTAGAACTATTATCACCTTTCATTGATGAGTCACAGTGGTATCCGACCAGTGATTACTGTGATTTGTTGGATAATGGGCAATTCATGCTAAAAGGGCGAGTGGATAGAGTCATCAAAATTGAAGAAAAACGATTATCACTTACTGAAGTTGAAAAGCGTTTAATGCAATTAGAATGGATTGATGAAGCGGCCGTGATCCCAATGGAAGAAGCCAAACGCACCGTATTAGGGGCTGTTATTGTTCTTTCAGACACTGGGAATAAATTAATACAACAAGGCTCTAAAGGTAAGTTTTGGTTAAAATTACGCTCTGAATTAAGAGAGTGGCTAGAGCCAGTAGGCATTCCACGTCGCTTTAGAGCAGTAGAAGAGATCCCATTAAATAGTCAAGGTAAGCGTCAAATGCACGACTTACAGCAACTATTTAATGATGTTAATGATTAAAAGAAGTACTCATGACAAAACGTAAACCGACCATTATATCTACGAAAATAGACACAGAAGATCAAAATCAACCAAGCGTTGTTATTACAATGCATGTCGATGACGATATTTTGGATTTTACAGGGCACTTTCCTGGTCATCCATTATTACCTGGAGTTACTCAGGTCGATTGGGCAATTTATTATGGTCAGATGTACCTACAAGCAACTTCTGTTTTTCAAGGCATGGAAGTTTTAAAATTTCAAGAACCGATTTTGCCAAATACCGAAGTTGAATTAGAACTTCGTTGGGTAAAAGACAAAGAGAAGCTCTATTTTGCTTTTAGTTCTAAACAAGGTGAGAGTATGAGTAAACACTCTTCTGGCCGAATTTTATTAGGACAATAATATGACAACATTCCGTCCTTGTTTCCTTATTCCTTGCTATAACCATGGTAAAACAGTCCCTGCAGTGGTGGAATCACTAATGAGCTTTGGTTATCCAATGCTGATTGTTGATGATGGCAGTAATAGAGAAACAAAACAGATATTAGCGGATGTCACTGCCAATAATAATCAAATAACGTTAATAACGTTAGCTGACAACCAAGGCAAAGGTGGCGCCGTCATTGCAGGGATTGAAGCCGCATATCAGCGAAGCTTTAGCCATGCGATTCAAATTGATGCTGACGGTCAGCATGATTTAGAGGCTTTACCTAAACTGATTAAAGAGTCACAAACCCACCCAACCGCTTTGATTTCAGGTCAGCCAATCTATGACGAGAGTGTGCCTAAATCACGTTTATACGGCCGCTATGTTACGCATGTTTGGGTTTGGATAGAGACACTATCATTTGCCATTAAAGACAGCATGTGTGGCTTTCGCTCTTACCCAATAGGCCCAACTATAGGTGTGTTAGAGCGAGTGGTTATTGGTCGTCGAATGGATTTCGATACCGAAATCATGGTTCGCATGTACTGGAATGAAACTGACGTTCGTTTTGTTAATACCCGTGTTATTTACCCAGAAGATGGCATCTCTCATTTTGATGCATTATGGGATAACGTAAAAATCAGCTGGATGCATACAAAACTTGTTTTTGGTATGTTGCCACGTATTCCATCGCTGCTTCGTCGTCAACCAATTCAAGACGATCACTGGTCCTCACACGCCGAGCGCGGTACGATTTTGGGCATTCAATTTTTGCTTTGGATTTACTCAACGTTTGGTCGTGGCGTATTTTCGGTATTGCTAAAACCTGTGATGGCGTATTACTACTTACGTGGAGGTTCAGTAAAACAAGCGTCTGATGATTTTATTCAACAAGTAAATGCGTACGCTCGAATTAAAGGCATCACACAGCCTGAAAAACTCAGCCCTTATCGTCACCTAGTGTCATTTGGTGAAACTATGCTCGATAAGCTAGCTGCATGGCGTGGTGATTTTTCTGAACGAAACTTAACCGTGCATGGTATTGAGCATTATGAAGCGTTATTTAAACGTGAAAAAGGCATTGTTATGCTCGGCTCACATTTGGGTAATCTAGAGTTATGCCGAGCATTAAGTCGTCGTCATAAAGAATTAAAAATTAATGCGTTAGTATTTACCGATCATGCTGAGCGTTTTAATACCGTGATGAGAACCGTGAATCCTCAATCAGATATCAATTTAATTCAGGTTAGTAAAATGGGGCCAGATACTGCCATTTTATTGCAGCAGAAAATTGATGCTGGTGAGTGGATTGTGATTGTGGGAGACAGAACCTCAGTCACTAAAGAAGATCGCGTTATCTGGGCGGATTTCTTAGGTAAACCAGCGCCGTTCCCGCAGGGGCCATTTATGCTGGCGTCTATTTTAAAACAACCGGTTTATTTAATGTTTGGGCTACGTGACGATACACAAAAAGAACCACGTTTTGATGTGTATTTTGAACCGTTCTCAGAACAAATTATTTTACCTCGTGGACAGCGAGAAGAGGCTTTGCAAGAAGTCGTACAAAATTATGCCCAGCGTTTGGAGCATTTCACATTAAAGGCACCATCACAGTGGTATAACTTTTTTAATTTTTGGCAGTTAACTGGAAAGAAAGATGACAACTAATTCAATTACATTTGGTAAGGGACGTCTGACGATTGAAGACGTTGTTGAGATTGCAAATGGTGCAAACGCACAATTAAATAACGCCGACGAATTCACTGCTAAAATTGATCGTGGTGTGGAGTTCCTTGAGCGACTTCTAAAAGAAGAAGGCGTTATCTATGGTGTAACAACGGGGTATGGTGATTCTTGTACGGTTGCGATCCCTATGGATTTAGTGGATGAGTTGCCATTACATTTAACACGTTTTCACGGCTGTGGTTTAGGTGAAAACTTAGATGAGCAACAATCTCGTGCGGTATTAGCCACGCGTTTGTGTTCTTTATCTCAAGGCGTTTCAGGCGTCACTCACGATTTGTTAAACCAAATTGTCACCTTAATTAACCACGGAATTTCACCGCGCATTCCTCAAGAAGGTTCAGTGGGCGCAAGTGGTGACTTAACACCGCTATCTTACCTTGCTGCAGCATTAATTGGTGAGCGTGAAGTTATCTATAAAGGTGAGATTCGCGCAACAGCTGATGTGTTTAAAGAGCTAAACATCACACCGATTAAACTGAAACCAAAAGAAGGTTTAGCGTTAATGAACGGTACGTCAGTAATGACGGCATTGGCGTGTTTAGCGTATAAACGTGCAGAATACTTAGCGCAAATGGCAACGAAGATCACCGCAATGGTATCTGTTGGCATGCAGGGCAATGACTTCCATTTTGATGAAGCCTTATTTGCTGTAAAACCGCATCCAGGCCAGCAACAAATAGCATCATGGTTACGTTCTGATTTACACAATGAAACGCCACCAAGAAACAGTGATCGTCTACAAGACCGTTACTCTCTACGTTGTGCGCCACACGTTATTGGTGTTCTGCAAGATAGCCTACCGTTCTTACGTCAAATGATTGAGAACGAACTGAACAGCGCTAACGATAACCCAATTATTGATGGTGATAATGAGCGTGTTCTTCATGGCGGTCACTTCTACGGTGGTCACATTGCCATGGCGATGGATATGCTAAAAACAGCGGTTGCTAACATCGCTGATTTGTTAGATCGCCAAATGGCACAGTTAATGGATTATAAGTTTAATAACGGTTTACCATTCAACCTAACCGGCGCAACGGGCGCTCGTAAACCAATTAACCATGGCTTTAAAGCGGTACAAATTGGTATCTCAGCATGGACAGCAGAAGCACTTAAAGGCACGATGCCAGCAAGTGTATTCTCACGTTCAACAGAGTGCCATAACCAAGATAAAGTGAGCATGGGTACTATTGCTTCACGTGATTGTTTACGTGTACTTCAATTGACAGAGCAAGTTACGTCAGCTTCTCTATTAGCGGCGACTCAAGCGTTAGTATTACGCGAGAGACAAGGCGAGTTAAGTGATGATGAGCTAAGTGTTGAGCTAAAAACTATGCGTGATGCTGTGTTGTCAGAGTTTACCTTTGTAGATGAAGATCGTCCGTTAGAGCAAGACTTACGCAACTTCATTAATAAAATTCAACAACAACATTGGACACTATACTAATGTCAAACTCTGTAGTTAATGCTGAAGAGAATACTCACGTATTAAGTGCAGAAGTGTTGATCACCACCGCCTTTCAGGATGCCGATCCTATGGGCGTGGTGTATCACGGTAATTATTTTCGTTTCTTCGAAAAAGCACGCCATGAAATGCTTGAGAAGATAGGGTATAGCTACCGAGATATGATGGCGTCAGGCTATGTTTGGCCCATCATTGACACTCGTGTGAAATATGTAAAATCCATTCCTTATGATCACACCATTCGCGTGGTGGCAACATTAACCGAATGGGAAAATCGCATGCGTGTAGATTACGTCATTTATGATGCCGACTCAGGCGTTAGAATGACAAAAGCACACACCATGCAAGTTGCGGTTTCAATTGAAACTGAAGAGATGTGTTTTGTCTCACCTCGTATATTTACGGATAAAGTAGAGGCTTACCAACATGGTTAATCATAAACAGCGTTTTACATTATGGATTGCTTCGTTCTTTTTATTGTTTAGCCTGAATAGCTTTGCTTTTGATATTGATGATCTGCAGCAACAACTTGCGCAATCGACATTGGTTCGCGGTGAGTTTAAGCAGGTTCGTACCATGCAGATGTTTAGTCAGCCTTTATCAACATCAGGCACATTTTTGCTGGACCATGAAAAGGGACTACTGTGGCAGCAAACCAAGCCATTCCCAATTAATCTAACATTAACTCAAAATAAACTTCGCCAATCAATCAATGGTGAAGTACAAGTAATGAATGATTCTGAGAACCCGATGGCGTTCTATTTTACGCGTCTATTTTTGTCTCTGTTTAAAGGCGATACTGACGCGATAGAAGAGAATTTCACATTACAGCTTTCAGGAGAGAAAGACGTTTGGACGCTATTGCTTATACCAACAACTTCGCCAATTGATAGTATATTTAAGTCAATTAAGATTGAAGGTGGGCAATACCTGAACCGAGTTGTATTAACTGAAGTTCGTGGTGACGTCACTGAAATGGTGTTTACTCAGCAATCCACTCAACCAAGCTCTTTAACAGAAAAAGAGTTAGCTGCATTTACCTTTTAACGGTATTTAATTAATGATAATGAAACCGCGCTTACTGGCATTAATTTGGTCATTGGTATTATTGATAATCTTGGGTGTGTTTGGTTATCAAACCAGCACCAAAGGCGCATTACCGATTGAAACGAACATCTTAGCGTTACTGCCTGATAATCAACAAGATCCCGTTGCTCAGCAAGCCTTTGATAATATTGCGAATACCATGAGTGATAAAGTGGTGTTTGTCGTGCATCAAAAGCAGAGTAATGATAAAGAGTTGATTACAGCGGTGGATTATCTCAGCCAAGCATTAACTGAATTACCAATGTTTGATTCAGTGACGGCAACCGTGAGCAAAGATCAGCAACAGGCGTGGGGTCAATACTACTTTCCCGCACGAGCGCAATTGCTAAGCGAGAAACAGAAACAGCAATTAACGGATAAACCAGAGCAGCAAGTCCAACATGTGTTGCATGCGTTATATAACCCTTTTTCTGGTGTTACAGGCGCTGAGTTAGAAAGCGACCCCTTTTTACTGTTTCGAGATTATTTATCAGGCTTGGTTCAAAGCTCAGGTAATATCCAAATTGAGAATGGTTACTTAACAGCCACGGTGGATCAACAGAAATACATCGTGATCACCGCCGATCTTGCCGGATCATCCTATCAGCTCTCTTTACAGCAGCAATTGCCTGATTTACTGACAGTAGAGCACAAGATAGAAACCCAGTTTGACGTTGATATTCAACATACTGGCGTTATCTTTTATGCCGCTCATGGCACAGAGAGTGCAAAAGGGGAGATCAGTACTATAGGTTTGGGGTCATTAATTGGTATTTTTGTACTGGTTTTGGTGGTCTATCGCAGTACGCTGCCATTAGCGTTAGCATTATTATCCATAACTACAGGCTTATTCTGCGCCTATGTATTAACCATTAGCTTATTTGGATCTATTCATCTATTCAGTTTAGTCTTTGGTGCCAGCTTAATTGGTGTCTCGATAGATTATGCGTTTCATTTTTTAACTGATCGCTTAAATGCAGGGGCAAAGTGGAATTCTGTCGAAGGTATAAAACAACTTTTCCCAGCAATCACGCTTGGTTTAATTACCAGTTTAATTGGCTACCTTGGAATGTTGATTGCGCCGTTCCCTGGCTTACAGCAATTATCGTTCTTTTCTGCGATTGGTTTAACTGCCGCTTATTTTACCGTTGTCTGTTGGTATCCTGTATTAGCCAGTAAGCCGAGCAAGTACCATGTTATTCCAGCTCAACGAGCGCTAAGTCAATGGCTATTGGTATGGCAACAACCGTTGATCCGCTTAGTACTGCCATTCAGCCTTTTAATCGCGTCAGTATTTGGAGTAACACAGGCGAAATACGATGATGATATTCGCCAACTTCAAGCTCTACCTCAAGCATTACAGCAGCAAGAAAGAGAGATAAAAGCCATTACCGGTGTTGGTGGATCTCAACAATTGTTGTTGGTCAGAGCACAGACAGAAGATGCGTTATTACAAAAGTTAGAGCGAGTATCAGATAAGCTTGAGCAAAGTGGTGATTTTGGTGGGTTCCAATCCATTAGCCGTTATGTGCCATCACAAAAAACACAACAAGAGAATTATCAGCTCGTTAGTGATCTATATGAACAGCAAACAGATGCTTATCAAAAAGTGATACAGCAAAAGCAAGCACTGTCAGCATTACAGCCATATCAAGCGCTAACGATTGAAGGGTTTTTAGCATCACCCATCTCAGAAACCGTAGGCTTTTTGTGGCTTGGTCATATTGACGATGTGTTCGCTTCGGTGATCACCTTTAATCAAGAAGTAGACAGTGCCACATTGAGTGAGTTTGCTAAAAATAACGACGCGACCTATCTCAATAAAGCCGAAGAAATTTCCACTTTATTTGCTCAATACCGACAGCGAATTACCGAGCTGTTATTAATGGCATATGCGGCGATATTTTTATTGCTGTTACCTCGTTATAAAGTCAAACAAGCCTTCTTAATTGTACTACCGCCATTTATTGCTGGGTGTGCAGGTCTTGCCGTAACTGTATTAACAGGGGTGCCATTAAATTTGTTTAATCTACTGGCCTTGATGTTGATTTTAGGAATAGGGATTGATTACACCCTGTTTTTTGCCGAGCAGAACAAACAAGTAGATAATTCCCATAGAGAAAGTACCTTATTAGCGATTTCATTATCGGCATTAACTACGATTCTTTCTTTTGGGTTATTGGCATTAAGTGAAACCCAAGCCATTCACAGTTTTGGTATTACTGTATTAACGGGTATCATTGTCGCGTGGTTGCTAGCGCCATTAAGTCAACTTACACAGCCTTATACTCATAATAAAGGAGATAAATAATGAAGAATTCACCGTTTGTACTCCGCTATTTTAGTGCCTTTATTCTGTCACTTACATTAATGGGGTGTGCATCAAAACCGATTAAACAGCCTAATCAAGTTGAGGTCGCTCAAGGCGCTTTTGTTACCTTACCTCAACCTGATGAGTATGGCAGTGACTTATCCTTGAGTCAGTTGATTTCGGTTGAGTTCCAAGGAAACAAGCAACAGCTTCCAGTCCAATTGCAGCTAATGGGGAATGATTTGGTTCTTGCCGGTTTTGCTTCATGGGGCTCTCGTCTATTGAGTTTAGATTATGATGGTTTAACCTTAGATACCTATGTGATGGCAGGGCTTGCGGATACACTGCCACCTCCAGAGCAAGTATTGTTTAATGTGATGATTACCTTGTGGCCATTAGAAGCGTGGCAGTCACCACTTAATAGTATTGATTGGACATTAACTGAAAGCGGCAATCATCGAGTATTACGTGATGATGTAGGTAACGTTGTACTTGATGCGACTTATGACTCTATCAGCAACAAATTTAGTGGAGATATTATTTTAAACAGTCCGAACTTGGGCTATGTGATCACCATTAAAACTTTTTCACATTCACAAGAAACACAAACTCAAAAAAATAATGGATAAATAAAATGAGTGACTTTCCTGTCTATATTCATGCCTGTGGTTCGCATTCTGCATTAGGCAAAGAGATAGCTGATATCCATCAGACTCTTCAAGGAACTAAAGCGCCATCAATGAGAGTTGAAGATGGTTGGCTAAATGATGGAAAATCGACCGTTGTTGGAAAAGCGGAAGGTGAGCTGCCTACCGTTCCATCACGTTTAGCCGCATTTGATACTCGGAATAATCAATTAGTGCTCTCAGCATTACAGCAAATTGAAGATCAAATTCAGCAAGCAAAAGAAAAGTACGGTGCTGATCGTATTGCTGTGGTGGTGGGGACAAGTACTTCTGGGATCTCCGATGGTGAAGTGGCGCTAAGTGCTAAGCTAAACACGAGCGAGTTTTCTGATGGCTATCATTACCACAAGCAAGAATTAGGTAATCCTGCGGAATTTATCGCAGAGTATTTAGAACTTACAGGCCCAACGTATGCAATCTCAACTGCGTGTTCTTCTAGCGGTCGTGTGTTTTTATCAGCAAAACGATTATTAAAATCAGGCTTTGTTGATGCGGTTATTGTTGGCGGCACAGATACTTTGTGTAAATTAACACTGAACGGTTTTAATAGCCTTGAAGCCTTATCAAATGAGCACTGTTTGCCATTTAGTCCTAATCGCAAAGGAATTAATATCGGTGAAGCAAGTGCATATATGTTATTGAGTGCAGAGCAAAAAGACTCCGATGATCCCATTGCTTTATTAGGCGCTGGGGATAGCTCTGATGCACATCATATATCAGCACCTCATCCAGAAGGAAAAGGCGCAATAGAAGCGATGGAAAAGGCATTAAAAGATGCAGGACTTAATGCGTCGGAGATTGGTTATATTAATGCTCACGGTACCGCGACACCGTTGAACGATGCAATGGAATCAAAAGCCGCCTATGCAGTCTTTGGTTCGCAAACACCAATCAGTTCAACTAAGCCATTAACCGGGCACACGCTTGGTGCGGCAGGTATCATTGAGGCTTCAATTTGCTGGCATATATTAAAATTTAATTTACCGTTACCAACGCAAATTAATGACGGTGAAAAAGATGCCGAGCTAGCTGAGATTAATTTGGTTCAAAACGACACGTTAGAAAAGAAAGCGATCATCAGCAACTCTTTTGCTTTTGGTGGCAACAATATTAGTTTAATTTTTGGGTATCATTCATGAGCCGTATTCCAGATTTAATCGACCTTTTGCCTCATGATATGCCATTAGCTTTAGTTGATGAGTTGATTGATGTTCAGGAGTTGTCTATTCATTGTCGAGTAACTATCAGTGATAAGAATATTTTCTTTAATCATGAAACAAAAACACTTCCGGCATGGGTAGGCATTGAGTTCATGGCACAAAGTGTTGCTGGTTGGTCAGGCTATCACGCATGGAAAAGTGGCAATAAGTCACCTATAGGCTTTTTGCTTGGCAGCCGTAAATACCAGGCGGAGTGCAGTGAATTTCAACAAGGCGACACACTCGACATTTTTGCAGAGCAAGTACTTGAGAATAATGGCATGGCGGTATTCAGTTGTTATATTGAATCAAATGGTCAGCAAGTGGCTTCGAGCCAGCTTAATATATTTGTACCAACAGAAGAAAAATTAGAAGAGCTTCTCGCTCCTAAGCAAGACAAGCAGTAGAGGGAATCATGACAAGACAAGTATTAGTGACCGGAGCCAGTAAAGGTATTGGTCGCGCAATTTCAGAGCAGTTAGCCAAAGATGGTTTCTTTGTTGTTGTGCATTACATGAGTGATAAAGCTGGCGCAGAACAAACACTAGCAACGATTGAAGAAAACGGTGGCTCAGGGCGCCTAATTCAATTTGATATTAGTGACCGCGCACAATGTAAAGCAACGCTTGAAAACGATATTGAGGCCCATGGCGCTTATTATGGCGTAGTGAGTAACGCAGGAATCACTCGTGATACGGCATTCCCAGCAATGACAGAAGAAGAGTGGGATGGGGTAATCCATACCAATCTTGATAGCTTCTACAACGTATTACATCCATGCGTTATGCCAATGGTCCAAAAGCGTAAAGGCGGTCGCATTGTTACGCTTGCCTCCGTATCAGGTATTGTTGGTAACCGTGGTCAAACTAACTACAGTGCCGCAAAAGCAGGCGTGATTGGTGCCACTAAATCTCTTGCGTTAGAGTTAGCAAAACGAAAAATTACCGTTAACTGTGTCGCACCCGGTTTGATTGATACCGGCATGGTTGATGAACATGTAAAAGAACATGCATTACCACAAGTACCATTGCGCCGTATGGGTGATCCAGAAGAAGTTGCAGGGCTTGTTAGTTACCTAATGTCAGATGTTGCGGGTTATGTGACTCGCCAAGTTATTTCTATTAATGGTGGTTTAGTATGAGTCGTCGTGTAGTTGTTACAGGCATGTCTGGCGTAACAGCCTTAGGCAGTGATTGGAACACCGTAGGCGAAAACCTTCGTAAGTGTGAAAATGCCACTCAATACATGCCAAGCTTTGAGGTTTATGATGGCCTAAATACCAAACTCGCTGCTCCGATTGATGACTTTTCGTTACCAAAGCATTACACCCGTAAAAAGATCCGCTCAATGGGTCGAGTATCATTACTATCAACTGTCGCTTCAGAGCAAGCGCTAGAGCAAAGTGGCTTAATTGGTAATGATGTACTCACTAATGGTGAAACAGGTATTGCTTTTGGTTCATCAACAGGCTCAACCAATGCAGTAGGTGCATTTGGTGTCATGCTGAATGAAAAGTCAACCAAAGCCATTACAGCAACAACCTATGTGCAAATGATGCCACATACCGCAGCAGTAAACGTCGGTTTATTCTTTGGTTTGCGTGGCCGAGTTATTCCAACAAGCAGTGCGTGTACCTCAGGCAGCCAAGCGATTGGTTACGCGTATGAAGCCATTAAACATGGTTACCAAACCGCAATGGTTGCAGGTGGTGCTGAAGAATTATGTCCAACAGAATCGGCAGTATTTGATACTTTGTTTGCAACAAGCTTAAAAAATAATGAGCCTAAAACGTCACCAAGCCCATACGATCAAGACCGAGATGGCCTAGTTATTGGTGAAGGTGCAGGTGCGCTAGTGCTTGAAGAATACGAACACGCTAAAGCGCGTGGTGCAACCATCTATGCTGAGTTAGTTGGCTTTGCAAGTAACTGTGATGCTGCTCATGTGACACAACCACAAATGGAAACCATGCAATTGTGTATGGAAATGTCATTAAAAGACGCGAACTTATCGCCAGAGAAAATTGGTTACGTATCAGCTCATGGTACAGCGACTGAGCGTGGTGATATTGCAGAGAGTACCGCAACAGAGAACGTATTTGGTTCATCGATGCCAATCAGCTCATTGAAGTCTTACTTTGGTCATACATTAGGGGCTTGTGGTGCAATTGAAGCGTGGTTATCGATAGAGATGATGCGTAATAATTGGTTTAGCCCAACCTTAAACTTAAACAATGTCGATGAGCGTTGTGGCAAGCTTGATTACATCACAGGCACAGGCCGTGAAATTGATTGTGATTACATCATGAGTAACAACTTTGCGTTTGGTGGTATTAATACATCGCTAATTTTTAAGCGTTGGACAGACGTTTAGAAATAACAGATAAGAAAAAACCGGTGAGGGGAATTCACCGGTTTTTTTATATCTTCAGATTGGTTAGATTGAAGATCAACAGCTAGATAGCTGGATTAGTTAACCCAATCACGCAATGTGAAAGTTAACTCATGGTCTTGACCTTTAAGGATCAAGTTTTCTTTAGTAAGCGTAATGTCGCTCCATGTAGATAGCGTGCTAGACATAACTTGTTCAGTTGTCATCACATCACCCATACACATTTTCATTGTCATTCCCATTTTCTCAATACGGAATTGACCTTCTTCATTTAGCTCAGCTTGGCCAAAGAAGTTGTTACAACCAGCATTACCGTTTGCCGTCATTTTCTCGCCAATTTCAAGACGAGGTGCTTCCATTTTTTCAGGAGTAGCAACGTCTTTACCGTCAACTTGAGTCAGCTGCCAGTTGTGGTGCTGAAGCATATCAGCAGATACTTGAGCATCAGTCATTGCGTTGTCGCCATTGCTTGCGCATGCAGCCATTAATACAGGTAAAGATACAGCCACTAATAACTTTTTCATTTTAACTCCTAACAGGTTTATGAATTTTTGCTTTTTTAATACACAGAAGTATAGAAGAGAATAACCGAATATTGTCAGTAAAACGTAAAAAACACTGTCCAATTACTGCCGTCTTATAAATAAGAATGAGAAATGAGAAGGGGATCTTAGTTTTTAATCAGAAGAAAATAGAAGGTTACGTAATTCCTATACGTTAGATAGATTAAAGCCCCGATACTGGTAATATCAGGGCTTTAAAGGGGTTGTTATTTCAATTGGTAAGAGAGAAATAACATAATGCAAAAGAGTAAAACAGACTCGAATTAGATGCGGATGAAGTCCATGTGCTCAACTTTAGGCTTAAACGCGTGACGTTGAACGTCTTGCGGCTTAACCTTAACAGTAGCGCCATTGATTACTAGCTCAATTGCTTCGTAAAACTCAGGCTTATCCATTTGGTTGATGATATCACTGTGGATTAGTTCGATTGATACTGGAGCTTCTGTGCCACCGTAAACGATTGCAGGGAATTTACCAGCGTGACGAAGGCGGCGGCTCGCACCCTTACCTTGTTCAGTACGTACTACTGCTTCAAATTTCATAGTCTTTACTCTCAAAATAGTAAAATAAAAAAATGCCATTAAGCTTAGCGACCTAACTTAACAGACTTTTCGTTTCGAAAAACGAGCGCGAATAGTACCATCCCATTATTTATCTAACAACCTATTTTCGTGTGTTTTTGATAGGTTTTTGTTAATGTAAAAGTTATCGTGGAATTCAACGATGAATACGTATAACAATAAAATAGCAGCATGGAGGCAGAGATGAAAAAAATAGGATTAATCACGTTACTTTCTTTATCAGCGGTTGCAGCGGATTACGCCCAAGAAATAGAAGCACGACAAGATAACTTCCAGTATCTGGATGCAACGGTTGATTTATTAGATGATGCGTTTGATAAAGAGGTGCTAGATTGGAATGAAATCATGCCACTTGCCCAAAGTGCTCACTTAACGGTTGAAGAGCAAAAGACGTTGTTTCCAGAAGGCAGTGCAGATAACAGCCGAGCACGCACTAAAATTTGGGCCCAAAAAGCCGAATTTGAAGGTAAGTTCGATACCTTATCTCAGCAATTTATCTTAATTAGTGAAGCCGCAGTAGAGCAAGATGACGTTGCAGCACGAGCTGCCCTTGATAAAGCGTTCGCTCAGTGCCGCTCTTGCCATATGAATTATCGCTCTTTGTGGTAATCGAGCTTTAAATTGAATGACGGAATAAACAGATTATTCTTCAAAGATCTTATCGCGGATAGACCAAAACTTACCTTGTTTACGCGCAATCACAAAGCTCGGTGGACGAAAACGGTGTTGATTATTCGCGATTTTTATTGCCGTTGTTTCTTCAAATGGACGGTGTCTATCGACCAAATGAGGGCGCACAAAGTTATTCAAAAATAATTGCTTCTGTTTTTTAGTCGCCATTTGCCACACTTCATGCAGCTCAGAATCATCGTCACCTAAATAAGTCACTTTGATTTGGGGTTTATCGAACTGATTTTTCCCAGCGGTAAGGGTTAAATCAATGCAATTTAGGATCCGAGCATCTTTTAATTTTAGTGCTTCTTTTAGCTTTTTATCGGGATCAACCAAGATCGCATCACATTCATGACAAACACGGGCAGCGATATCGTTATCAGCACCGCACTCATTACAATATTTGGCTCTAAAACGATAACCACACTCTTCGCGAGTGCCATCATCATCTTCAAAATAGCCTTGGCAGCGACGCCCAAAATGCTCAAGCAAAAAGCCATTGCTGTCTAGCTTACCCCAAAAGTTATTATTAAAGCCGCAAGCAGGGCAGGGAATGGTAATGATTTCACTGTTACTGTCAGGTTTAGGATCGCCCACTTCAGGCTGGTATAAATCAAAACAGTTACCGGCATAATCCAAAATTGTACATTCAGTTTTGCCTTCCGCTAAACGTAACCCACGACCAATGATTTGTTGGTATAAACTGACCGATTCTGTTGGACGTAAAATAGCAATTAAATCAACATGAGGGGCATCAAAGCCGGTCGTTAATACCGAGACATTAACTAAAAATTTGGTTTGCTGTTTTTTGAAGCGTTGAATAATGGCATCACGTTCGACAACTTTGGTATCGCCAATCACCAATTCAGATTGTTCTGGTGGCAGTAACGACAATACTTCTTGGGCATGACGCACCGTGGCAGCAAAGATCATCACGCCTTTTTTGTCTTTGGCATACTCCACTATTTGCTGAACAATTTGCGGGGTGGCTCGTTTGGACTCTTCAATCACTAAATCCAATTCAGACTCTTTGTATTTACCGGTAGACGCAGGTTTTAATTGCGAGAAGTCATAGCTTAATACTGGCGCATCTAATAACTTTGCAGGAGTTAAAAAGCCTTCATCCAATAAGTACTGAATAGGCAATTCAAAAATGCAATCACGGAAAAAACGAGGCGTATCAGTTTTGACCTGTCCGCGAGTGTGGTATTGGTAAATCCAACCAATCCCTAAACGGTAAGGCGTCGCGGTTAAACCAAGAACTTTGATACCTGCATTTTGAGTTTGTAAGTGCTCAATCACTTTACGGTAACTGGTGTCTTTGTTATCTGGCACACGGTGACACTCATCAATAACCAATAACGAAAATTGATCTTTAAATGAATCAAGGTTTCGGACAACAGATTGCACCGAGGCAAACACCACTTTCTTATCGTTTTCTTTACGGCCTAATCCTGCTGAAAATATAGAGGCCTCTTCGCCATAGCCTTCGTATTTTTCATGGTTTTGTTCAACAAGCTCTTTCACGTGAGCAAGTACCAACACACGACCTTTTGCAATTCGTGCTAATTCAGCTATCACCAAGCTTTTTCCGGCCCCCGTCGGCAATACTAACACCGCAGGCGTTGTGTGTTTTCGGAAATAATGGATAACCGCTTTAACAGAATCTTGTTGGTAAGGTCGTAATGTATACATGGATATATAAACAGTAGTTAAGGCAAAAAAGTATCATATCAGAATATATAAGATTACTCTTTGTTTTCTTGCTAAGATGAATATAGTCACTTTAAGGATTAATATGACAATGAGGCGATTAGTTACGGTGTTATTACTTAGCTCAATCTTATTGGGGTGCAGTAATTTTAAAAAACTCTCTAATGAGATGAAAGCGATTGATTCATTAACTCATGAGTATAGGCTTACCCTGAGTGAGCCCGTGTCTGATTCAGCCGTCGTTATCGAGCAAATTAAGGACATTAATAAAAGCGAAGTTGATGGTTATGATGGGATCATACAGAGCGATAGCATTCAGTTACAAATGTCGAATGATGTTCATTATTTACTGATATTTGAAGACAAAAATAACGATTTAACCCTCCAACGTGATGAGGCATTCAGCGTCATTAATCTTCGTGACTATAAAAATAAGACAGACATAGACGTTACATTAACCGTTAATGAAAAAGAGATCCCAAAAGCATTTGTCGATCGCTCATTATCCTCTTTATTAAATATAGAATTAGATCTTGTTGATATAGGCGCAGTTGTCAGTTTAACCGACCCGCCTTTTGAGAAGAAAAACGCAGAACTGGGTATGTGGCAGCCACTGACCTTTTTACTCGAAAATAATACCGGGCTCTACTTTCTATCCGAATATGACCCCAACAAAATCCCGATCTTATTTGTTCATGGTATTAACTCAACCGCGTTAGATTTTTCATCATTAATTGAAAAAGTAGACAAATCTAAATATCAAATATGGGCCTTTAACTATCCTTCAGGCTTATCTCTATCTTTAAACTCCAAAGGTTTGAATAATCTATTACACACAGTGGCTACTGAATACAAAATTAAACAAATGCATGTTGTAGCCCATAGCATGGGTGGGTTAATTGTCACTAACAGTTCGCGGCAATGTAGCATTGGCGATCTATGTCATTTCATAAACAGCATTACGACCATTTCTTCGCCGTTCGGTGGGGTAGAGTCAGCGAAACAAGGTATTGAATACTCGCCAGTAGTAATGCCTGCATGGGTTGATTTAAATCCTAATGGCAAATTTATTGCAGACTTATTTGCAGATAACGATAACATTCATACGCCTCACTTCTTAGCATTTGGCTATAACTCGGGTGATTTATTTAATACTGACAGCAATGATGGTGTGATTGATTTATCAAGCCAGCTATCGCGCCAAGCTCAACTGCATGCAGAGCAAATTCGTGGTTATGATGAAAACCATCTCAGCATTTTAGATAACGATGAGTTGTTTGATGACTTATCTGATTTTTGGCTTAAAACAGAACAATAATGAATTATTGGTTATTCAATATTAACAAAGGAAGTTTATTCAATGTCAGTGCTTAAACGCATTCATACCACTCTATTTTTTGTCGCTATTCTTTCAGGCTGTGGCTCACTTCCTAATGAAGTTGAACACATGAACGAACCTGTACTTGTGCCATTAACCAGTTCGCTATCGGAGTTAAATGATGCTTATCAACCTAAGCAATCAGCCTCAGAAACCAGTGCTGTGTTGCTGCAAGATTCTGGTTGGGATGCATTAGCGCAACGCTTAGCATTAATCGAAACAGCAGAGCACAGTATTGATATTCAATATTATATTTGGAACTCAGACGCCTCGGGTCATTACCTTGCCAGTCGTCTATTAGCCGCAGCAGATCGTGGTGTTAAAGTGCGTGTCATGTTGGATGACATCAACTTAAATGAACGTGAAGATCTGCTTGTGGCATTAAACGCGCATCCTCACGTTGATATCCGCGTATTTAACCCTATCCCAACTCGTCGTGGTGTTACTAAGTGGGTGAACTTCTTAGGCGATTTCTCACGCCTAAATCGTCGTATGCACAACAAATCATTCACCGTTGATGGCGTGTTCTCTGTGGTGGGTGGACGCAATATTGGTGACGAGTATTTTGATCTTTCTAACGAGATTAATTTTCGTGACCGTGATGTGCTAGTCAGAGGTTCTGTTGTTCATGATATTCAAATCAGTTTTGCAGAGTATTGGGACAGTACTTGGTCTTATCCTGTCGATTTATTAGCAAAAGAAGTTTCATCAGAACCAGTCTCTCAGCAACCTGTGTTAGATGAGATTGATGCACCCGTTTATAAAAACTACCCAGCCTTACCTGAGGGCAATAAAACAGCCCATCAATACCTAACTGATCTAATGGATAAAATGACTTGGGTTAACGCTAAGTTCGTATTTGATCGCCCTGTACCGCTGGATAAAGATAACACCAGTGAGCCAAAATCAACGGCGAAAGCGCTCGCGAAATTAGCCAGTGAATCAGACAAAGAGATCTTATTAGAATCGGCTTACCTTATATTTGATGATAACCAACTCGAAGGGTGGCAAGAATTGGTTAGTAAGGGCGTTGAGATAAAAGCGTTAACTAACTCAATGGCATCGAACGATTTAACCACCAATCATTCAGGTTACGCAGGCCGTCGTAAAGATATGCTTGAACATGGTATTCAGCTATATGAATTAAAACCAGAAGCTGGATTATGTGAAGAATCGACTAGAGATATCTCTAAGTGCGCACCAATATTGCCTTATGGACTTCACGCTAAGTCAGCCGTTTTTGATGACAAAATCGCAAGTATCGGCTCTTTTAACTTCAATTTACGCTCAACGTACCTGAATACAGAGTCGATTTTAATCATTGAAAATCAAGAAATCGCACAGCAACTCACGCAAGATATCGAACACGCCATGGATGAAGAAAACAGTTGGCATCTAAAACTGCAAGAGGGCGATGTTCGTTGGTATTCAGGCGATAAAAGTTGGGAAGATGAACCAGAAACCGGTCGATGGGAGCGTTTTGAATCTCAATTTTTGCAGTTGTTACCAATAGAAAAATACTTGTGATGTAGTTTTGGAATAGGGAACTTGTGGTAATTTTTTGTGATATTACCACAAATCCTAATGTTCGATATTTACATCATAAATAGATGTTAGAATGACATTCGTCCACCGACAGTCCAGCTATATTCAGTTTCTGTCATACCATAATAAGTATCATGAGGGGCGAAAGCAGAGATTTTGGCATACGGATAGATGTGCCATACAGGACGCATTGTTCCGATTGAGAATTCCAACTCACTTGCTTGTCCTTGGTTGAAATCAAGCATATCCGATCTGTCTTCTGCATAATGGAATTCATACTTACTCGTAATATAAGTATGTTGAAAGTATTTGGCCGCAGAAACATACCCTGAATATTTATTGGCGTTATCGACAGTAATCCACGTAAAGCCATTACGGACAATCTCAGTTGTCACGCCTATTTTTGTTGAGTATCCATCAAAAAATCGAGCTGCTGAGAGATCTATAAAGTGTGTTTTTGTTTTTACACCATCAATGCCAGCTATTTCAGACATTAACCAATCATCTTTTAAGCCGTACTCATAATAAGAAGATAACTTCCAATTTGAATTAACAAATTGATGATAGCCGATACCTAAGCCAACCCAATTATCGTTATCCCCACCTATGTATAAATACGTGTTTTTAGTTACTGCGGCGGTAACGCCAACCTCTACGACATCCTTTTCAATTGATAAATCAATTCCAGCAATAGCTGAACCGCAGAGCATCATTGCACTGCAAGTCATTGAAATGGTTTTCATGTTATAACCTAGAAAGGTGCTCCTAGTACGTAACTAGGAGCGAGGGAGGATTAGTTTAAGCGAGAGCGGATCGAATCACGGATAGAGTTACGATCCATATTTCGGTCAGTATTTTCCATTAGAGGTCGTAACCCACCTTGAACCGTATCACGGCCAATGATGATTGATTCACCATCAATAACAATACCAAAATCACCTTCATAGTCACCTTGGCGAATAATATTTACATAATGCTCATTGCCATCTTTGTCTTGAATCATCATAGACTGACCATGCCAATTCACACTCGTGATTGTGAACACATTGCCGTTAGCATCAGTAATGGTGTTACCAGAAATGGTGTAGCTTGCTTCAGGACCATTATCAATTGGTGGCATTTCAGGACCACCCCATACAGGAGGTAATCTATCTGGAGTGCTCGTTCCAGTATCTATTCCCCAATCAGGTGTGTTATCGATATCAGGAACCGATGGTACCGGAAGTCCGAATTCTGGATCAGCTATTCCCCAATCAGGTGTATCACCAACATCTAAACCCCACTCTGGAGAGTTATCAATATCAGGAATAACAGGGTTACCTGGGTTCGTTTGTCCTGAGCCATTAGAGCCACCAGAAGAAGAACAACCAGACAGCAATAAAGCACCTGATACTACAACGGCTAAAAGAGATTTATTCATAATGTATCACCTAAAGTCTTATCAAAATTTACTGACGCTTAAATGGGTCAGTGTAGAAAATATCACCCTTTCCATTGGCGCAATGACAGAGACCTTGTGGGTACATCAACAACTTAGTACCACTGAACAAAAATCAAAACCACGCTATTTGCAAATCCATGCGAGTTATTTGTTGAGAGAGATTATGGGAAATTTAGGGTAGGAGATCTAATTACGATTACTTTTAACTCTTATAAGCCTCACTTATTACTTAGTGTTTTATTACGTTAATACATAATTAATCAAGAGTGTTTTTTTAAAGAGTGGGGGAAAACATTAATATCAATAACATTAGGGGGGTAAACGCAAGTAAGCTAATGAAAAGTTGGCGTTCTGACGAGCGCAATACCGCTCGTCTTAGTTTGAATATGGATTTTATTTCGTTTGCTCAAGCTGTGATGGATTATCAAACATCGCTTGTAATGTTTGTATAAATTGCCCCACGTGTAAGCCATCCATTAAACCATGGTGCACCTCAATAGATAGCGGCATACGCCATTGAACACCGTGTTGAACCAATTTCCCAAATGCCATTTTTGGCACGCTGTCTGGGAAATTAACGTCTCTCGCATGAGTCATACTAGTGAAATCTACCCATGGCAATACCGTTAAATGAATCGTGTTCTGCTTCATTTCTTGGCCAATGAACTGCTCTACAATAAAAGGCGTATTTTTAATCCGAGCTTCAGCGTTGGTGGCACTGGTGGTAAAGTCAGAAAACGTAGGTTCATGGTCTAAATCGCAAAAACGTACCGTATTATCATCGGCGAGTAGCGCCACACTGACACACATAGGCGAGTAAATACGTACTTCTTCACCTATCAGGCGATAGCTCATCGGTTCACATTTATTTAGCGCTTGCTGAGTTAGGTAAAGATAAGCATGAAAGAAGCGATGATTATGCTGCTTACAATATTGGCGCAGCACAGTTACATCGATATTAGAGCAGATGTTATACCAAGGATGACTAAAACCTTGATAAAATTTTAAATGTTGAGCTCGCGCCCATTTGCTGATATCTAGCACTTCATACGCCATTGTGATTTCCCTATAGAGTTCACTGATTTGGGTTGGGCTGATTCTATATACCTAATTGACTTTAAGATATATTTGAATATAGAAAAACCTCAAGAAACGGTACAATACCTAAGTTGCAAGTTAGCAGCGTAGAAACTCATTCACATAAAACCGTAAAGTAGCCCTATATGTCTAAAGATTTTAGTGTCACCACAGAATACATACTCGACAAGACTTTCTTTGCAGAGTGTTATGATCAAACTAGCCAGCCAATTACGTTTCCAAAAGCCTATTTAAAAGGAATTCTCTTTTTTCTTTTTGGTGTGGCGTTATTAAAACTGGAACTATTACCTAATGGTTATATTGGTTGGTTCTTTATTGCGCTGAGTATTATTGAAGCGTTCAGTATTTATTTTAAGAAAACGTGGTGGCTATGGCGACAATCCATCAGCTCACTCTCTGGCAGTAAAGTGGAGTTTAACGTTGACGAAAATGGTGTGAGTTATAAAAGCCTTAAAAACACCAAAAACTCTCGCACTATCGCTTGGAGTGACATCGATCAAGTTGAACAAAGTGATTTAGGGCTTATTTTTTATATTGGTAAACAGCGCCAATACGTCAGTAAATCGTGCCTAAATGAGAAAGAGATCGCCTTCATTGTAGATCAGCACGAAACATCAAAAGCAAAGTAATACCCACTCCTCCGAACAACATAATGTGACTAACCCAAATCGTGCGACACTGTCGCACGATTTCGATTTACAACAAAAATTGACTCAGCCTAAACCAGATCTCCTAATATTCATCCGTATTCAAACCGAACTACTCAGCAAACATATCTCACTATTTTTCAATGATATGCACTTGTGATGCGAATAATACCTCTAATCAAATCATGTTTTGATGTGAATAGGAGGATTAACCGCATCATTAAATGATTTGAATAAGTGTGCTATTCGCATCATACTGTGATTAGATTAAGTGAAATTGGATCAGAGGAAGGCATTATGTGGATATGGCAGCAAGATAAATGGCCTCACTTTTATTGGAATGAACGTGTTATTGAACCGTTATTAAGGTCGGTTAGATTTAACCAAGGGCTTTTATTAGGGAAGATGACGAGTCAAGACCAAGAAAAAACCATGCTTGATACGTTACTTGCCAATATTGTCCACTCAAGCGCGATTGAAGGTGAAACGTTAAATGCGTTTTCGGTGCGTTCTTCTTTAGCGAATAAATTAGGGTTAAGTGAAGAAAGACCTTTTCCAACCACTGAGCAGACCGATGGCCTTGCCGAGATCATGCTTGATGCGGTAGATAATTTGGATACCCCTTTAACGCTCGATCGTATTTTACACTGGCATGATCGTTTATTTCCTCAAGGTTACACCATGTTTAACCCTGTGGTGGGTGGGCAATTGCGTGGTGATGCACCTATGCAAGTTGTATCTGGCCGTATTGATCGTCCTGTGGTCCATTTTGAAGCGCCAAGCCGAGATATTCTTGATGCTGAATTGAGCCAGTTTATTGATTGGTTCAACACATCAAAAAGCGATGCTTCTTTAGATCCTTTATTAAGAGCGGCAATAACGCATTTGTGGTTTGTGACGCTTCATCCGCTTGATGATGGTAATGGAAGAATCACTCGTCTACTTACGGATCTCGCATTAGCGCAAGCAGAACAACAATCGGTTCGATTCTATGCTATGTCAGTGGGTATCTTGGCGAATCGCAAAAGTTATTATGAGATTTTAGAGCAAACTCAAAAAGGGGAGCTAGATATTACCGCTTGGCTACAATGGTTTTTTGAAACTCTTGATAGTACGTTTGCAGAAGTCTTTAATGAAATAGACAGAACGATTTTTAAAACCAACTTTTGGCGCAAGGTTGATCAAACCAAGCTGACAGAAGAGCAAGTTAAAGTGCTTAATAGAATGTTAGATGGAGATTTTGAAGAGGGCATTAACACCTCTCAATACCATAAAGTTGCAAAGGTCAGTAAGCCAACGGCAACTCGGCATTTAGCAATGTTAGTTGAACTTGGTTGTTTGGTTAAAACAGGGGCCGGTGGTCGTAGTACTCGTTATGTTTTGGGGGAGTAACAGCGTTTCACTAAATTGTGACTGTTCTATGTTTTATTATTTATGGTATCTTAAATTTTTACTTATATATAACAGTAATGAGACCAACTGAATGACAGATAGGAATACATTTACGCCAATCTTGGTATTAGGCACTGAGTATCCTATTGCTCACTTAAAAGACCTCAAGATTACACTTTGTATAGAGTTTTCCAATGGGGATTCTCGTGATATTACAATACATACAAGACCTACGAATCATCTCTACTCCAGAGCCGTTTCCAATGAAGATAAACTAAATAAAGCGGTTCTCATTAGTGAAGGATCTTTGTTGCGTAGTTACGTTCATAGAGAAGGCAATTATCAAGCAGTTGTTGATGAGCCATTAAAAATTAAGGAAGAGCGAGTTTTTTGCATTGATAAGTGGCGACAAAGTTACTTGTTTCCAAGTTTTGTTACTCAAGTTCAAGAAAATTATAGTCAAGTATCGGTATTAGCTAATAAAGGTGATGAAAAAACATGTCTAAGTGCGTTACTAACCGTCCCTGAGTATGATGAGCATGTTTATTTAGTTTTCTTTCATTTACATAAAGTAAACAGTAAAGAAGTAAATATGATGATTGAAAGTGCTTTTTTGGTGGAGAAGACGGCTCATAAAGCTCAAAAACTTATTACACCTAAATCAAATGAAGCAAAACCGTTTGTGGTTATTGTAAAAAATATACTTGAGAATCGGAAACCGTTTGAGAGTATCAAGCAATCTAAAAACAAATATAAGCGGAAAAAGAAACAAAAGCAGAAAAAGTAATTGATGCTGTTTTTAAAGATAAAAAAAAGCTCTGACAGTATCAGAGCTTTTTCTCATTTTCATAAATAATTCCGGATTACCTAGTTAACACCATGTCTTGCATGGTCACC
Organism: Aliivibrio sp. A6; assembly: GCF_028765505.1. NCBI lineage: Bacteria > Pseudomonadati > Pseudomonadota > Gammaproteobacteria > Vibrionales > Vibrionaceae > Aliivibrio > Aliivibrio sp. A6. Next base: position 291 of record NZ_JARACR010000012.1, on the reverse strand, counting down.
GACATACACTTTAACCCGACATTACTCGCTTAAAATGCTGTTTTAGTCAGCGGGAGGAGAGGATATTTCAATCCGACTTAGTCTCTCTCTTACCTTGTAGCTACAATGTACCTACAAAATGATCCTAGATGAACTGATGGATAAATGCAAGTCTTAATATTGACAGTGGTGTATCAAACCAAGCTGACAGAAGAATAAGTAAAAGTGCTTAATAGAATGTTAGATGGAGATTTTGAAGAGGGCATTAATACCTCTCAATACCATAAAGTTGCAAAGGTAAGTAAGCCCAGG
>NZ_JARACR010000119.1:0-615 GCF_028765505.1 Aliivibrio sp. A6 | reverse complement strand
GAGCATGCCGAAAATATCGAAGCAGTAGCTATGGATATGAATACAGCTTTCGATCTCGAAGTGAAAGCTCATTGCCCTAATGCACGTATTGTATACGATCTTTTTCATGTGGTAGCCAAATATGGACGAGAGGTAATGGATAGAGTTAGGGTAGATCAAGCGAATCAACTCAAAGAAGACAAAAAAGCTCGTCGTTGGATTAAGCGTTCACGCTGGATCCTTTTGAAAAATAGAGACAACCTAGACGCAAATCAACAGAGTTATCTAGATGAAATACTTTCGGTAAACCACGATTTAATGGTGACTCATTTGCTAGGAGAACAATTAAAAGAGCTCTGGTATTGTGACTCAGAAACGCAGGCAATAGAACTATGGGATGTATGGTGGCAGCAGGTAAATGAGAGTGGGATCAAACCATTAATCAGTTTTGCACGAAAGTTAAAACCATACCTTCATGGAATTGTTAGTTCGGCTTTATATCGATTAAATACATGTACACTGGAAGGAATAAATAACAAAATTAAGCTGATCAAAAGAATGGGGTATGGCTACAGAGATACAGACTATTTCTTTATGAAGATAAAAGCGGCTTTCCCCGGAAAGCCGCGATGAACC
>NZ_JARACR010000118.1:0-615 GCF_028765505.1 Aliivibrio sp. A6 | reverse complement strand
GGTTCATCGCGGCTTTCCGGGGAAAGCCGCTTTTATCTTCATAAAGAAATAGTCCGTATCCCTGTAGCCATACCCCATTCTTTTGATTAACTTAATTTTGTTATTTATTCCTTCCAGTGTACATGTATTTAATCGATATAAAGACGAACTAACAATTCCGTGAAGGTATGGTTTTAACTTTCGTGCAAAACTGATTAGTGGTTTGATCCCACTCTCATTTACCTGTTGCCACCATACATCCCATAGTTCTATTGCCTGCGTTTCTGAGTCACAATACCAGAGCTCTTTTAATTGCTCTCCTAGCAAATGAGTCACCATTAAATCGTGGTTTACCGAAAGTATTTCATCTAAATAACTCTGTTGATTTGCGTCTAGATTGTCTCTATTTTTCAAAAGGATCCAGCGTGAACGCTTAATCCAACGACGAGCTTTTTTGTCTTCTTTGAGTTGATTCGCTTGATCTACCCTAACCCTATCCATTACCTCTCGTCCATATTTGGCTACCACATGAAAAAGATCGTATACAATACGCGCATTAGGGCAATGAGCTTTCACTTCGAGATCGAAAGCTGTATTCATATCCATAGCCACTGCTTCGATATTTTCGGCATGCTT
>NZ_JARACR010000117.1:0-617 GCF_028765505.1 Aliivibrio sp. A6 | reverse complement strand
TTCAAAGGCTCCCACCTATCCTACACATGTAGGGTCAATGTTCAGTGCCAAGCTGTAGTAAAGGTTCACGGGGTCTTTCCGTCTAGCCGCGGGTACACTGCATCTTCACAGCGATTTCAATTTCACTGAGTCTCGGGTGGAGACAGCGTGGCCATCATTACGCCATTCGTGCAGGTCGGAACTTACCCGACAAGGAATTTCGCTACCTTAGGACCGTTATAGTTACGGCCGCCGTTTACTTGGGCTTCGATCAAGAGCTTCGACCGAAGTCTAACCCCATCAATTAACCTTCAAGCACCGGGCAGGCGTCACACCGTATACGTCATCTTACGATTTAGCACAGTGCTATGTTTTTAATAAACAGTTGCAGCCACCTGGTATCTGCGACTCCCGGCAGCTTAGAGAGCAAGTCTCATCACCGCTAGGAGCGTACCTTCTCCCGAAGTTACGGTACCATTTTGCCTAGTTCCTTCACCCGAGTTCTCTCAAGCGCCTTAGTATTCTCTACTCGACCACCTGTGTCGGTTTGGGGTACGATTCCTTACAATCTGAAGCTTAGAGGCTTTTCCTGGAAGCATGGCATCAATGGCTTCACTACCGTAGTAGCTCGACATCGT
>NZ_JARACR010000116.1:0-621 GCF_028765505.1 Aliivibrio sp. A6 | reverse complement strand
TAACGCCTGCATAACACGTTTGCTACGATACAGACCTAGCTGAATTTTACTACCTTAATCACTGAAACTAAAGGCAAACTGACAACGCCGAGTGTAGCAAATCGTGTTGATGCATTTGTTATGTGCGTACTAACGGTTTATTTCGGGACTTATTATTCCAAGGAAGAACTTTTCCCGTCGGCGTATTTTGATAAATAATCTGGTCTTCAATTGATAATCTTAATGGATCGGGAGATACATGAATTGTCGTAATTCCAATAGAGCTGCCTTTGGAAACCACATTTTCTACTTTGCTTAACTTTGATTGTGTTTGCTTCGGTTTTTTAAACAAATGCTGCTTTATTCTTTCTATAATTTTAGACTCGGTTCTCTGACCAACATACATAGGAGTCCACTCTGAACAGCTCTTACCTCGCACCCAAAGAGCATATATATTTGCACCTTTAACTACTTCATTTTTTATTCGTTCATCATTAATATTCGAGTTAAGACTTAAATCATTAATATCATCATATTGGATAATAACTGGATCCCTTTCCATAAGTAACTTTATCGACTTTTGGACTCGACTTTGGAATTGATCATCAACAATCATTGAATTTCCTTATTCTTTTAAGCACA
>NZ_JARACR010000115.1:0-621 GCF_028765505.1 Aliivibrio sp. A6 | reverse complement strand
TAACGCCTGCATAACACGTTTGCTACGATACAGACTTAGCTAAATTTTACTGCCTTAATCACTGAAACTAAAGACAAACCGACAACGCCGAGTGTAGCAAATCGTGTTGATGCATTTGTTATGAGAATGTCTCACCTAGTGTGAACGACATAAATTGGCTGTATGGATCAGGTTTGTAATCGGCAAAGGGATCACAATATTGAAAACCAAATTTTTCATAGAGATTACGAGCTGGTTTGAAGAACTCTTGCGAACCGGTTTCCAAGCTAATTTTCTTATAACCCCTATCCGATGAAACATTTAATACATGATTGAGAAGAAGCGTACCTACACCCAAATTTCGCACATGATTAGAGGTTCTCATTGACTTCAGTTCCGCATGATTTGAATCCAATTCCTTAATTGCTGCACAACCTAATAACTGCTCATCTTTCCAGCAGCTAAAGAACGTAATCTCCGGTACTTTTAGAGCGCAGACATCTAATGCGTGCACACTTTCAGGAGGAGACGTTGCATACATATCTTCCAGGTGTTCTTTTAATAACTGAACAACTTCACCGCCATTCAAATCATCTATTTTAATATCCATATTTAAAATTATCCCTTAATTCTCATAACGCC
>NZ_JARACR010000114.1:0-652 GCF_028765505.1 Aliivibrio sp. A6 | reverse complement strand
GTAGCAAACGTGTTATGCAGGCGTTGTGCGTACTGAGTCCGAAATTTTTTGTACGGTTCATCAAAAGGATCGCGGCTTTCGTAGTTTCGGCTTAGTAAGCGTTCCTTTCTTCTTTGTTGCCTTTTGGTTTTCGTTTTATCAGGTTCGGCAAATTAGCCCTTATTTCCCTAAGTTCAGGCGTTTCAGAGACTATTTTACGCTTCAATGGTTCTTTGGTGTTGCCTCATTTTAGCCTGCATCCGTGTTTTCCTCGCCGCATTTTCAATCCCAATTGTGGTTAGGATATTTGGTTTTTTAGTTCCAAACTAGCTGAAACCAAGCCGTTCAAATGGTGTAAAAAATGTATCTGTTTTTCATTTACTTCATCTCGCAATTTAAGAACATTTTGTTCGCTTAATCGGCATCGGTAAATTAAAATCAGGGCTTAGAAAATATTGGCAGAGCAGTTCTTTACCAAGCTAGCCAAGCCGAAAGTAAGCACGCACAACAATCGCATCAACACGATTTATTACACTCGGCGTTCCGGGTTTGCCTTGGGTTTTGTGATTAAGGCGGCTAATTCAAGTTGTTTGGCATAGTAATAAACGTGTTATGCAAGCGTTATGTGAATAAGCGGTCATGACTACAAGATTGTTTATATTATAGTTTTCAG
>NZ_JARACR010000113.1:0-656 GCF_028765505.1 Aliivibrio sp. A6 | reverse complement strand
AAATTCTGAAAGTGGTTGAATATCTTGGTCTAATCTTAGTCGAGTCATAAATAGCACCTTAGTTGTACTTAATTTTGTACCAATTATAGTGCAAGTATAAATATTCAGCAATACTAAGAAAAATTATAACGCCGCAATAACACGTTTATTACTACGCCGACTTACTTGAATTTTACCGCCTTAAACACCGAAACCAAAGACAAACCTACAACGCCGAATGTAATAAATCGTGTTGATTGCTTTGTTATACCCGTACTAGCAATCACCCTCAAAACTAGGAAGTAACCAATAATAAAATACTACCTAAAAATGCCGGAATTCCTGAGACAAACATAACCAAACCAAACTGATAATTCAGCCTTTTTTGTTCATGGTAATCAGACTCAAAATCATGATTAGAAACCATTTTCATTGTTTTCTTTGAAGCAGGATCTTGCGCCCAATTACGACTTTGGCTACTACCATCCCAAGTTAATCTAGCTATTCCCCAGATAATAATCACGATGAAAAATAGAAAATCCATCAAGCTTGTTGAGTTGAAAAAAGCAATATATTTGGAAAGAATGAATACGATTAAAGCCGCTAATAGATTAGTAATAACAACTACTTTCAATAGATTTAGCATAGATATTCTTCCTCAATTGACCTTTTAGGGT
>NZ_JARACR010000112.1:0-673 GCF_028765505.1 Aliivibrio sp. A6 | reverse complement strand
TTGCATAACACGTTTATTACCATGCAAACCAACCTGAATTTAACCGCCTTAATCACAAAACTAAAGACAAACCCAGAACGCCGAGTGTAATAAATCGTGTTGATGCGATTGTTATGTTCGTTCTAACAGTTAATCACGGACGTATCTAAACTTAACATGCGTATCGATGTAAGAATTAAGATCACCACCAGATACTGCAATGATTTTCATTCTGTCGATGTGTTGCTTACCCGCACTATCGTAGTCATAACTAACTGAACGAGCAGTTTCATCAAACCAAACCGTGATTGAATTAGAATTTAACTCAGAACCACGTATTCCTGAAGAGTTGTAAATTTGCATTTAAGCCTCAATAATCCATTTGTACAAAAATATACAAGTATCATTATTGTAATCTCGCGAAGAACTACTGTGATTGATATCACTAATTACTAAGTTAATAAAAACAAAGGTAATATTTTAGATAACCATTATCTATCGCCTAGAACATAACGCCTGCATAACACGTTTACTACTATACAGATCAATCTGAATTTTACCGCCATAAACACCGAAACTAAAGACAAACCTACAATGCCGAATGTAGTAAATCGTGTTGATGCGATTGTTATGGCGCAACTTGCGACAACCGTAGCAATACACTACAATAATGGAAATTAACTTTAAATAGGAC
>NZ_JARACR010000111.1:0-680 GCF_028765505.1 Aliivibrio sp. A6 | reverse complement strand
ACTGCAAGTAAGTAGTCTCCACCTTTGTCAGTAATGACTTTTGCTATCTTGGTTTGACATGCCATTGCATCGATAGTTATCAATGCTCCCTTTATGTCGAGCATCTTTATTAGTTCTGGTATTGCCGTAATTTCATTACTTTTTTGTTCGGTCTTTAACTGCCCCAGCACGAGTTTATTTGATGAGGCGTAGGCACTGATCATATGGATGGTACTGGCTCTATCTTCACGATTGTAGGAGCCTCGAAGTGTTTTTCCATCAATAGCAATCACTTGACCTTTCGTTAGTGTATGAATTGAAGACATCCAGTTAATAAAGCATTCTTGAAACTGCTTAGGCTCGATAGTAGATATGATGCGTGCAATAGTATCATCAGCAGGAATTTCATTTAAAAACAATCCATTGCGTTTAAACCAGTCATGATGCCCAAGAATATATTCACGAATATCGAACCACCCTTTAGCTCCTGCGATTACAGAGCATAAAGAGCCAAATAGAACCTCAAACAGACAATAAGTGGTCTTCGCACTTTGGCGTTGGTCAGTAACAGTGTGAAAATGCTCTTTAAAATGGTCAATATGCATGATGCTCTCCCTAAAAAGGGAGTATATGATCACAACTAAATGTGATCGTCAAATCGATCTTTAAATTGACTAAAAAACGTTCACGATCTCACCCTG
>NZ_JARACR010000110.1:0-685 GCF_028765505.1 Aliivibrio sp. A6 | reverse complement strand
GTGCCGATTACTAATCCTAAGTAACCGAGTGCCTCATCCTGAAGCGTACCAAATCCTTGGCTAGTTCCTGTTCCGTGTCAGCATCCTTCCGACACCAATAAGATTACGCTTTTCATTATTTTCAGCAATAGACTAAATTCAAACTTTTGCAAAAAGAAATATCGCCCTTCTACTTAAACACACAAAATAATTAAATATCAATAACTTAAAATACAACTAGTTATATTTACCCATGAATAAAGCGAAAAAGCGCACTTACTTGTGAGAGATCTCGCACACGGGTCATGGAGTTTCTGGAATAAGGATTAAGATCGCTTCGCTTGAAGGTTTCAGGAGTGAACGTGATAAGTGGTAAATACAGCTAGAAACGATACGCTTCGCTAACTAGAAACTATAAGATCAAAAGATAGACGGCTTCGCCTTGAGAGCGCTTCGCTTAAGACGCAACAAGTTGCTTGAGAGGTGAAACAATAATTCAGCCCTGCATTTACAACCCCTCCTAGCCTTATATCAACATTGCTGATCACATGAGATATTTACTCAAGGGGAGGAATGGTATTGTGATCGCTAGAATAACCACACCAATGAATGTTCTCCCCCTTTATCTATGAATTACTGGGATCGATAATATCAATATAAGGGGGAGTTAGAGGGGGTTGTTGGCACTATAATCTATTAAATTCAT
>NZ_JARACR010000011.1:0-111385 GCF_028765505.1 Aliivibrio sp. A6 | reverse complement strand
TTTTTATTTGGGTATAAAAAAACCGAACCACGATTAATGGTCCGGTTTAAGTCTAACGTTATAGGGGAAAGGTTATAACGTTAGTTTAAGATTGAAGACTTTCTTCTTCTGAATCAATTTCACCTTTGCCTTTTGATTTCACAATAATCAAACCAGCAATTACAAACGCTGAAACCACACCGGTAATGGTTGATAGTGTCATCGGTAAGCCAAAACCAAGTTGACTGTTATTTAAGATGAATGTGATACATACGCTTGTCATGAATACCGCTGGTACCGTCGCAACCCAATGCAACTTGTTGTGACGAAGTAGGTAAGCAGAAGCGGTCCATAGCATCATTACAGCCGTTGTTTGGTTAGCAAAACCGAAGTAGCGCCAGATAATGCCGAAATCTACTTGAGTTAAGATACCACCAAGAACGAACAGTGGAAGCGCCATGAGTAGACGGTTACGTAGTGTTTTCTGTTCCATGTTGAAATATTCAGCAAGGATTAAACGGCTTGAGCGGAATGCAGTATCGCCAGAGGTAATTGGCAGAATAACTACGCCTAAGAACGCTAGGATGCCACCAAATGTACCTAAAAGACCGAATGATGATGCGTACACTACGTTACCAGGACCACCGTTTGCAACCGCTGCTTGAAGTGCTTCCATACCATCAAAGAAAGACAGAGCGATAGCACACCAGATCAGAGCGATAATACCTTCACCAATCATTGCGCCGTAGAATACAAAGCGACCATTCTTTTCATTTTCCATACAACGCGCCATTAGCGGAGATTGCGTTGCGTGGAAACCAGAGATAGCACCACAAGCGATAGTGATAAATAGTGCAGGCCACAATGGTAAGTCGTTCGGGTTCATGTTGGTAAACATCTCACTTGGCTCGTAGCCACCAAGCACAGAATGATCACTTGATAGTGCGATTGCAGAAATTAAGCCAACAGACATGAAGATTAGTAGAGCACCAAATAGCGGATAGAAGCGTCCGATAATTTTATCAACAGGTACAATGGTCGCCAAGATATAGTATCCAAAAATGATAACAACCATCGCCGTCATGGTGATGCCTAAATCAAATTGGTCATTCATTAGGTTGGTTAGCATGCTTGCAGGAGCAGACACGAATACCACACCAACAAGAAGCAATAGAACAATTGCGAACACGTTCATGAAGTGTTTTGCACCATTGCCTAGGTACTTACCTGTAATGGTAGGTACAGAGGCTCCACCATTACGGACAGATAGCATACCTGAGAAGTAATCGTGTACTGCACCTGCAAAAATACAACCTAGTACAATCCATAACATAGCTGCAGGGCCGTAAAGGGCACCCATGATTGGGCCAAAAATTGGACCGACGCCTGCAATGTTAAGAAGTTGAACTAGGTAGACTTTTGGTGTCGACATTGGAACAAAATCTACGCCATCTGTTTTTGTATGAGCGGGGGTTTTTCTGTCTTCTTTAATACCAAAGACTTTTTCAATAAATGCACCGTAGATGAAGTAACCACCGATAAGCGCTGCAACACAGGTTAGAAACCAAACCATAATTTATTCCTTGTTTGAATTACTGGTTAATATAAATAAATGAATATGGTGGTTATCATACTGATGGGCGTAAAGAGTTCACGCCCAAAAAAAGCGAGTGGTTAAGATTAGAGGTTCAGTGGTTTTATATTATGTTAAGCGGTTTTGAGCCTGATTAAGTGGCAGCACTAAAAGCGGTAATTAGCATTGAATCCCTAGTCGCTCTTTAATTTCTTTAAGATACCGACGACTGACTTGAGCAGTATGACCACTTTGAGTGATGATCTCACTGGTACCGTTATCATGCAGTTTAATCTCTCTAATAAAGTGAGGGTTAATTAAAAACTGTCGATGACAGCGGATAAGCGGGGTCTTTTCTTCAAGGACTTTTAATGTCAATTGTGTGCAAGCTTTTTCTGATTTGGTTACAAGCTCAACACCTGCCGCTTGAATACTGGCAACCTCAATCTCTTTAGATGGTAGAAGAAGAATACGGTTGTGCCCAGAGCAGGGGATTAACTCAATGTCAGGCGTAATAATAGGAGTGAGGTCGAGTTTGGTTTCTGCTGCCAATAATCGTTTTACGGTTTTTTTAAGGCGGCAAGGCTCTATCGGTTTGAGTAAATAATCAAAGGCGTTATCTTCAAAGGCTTTTACTGCAAATTCATCATAAGCGGTAACAAAAACGATATTTGGCATGGTCTCAGGAGCAAGCATGCTTATTAAATCCATTCCTGTAATTTTAGGCATTTGAATATCAAGAAATACCACATCGGGCTTTAGTTGATTTATTTGCTTTAACCCATCAATAGCGTTACCGCATTCAGCAATGATGTCGATGTGACCTATCTCGTTTAATTGTTCAATTAACTCTTCGCGAGCAAAGAGTTCGTCGTCAATCACAATGGCTTTAAGCATGATTTATCGTCTCTAATGGTAAATGGATGGTGGCTTTGGTTTGTTGATTCTCAATGCATGATAAAGTTAGCCCAAAAGCGTCGCCAAATTGATTTTTTAAGCGTTTATCAACAATGGTAGTACCTAAACCATCACTGCTTGTTTTCTCTGTATATAGCCCTGCATTATCAATTACCTCAAGGATCACTTGGTGATGAGATAGATAACCTTTAATTTTTATTTCGCCATTTTCAAACATATTCGACGTGCCATGTTTGATGGCGTTCTCAACTAAGGGTTGCAAGGTGAATGTGGGTAATTTTAGATCGTACAGTTTTTCGTCAATACTTACGTCGACTGTCAGTCTGTCTGCAAATCGTGCTAGCTCAATCTCTAAGTAGGATTGTACGTGATGTAATTCTTCTTTTAAGGTGACTTGCTCAAAGTTCTGCTTTAAATTTCGACGGAAAAACTGTGATAAATGCTGAATTAATTCTCGAGCACGAGTTGGATCTCGTCGGATCACGGCACTAATCGTATTTAACGCATTAAACAGGAAATGAGGATTCACTTGAGCTTGTAATAGGCGTAATTCAGCTTGAGTAAGTAAAGATTGTTGCTGTAAATAACGGCCCGTTAAAATTTGGTTGGAGAGCAATTTGGCGATGCCTTCTCCCAGCGTTATGTTGATATAGGAAAATAGTTTCAGTTTTGGCTCATACAGTTTTATGGTGCCAATCACCTCATTATTTGCACCAATAAGCGGAATAACGAGTGCTGAGCCGAGTTTGCATTTTTCATCAATAGAGCATTGATAGGGGTGTTCGTCCCCATCAATGTACATTACTTTACTCTGCTTTATGGCTTTTCGTGTGTAGTCAGAGGCAATAGGAGTACCTGGTAAGTGATGATCATCACCAATGCCAATAAAGGCCAATATTTTCTCTTTATCAGTAATGGAAACAGCGCCTACGCCGGTCTCTTCATAGATGATTTTTGCGATTTGTTCACTGTTTTCTTGGTTGAAGCCTTGGCTTAATATTCCAACAGAACGTTGGGCGATGTTTAGTGCTTTATTAGAGAATGCGGCAGAGTATTTTTCATAAATGGCTTTTCTATCTTGGATAATACTCATGAACATTGCAGCACCGATAGAGTTAGCAACGACCATAGGTAAAACTATTGAAGAGACAAGTGCATAGGCTTGATCAAATGGCTTAGCGACAATAAGAATTATCGTCATTTGTAATAGCTCTGCAATAAAGGCAATCATTAACACGGTTCTAGGTCTAAATAATTGTTCTATTTGATTTTTTCTAACAAAGTACAAATGAAATAAACCACCTAATAAGCCTTCTGTAGTCGTTGATATTGCGCAGGCTAGATCGGTAAAACCTCCCATTGAGTATCGATGTAATCCACCCGTTAGGCCGACAAAAAATCCAACTAAAGGCCCACCGAGAACGCCCCCCATGACAGCCCCAATTGCACGAGTATTTGCAATGGCATCTTGAATCGCGAGGCCGAAGTAGGTACCAAGAATACAGAAGCCTGAAAAGATGATGTAACAAAGAAAGCGATGACTCCAACGCCCTGAAATAGTAGTAATTGGAAGAAATAGCGGTGTCTTACTTAATAAATAAGCAAGTACAAGATAAACGCTCAATTGCTGTAGTAGGGAAAACACTAATTCCATGTAGGTTCTCAATTAATATGCAGGAGCTCTAGTGTAATCGTAATTAAGAATGCTGTCTAAATAGAAGAGGGAAAACTGAATACGGTGAGCCATAAAAATTATCAATTTCGGCTTAAATTTAAGAATGCAATAAATGAAATGTAAGATTTCATAAATGATAGTTGTGATCTTTGGTGCTCGTAAATAGAATGCGCTTCCTAAAACATTTTTTAATCATTACACTTTTTTTGAGGCTTCGGCATGTCAAACAAACTTGCAAATCCAGCACCATTAGGCCTAATGGCTTTTGGTATGACAACTGTGCTACTAAACCTACATAATGCAGGTTTCTTTCCTTTAAATACTGCGATCTTATCGATGGGTATTTTTTACGGTGGTATCGCGCAAGTAATTGCAGGCATCATGGAGTATAAAAAAGGTAATACGTTTGGCACAACTGCGTTTACTTCTTATGGTTTCTTCTGGTTATCTCTTGTTGCTCTAATTCTTATGCCTGAAATGGGCTTAGGTCAAGCAACATCAGCAGCATTCATGGGTTGGTATCTTGCAATGTGGGGTGTATTAACATTCTTCTTATTCTTAGGTACTTTTAACTACCCACGCGCTAAGCAAGTTGTATTTGGTAGCTTAACTATCTTATTCGCATTACTTTCAGCTCGTGATTTCACAGGTAGTGTAGTAATTGGTCACATGGCTGGTTATGTTGGTTTATTCTGCGGTTTAAGCGCTATGTACTTCTCTATGGCGCAAGTAATTAACGGTGAGTATGGTCGTACTGTATTACCGGTTGGTGAAATGAAAGCGAAAGAAGCTGCATCAGTTACTGCGTAACGTTAAGCTTATAGAAAAGTAAAAGGCAGCTTACTATTAGTTAGTAAGCTGCCTTTTTTGTATGTGCCGTATTTTAATTAACGATATAAATCCATTAATGCTTCTTGGGTATCTGCTATCTGACTTTCGACCGTTGTTTGAGCGTCGATTCCTAATTGCTCTTTGGCTTCTTCTTTTGATAATCCTAGGTGACAGCAAAGCATATCAATCGCCATTAGGTAAGTTTGTTGTTCTGCCATGTTCAATCCTTGATATTTATATCCATAATTTTTCTTGATTCACAAAGTAAAGTTAATTACTTGTTTTGACAATACGACCAAAGTCTAAGGGTCGGTTTATTCTTTGAGTTACAGAGAGGTAAAATTAAAAAGAATAGAAAGGTTAATAGGCAAAAGAAAGTGTATCAAAGTACGTCAAAGCCTTGTAATTACGACAAATGGCACTATCTTATGCTTATACTTTATAAACGTGCTAGATACGTTTGGTAGCAACTCAAAATATAAAAAATAAGTGAGTTGAATTGATTATTAATTGGAGAAAAAATAAATGAAGCGTATTGCGCTGTTTTTAGCAACAAACTTAGCTGTTATGATCGTATTCAGTATTGTTCTGAATATTGTTTATGCAGTAACGGGGATACAGCAAGGTAGTCTGTCTGGCTTGTTAGTTATGGCGGTATTGTTTGGTTTTGGTGGTTCATTAATCTCATTAATGATGTCTAAATCAATGGCGTTACGCTCTGTTGGTGGTGAGGTAATTGAACAACCTCGAAACGAAACTGAGCATTGGTTATTAGAGACGGTTTCTCGTCAAGCTCAACAAGTTGGTATTGGTATGCCAACGGTAGCTATTTATGATTCGCCTGATATGAACGCTTTTGCTACTGGTGCAAAGCGTGATGATTCGTTGGTTGCGGTATCTACTGGTTTATTACATAGCATGACTCGTGATGAAGCAGAAGCGGTGTTAGCACACGAAGTCAGCCATATTGCAAATGGTGATATGATCACAATGACGCTAATGCAAGGTGTAGTAAATACCTTCGTTATTTTCTTATCTCGCATGATTGCTAATGCAGTAAGTGGCTTTACATCAAGTGATGAAGAAGGTGAAGGTGAGGGTGGAAGCTTCATGACGTACTTCATTGTTTCTACTGTACTTGAATTAGCTTTTGGTTTCCTAGCAAGCTTCTTAACGATGTGGTTTAGCCGTCATCGTGAATTCCATGCTGATGCTGGTGCTGCTCAGTTGGTTGGAAAGCAAAAAATGATTTCAGCTCTTGAGCGCTTACGCATGGGCCAAGAGTCTCAGTTAGAAGGTTCAATGATGGCATTTGGTATTAACGGCAAAAAGTCGTTAACAGAACTGCTAATGAGCCACCCACCTCTTGAGAAACGCATTGACGCTTTACGTCAAATGTAATATTTGATGGAAATGAATTAAACCCGAGTTTGTCTCGGGTTTTTTTATACGTATAGATCACATAAATCTTTTACCAGAGTGGATTACAAGTTATAGTCTGCACCTAATTTAAATTTAATACATTTAGGATTTACCTTGACTAATAACGACATTTTACGACGCATTCGTTACGCTTTTGATTTTGATGATACTAAGATGATCGCACTATTCGGTGCTGCTGATCTTAAAGTAACTCGTGAAGAAGTATGTAACTGGTTAAAAGCGGATGACGATAAAGACTACAAAAGTTGTCAAGATGTTCAATTAGCAACGTTTCTAAATGGTTTAATTAATGATCGTCGTGGTAAGCGTGAAGGCGAGCAACCAAAGCCTGAAGAAAAACTAACGAACAACATTATTCTTAAAAAATTACAAATTGCTTTAAACTTAAAAGCAGATGACGTTTTAGACTTAATGAAGTTAGTTAACTTCCGTTTAAGCAAGCACGAACTGAGTGCTTTCTTCCGTAAAGCAGATCATAAACACTACCGTATTTGTAAAGACCAAGTTCTACGTAACTTTTTACAAGGTGTGCAACAGAATTTACGTGGTGAAGCTGAAGTAGAAAGCGAATAAGCTTTTTCGTTTTACCATAAAAAAAACCACGACTATCATTTGATGAGTCGTGGTTTTTTTGTATTTATTAGCCGCATTATATGGCTAGTGCTAGTATTGTTATGAAGTTAGAAACTCCATTGCATACTCATTACGATAATCCCGGGTAGGATAAAGCCAGCTTCTACGCCAAAATAGTCAGTAAAGTTGTATTGCGCTGCATGATAAATGTATGGGGCAAATGCAACGCCAACTTTTTCTTTTGATGTCTTATATATCCCACCATCACCACAGTCTTCAAATGCATCGATAAAGAACTCACCTGCGTACGAATACATCCCTTTAATCACAAGTTTGCTATTTACACGATACCAGTCTTTTCGGACACCAATAAGCATACAGCGATTCGCTTGGCTGTTTAAAAAAGTGCCTAGCATGAAGCTGTAATCAGAATCTGCAGAAAATTTACGCTCAACAGAAAAGTATTGATTACCAAAGTATTGATGAGAGTCAGGATCGTAGGGTACTAAATGATAGAGAAATGATCCCGTGTTTACAGAGTAAAGAGATAACTCACTAGGTTCCTCTTCCGCTTTGCTCTCCAAAGGAAACAATGAAATAAAAAATAAAAAAGATAAAAAGTAAGGCTTCATAACTCAAAATTGTGAAAAAAATGTAGAGGCATTATAAAGACATTTACTTCAATTAAAAGAGAGGGCAAGCTAGCTCTCTTAATATATTTACATTTTTTGGAACACTTATTTAACTATTCACTTGTTGAGTGAATGTTTCTTCTTCGATACCTTTGTCAACCTTACCTTCCGACTTAGCAGCAAAATAGCAGTAAGGGTATTATTTGCAATAATTCTCACCCCTCGCTGAATCTTTAAAAATATGACATTGGTCACTACTTTGAGAATAAGGTAGGACTGTTTATTGATAATTCCCTTGATAAAAGGAATGTCACGTATATCATCCGCTCCTGAAATCTAGCTATCTATCTTTCTTTAGTGAGTATATTTATGTATTTAAAAAAAACCTTAGTTGCCATTGCTATAGCTGCAACTAGTTTTTCTACGTTGGCAGCACAACAAGTCGATTTACTGATCAAAGATGCAACATTGCTTACAATGAATGAATCTAAGCAAACGTTTGATAATGGTGTAATTGCCATCAAAGGTAATAAAATTGTTGCAGTTGGTGATGAAAGTATTGCAAAAAACTATGAAGCAAAAACCGTATTAGATGTTGATGGTGATATTGTTCTACCGGGTTTAATTAATACACATACTCACGCTTCAATGACTGTTTTTCGTTCATTAGGTGATGATGTTCCTGACCGTTTACACCGTTATATTTTTCCATTAGAGAAAAAATTAGTATCACGCGATATGGTTCGCATTGGTGCTAATCTAGGTAACGTAGAGATGGTTAAGGGGGGGGTAACCACTTATGCTGATATGTACTATTTTGAAGACGAAGTTGCAAAGACGGTCGACAAAATTGGTATGCGTGCCATTCTAGGTGAAAGTGTTATTAAATTCCCTGTGGCAGATGCTGCAAATGCAGATGAGGGCATTCAGTACGCACTAAACTTTATTGAAGAATACAAAGATCACCCTCGTATCACTCCAGCATTTGCTCCTCATGCACCCTATACAAATACAACTGAGACGTTACAAAAAATTGCTAAGCTATCATTAGAGCTAGACGTTCCAGTAATGATCCATTTAGCAGAATCACATCGCGAAGAAGAAGTGATTGCTGAGCGTTCTAATGGGATGTCTCCAGTAGAGTACATGCACAGTATTGGCGCGCTTAATAAGAACCTTATTGGTGCGCATATGATTCTTATTGATGATAAAGACATTGAGCTAGTAAAAGAATCAGATATGGGTGTTGCGCATAACATGAGTGCGAACATCAAATCAGCAAAAGGTGTGTCTCCAGCACTTAAAATGTACGATGAAGGTGTTCGTATCGGTTTAGGCACTGATGGCCCAATGTCTGGTAACACATTAAGCATTATTGATGAGTTTAACCAAGTTGCTAAAGTTCATAAATTAGTGAATAAAGATCGTGCAGCAATGCCTCCAATCAAGGTTATTGATATGGCAACGATGGGTGCAGCTAAAGCGCTTCATATGGAAGATAAAATAGGCTCTATTGAAGTAGGTAAGCTTGCTGACATTATTGTTGTTGATACGAAAGCACCAAATATGCTGCCAGTGTATAACCCTTATTCTGCGTTAGTTTATTCGGCAAATTCAGGTAACGTTCGTCATACAATCGTTGATGGTGAAGTGATCATGAAAGATCGTGAAATATTAACTGTTAATGAAGATGAAATTCGTAAAGAAGTCATTGAGTTTACAAAAGTTGTTCGTAAAACAGTGATTGAAAGTGGCGAAGTTATTCAATAAAAAATAGTGAAAAGTTACCTAAAGGCTGGATTATCCAGCCTTTTTTTATATCTGTGTGAATAGTTCCTATCAACTTGATATTCAATACTGAAAGGCTATTATGAAAGTAATGAGCTATTATTTGGTAAGGAGTGTTTATGGTGAGATTTCTGGTTCTTACTGTCGTTTTTTTAATACTTATGCCATTAAACGCACAAGCGTCGAGTGGTATCAAAAATGTTCTAAAGCTGTATGAAACAGAGTTATTTTACCCACAGCAAGTTCTTCACTTTTATCAAAATGAACAGCGAAAATGGAATTCACCACAAGCTCGGAAACATTTAGAAAATCAGTTAGCTTTATTGGTTCTTGCTGATCTAAATAATGATCTTGAACAGCGCTATTATCGTTTGCAAAATTCAAAAGAACTGGAATACGATGTTTTAGCAACTGATACCTTAATTTATCTTCTAACTTATCAATCTCAAATACCAGAAAAAGGAAAAAGTTGGTTTTTTGGTGGGCGGCTTAAAGAGCATTTAGGTGAACCCTACCCACAGGTTATCTCTTCAATAAATAGTGCTTTTACTGGTGGTCGATTGGATTACCTTACCCAAACTTTAGTGCCTAATTCAGATCAGTACGAAATATTTTATCAACGCTTGCTGAGTTATTACGATCCTTACGGTGAGCCAATTGAGAAACTAACCTCTTTTAAACTTATAAGGCCTAACCAAGTTATCTCTTATGCTTCACTGGTTAATCGTCTTCATGTTGCCGGTGAGCTGACAAAAGAAGAAAGTAGAGAAATTCTGCTACATGATAACGGCCTTTATAATGCAGAGCTTGTTGACGTTGTGATACGTTTTCAAAAACGCCACGGTTTATTACCTGATGGGATCATTGGTCCTAAAACTAAATATTGGTTGAACATGTCGGCAAAAGAGCGTGTTCGTATCATGGCACTAAATATTCAGCGATTACGCTTATGGGAAAATAAGAAAGCGCGTTTTGTGCTTGTGAATATACCATCCTACGAAATGCAGTATTGGCAAGAAGATGAGTTGTTGTTTCATAGTAAAGTGATTGTAGGGAAACCAGAAAGAAAAACGCCATTGTTTTCGACATATCTTGATTCCATTGTTTTCAATCCTAATTGGAAGGTACCAACGAAAATTATGAGGGAAGATATTTTACCAAAAGCGTTTAATGATAAAGGTTTTTTATTATCACAAAACTTTGAAATTGTGCCCACTTGGCTAAGTGATGAGGTAATTCCTATTGAAGATATTGATTGGGAGCAGGAGAGTGTCGAAACTTTTCCTTATAAATTAAGACAAAAATCAGGCAATAGTAATGCGCTTGGTCGCTACAAGTTTAACACCCCAAATAGGAATGCCATTTATTTGCACGATACCCCTTCACGGTCGTTGTTTAAAAAACAGAGTCGAGCTTATAGCTCTGGGTGCATTCGAGTAGAAAGGGCTTCTGAATTTGCACAACTGCTAATGAAAGAGTCTCACTTCTCTAAAAAAGAGTACAGTTACTATCATCAGTTACCTGAAACGAAAGAAGCATTTTTATCTCAAATGATCTCGGTATATACGATTTATCAAACAGCGTGGATTGATGAAAAGAACCAAGTTCAGTTTAGAGATGATATTTATAAGTATGATCAATGGAGTAAGTCTAAAAATTGACCAATAATTGACATTCAAAATTAAGCCTAAAAAGTGTATTTAGTTCAATAAGTAAGCTAGTTATTATATAATTCAGGCGATAAAAAGAGTTGTTTATTATTTGACCAATCAATGATTGGTGTGTATCTTTGCGCTCAGTTATTGATCGATCTATTTATAAGTGAGCCCTTTACTGCATGTCTGAATTTAGTCCATTACGCCGTAAAATCCTACTTGGTGGCGCAGCTACCGTTGGTTTAAGTCTATTTCCTACGTTATCTTTCGCATCACAATTTGAAGAGTCACCACGTAAGCTAGCGTTAAACAATTTACATACCGGTGAAGAGCTACAGACTGAATATTTCAATGGACGAGGTTATCAGAGCGCAGAGTTAGCAAAACTAAATCATTTATGTCGAGATTTCAGACGTAATGAAAGCATCGAAATGGATAAACGATTATTTGACCAATTGTCGGCGATTCAAAATGTCATTGGTTGTGATACTCAGGTTCAAATTATTTCGGGTTATCGCTCACCAGCAACAAATGAAATGTTACGTGGTAAATCACACGGTGGCGTGGCAAAGAAAAGTTTGCATATGCTAGGCAAAGCCATGGATTTTCGTTTAGAAGGTGTACCATTGGATGAAGTGAGAAAAGCGGCATTATCATTAAAAGCAGGTGGAGTAGGCTATTACCCAGGCAGTAACTTTGTGCATATTGATACGGGTAGAGTGCGTTTCTGGTAACAGCAGAACAATAATTGGTTATAAAAAAATGGCGACCGCATTGGTCGCCATTTTTGTATTCATACTTTCTACTTCATCTTTTCTTACAGAGCTAATACCCTATAAGAAAAGCCAATTAGAAGTTAGCTGAACGTGGAGTACGTGGGAACGGGATAACGTCACGAACGTTGCCCATACCAGTTACGTAAGACACTAGACGCTCAAAGCCAAGACCGAAGCCAGCATGAGGCACTGTGCCGTAACGACGTAAATCACGGTACCAGCTCATGTGCTCAGGGTCGATGCCCATTTCAATCATACGAGCATCAAGAACGTCTAAACGCTCTTCACGTTGAGAACCACCAATGATCTCACCAATGCCTGGTGCAAGAACATCCATCGCAGCAACCGTCTTACCATCGTCATTTTGACGCATGTAGAATGCTTTGATGTCTTTCGGGTAGTTTTTAACGATAACAGGTGCTTTGAAGTGCTCTTCAGCAAGGTAACGCTCATGCTCAGAAGACATATCGATGCCCCACTCAACATCAAACTCAAAGTCACGACCAGAATCTTTAAGGATTTGGATAGCATCTGTGTAGTCTACTTGTGCGAAATCAGAGCTTACAAATTGCTCTAGACGAGTGATCGCTTGTTTGTCGATGCGAGAAGCAAAGAACTCAAGGTCATCACGACGCTCAGCAAGAACGGCTTCGAATACATACTTAAGCATGTCTTCAGCTAGTTTAGCTACGTCATCAAGAGTAGCGAAAGCAACTTCAGGCTCAACCATCCAGAATTCAGCTAGGTGGCGGCTTGTGTGTGAGTTTTCAGCACGGAAAGTAGGACCGAATGTGTAAACCTTGCTTAGTGCACAAGCGTAAGTTTCCGCATTAAGTTGACCAGATACGGTTAGGAATGTTTCTTTACCAAAGAAGTCTTTGTCGTAATCAACATTGCCTTTGTCATCCATAGGAAGGTTCGCGTGATCTAGCGTAGAAACACGGAACATTTCACCAGCACCTTCAGCATCAGATGATGTGATTAGTGGAGCAGACATCCAGAAGTAGCCTTGCTCGTGGTAGAAACGGTGAATCGCTTGAGATAGACAGTTACGAACACGTGCAACCGCACCAATCACGTTAGTACGTGGGCGAAGGTGTGCAACTTCACGTAAATATTCAATTGAGTGACGAGTCTTAGCCATTGGGTAAGTGTCAGCGTCTTCAACCCAACCTACAACTTTAACTTCAGTTGCAGCTAGCTCAAAATCTTGGCCTTTAGCAGGAGAAGCTACGATAGTACCTGTCACTTCAACAGAACAACCTGTTGTTAGCTTAAGAACTTCGTCATTGTAATTATTTAAGTCATTAGGAACTACGGCCTGAATCGGATCGAAACAAGAACCGTCATAGATAGCTAGGAAAGAGATTCCAGCTTTAGAGTCGCGACGTGAACGGATCCAACCGCGAACAGTTACTTCACTGTCAACCGCTAGTTTGCCGCTTAATACGTCTGTTACAGGCGCGTAAGTCATGTTAATTACATTCTCCATTGTTGTGCTACATGCACGAATATTTTTATTTCAAGAAATACATATTACCTTTCTTATTGATAGCTTCAAGTGTTGTTGTTCTATAAACGTGATTTTTCAGAATAAGAATCAATTTTCGTTGTAAATTCGCCGAAAAAATCGACAATATCATAAGGGAATAGGGAACTTACTGATTGTGAGTCTTGTTGTTTAGTAGGGAAGTAGAGTACTATCCCTGCTTCATAATATAGGTAATAGAGATTTTAACTAATGACAACTGAACTATATAAAGACTTCATGTTTGAAGCAGCACACCATTTACCACATGTACCAGAAGGTCATAAATGTGGTCGTCTTCATGGTCACTCTTTTTTAGTTCGTTTGTATGTTGAAGGTGAAGTTGACCAACATACGGGTTGGGTAATTGATTTCTCTGAAATTAAAGCGGCATTTAAACCAACCTATGATCGCCTTGACCATTATTACCTAAACGACATTGAAGGGCTAGAAAACCCAACAAGTGAAGTATTAGCTAAGTGGATTTGGAACGAAGTAAAACCAAGTCTTCCATTACTAAGTAAAATTGAAATTAAAGAGACATGTACAGCAGGTTGTACTTACCGCGGTGAGTAATCTACATTAACTGTCATGTTTAGAGAGGGCTGAATTATTCAGCCCTTTTTTATGCCTGCCGTATACGAGCTGTAATTGAAACCAAAGCGTGATCGGTGCTGAATTGGTCAATATCGAATCTTGGATTCACAATGTGCTGATCTGTTACTGTGTAACCAATGACTTCTAAAATACTGCCCGAAAATGAGCTATCAAATTCGTTAGATAACAAGATGTAATCCAATACAGACCCTTTTGCTCCGTAATAATGGGTACTTACTCGCTCTTCCAATAAATCTGCGCCTTTTAACTTACAATAAATATCCCAGCTGTCTTTAAGCTGAAATCGAGTTAAATAATCGGTACTGAATTTATCGAATCGAAGTTCATGAGAAAGCAGTCCTTTAAATTCATCATGAAACAAAGGTTTATTAAAATCGCCCATGACAATTACAGGCTGATTTGATTCTTTGCGCTGCTGAATTATATGGTTATGTAGAATATTCGCTTCTAACCCACGTTGTGCAGTAGAAAGCCAAGAGCCTAGCTGTTCATCATGAAGCTGATGAAGAGGAGAGCTGTTGACTTCATCCGTTACATCACTTTCTTCAGGCTCTTTAGGGCGCTGAGACTTGAAGTGCACCACATAACAGTCAGTAATCCCAAGATGAGGCAGTTCAATAGAGGCGTGAACAGGTACGCGATTAAATTCAAACTCAATTCCGAATCGTTTTAATTGTTCTGGTTCTGCAACAACAGGTTGAGCATTTAAAATTGGATAACGCGAAGCAAAGGCAACTACAGGGGAGTTGAAAACATAGCCATCTTCAGATTTTGGTTCATCTACCGTACAAAAATACGCATACCCCAGCTCATTGACTAACGCTTTTAGCGCGTTGGGACTGAATACTTCTTGAAAGCCAATCACATCAGAGTTTAATTCGGTAATTCTATCTCTAAACCAACCTTGTTTCTTTTGCCATTCATCTTGGGTCAATATGTTTTCAAAATCATAAAATGCATTAGGCGGCTCAACAAAGTTGAACATATTGATGGTAGTAAAGGTGAGGCTTTCAGGTGATGACAAAATACAAGGCTCTTTATTTTTATGATGAATATGAAGTGGATATACCTTCAGTGTAAAGGGGTTAGTCTACTCTTGCCAGTGAATAGTTTGATTTTAAAAGCTTATAAAAGTACATAGTTTCTCTTCCAGATGGTATAAAAGGGGTATCGTCTTCTCTATCCATCAAACAAGTTGATATTTATGCGTATTTTACATACTTCTGATTGGCATCTAGGTCAAAATTTCTTCACAAAAAGTCGTCGTAATGAACATCAAAAATTCATTACTTGGTTGCTTGAACAAGTACAAGAAAATGCCATTAATGCGGTCATCATTGCCGGAGATGTGTTTGATACGGGCGCGCCACCAAGTTACGCGCGCGAAATGTATAACCAATTTGTGGTGGAGATGAACAAAGTAAACTGCGAATTGATCGTGCTTGGTGGAAACCATGATTCGGTTTCAACGCTAAATGAATCTAAACAATTATTGGCTCACTTGAACGCACGAGTGATTGCCAATACCTGTGATGATTTATCCACTCAATTATTAACGCTTCCAAACAGTGATGGTGCAGTGGGCGCTATTTTATGCGCGGTTCCATTTATTCGCCCGCGTGACGTTGTCACTAGTATCGCAGGCTCAACGGGTGTAGAAAAGCAACAAGCGCTCGGTGAAGCGATTAAACAGCATTATCATCAGCTATATCAGAAAGCGTTAGAGTTACGAAAAGAGTTAAATGTAGAAGTCCCTATTATTGCAACAGGTCACTTGACGGCACTTGGTGTTAAACAATCAGATTCAGTTCGTGATATCTACATTGGCACATTGGATGGCTTTGCAGCCGATGGTTTCCCACCTGCAGATTACATCGCGCTTGGTCATATTCACCGCCCGCAATTGGTGGCTAAATCTGAACATATTCGTTATTCAGGCTCACCCATTCCATTAAGTTTTGATGAGCTTAAATCTCAGAAACAAGTGGTGATGGTGGAGTTTGACAAAACAAGCGTAACTCAAATTACCCCGATGAATGTCCCTATGTTTCAGCAAATGAAGGCATTAAAGGGCGATCTAGAAACCATCGAAAAAGAGTTAGCACAATTTAAAGAGTGCGAAGAAACCACTTGGCTTTGCATTGAAGTCGAAGTGCAAGATTACCTGTCAGATCTACAACAACGCATTCAAGCACTAACTCAAGATCTTAACGTTGAAGTGTTGCAACTGCGTCGTGCAAGAAACCGCAGTGAACAAACGTTAGCACAAGAAAAAACAGAAACGCTAGCGGAGTTAACGCCGTTTGATGTGTTTACTAAACGTATAGAGCAAGAGACGTTTGAGACAGAAAAAGAGCAGCAACGCGCAGAAAGAATGACAATGAAATTTAAACAGATTTTGTCAGAAGTAGAACATAAAGATACGGATTCACAAGAAGGTGATGCATGAGAATTTTAAGCCTAAGTTTTTCAAATTTAAACTCATTAAAAGGTGAGTGGAAAATTGATTTCTCAGCGTCTCCTTTTGCTGAAAACGGATTGTTTGCGATTACTGGCCCAACAGGTGCGGGTAAAACGACGATTTTAGATGCGATCTGTCTAGCGCTTTATCATAAAACGCCTCGTCTTGGTGGTATTTCAACCTCAAGCAATGAAATCATGACGCGTGGCACGGCGGAATGTTCTGCAGAAGTGGAATTTGAAGTTAAAGGCAAAGCGTACCGTGCGTTTTGGAGCCAGCGTCGTTCACGTGGCAAAGTGGATGGCAACTTACAAGCCGCTACTGTAGAGCTTGCAGAAGTGGATTCTGAAAAAGTATTAGCAACGCAAGTAAAAAAGAAAGATGAGCTAATCAACTCGATTACGGGTTTAGATTTCTCTCGATTTACAAAATCCATGATGCTTTCTCAAGGTCAATTTGCGGCGTTTTTAAATGCTGATGCGAATGATCGTGCCGGTTTATTAGAAGAGCTAACAGGTACAGAGATCTACGGTCAGATCTCAGAGAAGGTGCATGAGCATTACACTGCATCAAAACAAAAATTAGCTGAGCTTAAAGCCAAAGCTGAAGGGGTAGAGCTGCTGTCTGAAGAAGATAAGCAAGCGTTAATTGATGAGCAAGCTGAACTGCAAACGGACCAAAAACAGCAACAAGCTCAACTTGCAGATTGGCAAGCACATGTTGAGTGGTGGATTGCAGATGCGAAAAACCAACTCCAGTGGCAGCAAGCGGTTGATAATAATCAATTAGCATTAGAGAAAGAAAAACAAGCCAGCGAACAATTACATCGTTTAGCACAAAGTGAACCTGCTGAAAAACTGCGTACGCCATATCAACTATGGCAAGAAGCACAAACTCGCTTTGAAGAGTTGGTTAAAGAATTAAAGACGACAGAGCAATCTCACCAACAAAAGGCCAGTGATAAAAAAGCACTTGAGTCTCATGTTACACAGCTAAAACAAGAGCTTGATACTATTAAAGGTGAGAGTAAAACATTAGAAAACTTAATTAATGATTCGGTGCAACCGCTAGATACTGCGATTGCTCAACTGACTCAACAATCTCAAGAGAAGCAGCACCAAATCGCAAACCTTACTGCGCGTCTTGAGGATGGTAATAAAAAGCAACAAGGTCTAACAGCAACATTATCTGACATAACAGAGAAACTTTCTTTATTAGCCAATTATGTTGAAGAGCATAAAGCTGATCTGCAAATTGAACGTTATTTAGGTCAGTGGAAGAACCAAGTTAGCCACATTTTACAACAAGATAAAGATACTGCCTCTTTAGATGGTCAATTGACATCAGCGAATGCAGCGCTAGAGACTCTGCTTGATGCTATCAATAAAAAAGAAGCAGAATTAAATCAAGCTCAAATTATCGTTAATAACGAAATAGAAGCGACGAAGTGCGCAGAGCTTGAATTACAACAATGGCAAGATAAAGGGTCAGAAGCACAACTGACTGAGCAGATAACGGCACTAACGACTCGTCATCAATACCGTGTTGAATTAACTCATACTAATAATGAGTATTTACGAGCGACAAAAGAGCTGAAAATGCTTGCCACTGTGCAGAAAACACAAGCGAATGACATTGAAAAATTGGATGAGCAGCGTACTGAACTAGCGACTCAGTTTAAGCAACAAGAGCAGCAAGTCATCGATTTAACTACCTTAATCGAGCAAGAAGGCGAGTTAGCAAAATATCGAGCAGAATTAGCAAAAGATCAAGATTGTCCGTTGTGTGGTTCAACGCATCATCCACTATTAGAACAAGCTCAATTGCTTGATTTGAGCGCGACAATACAACGTAAAAAAGAAGCCGAGCAGAAACGCGTAGAGATTGTCGAGCAAGGTAAATCAGTACGTGAACAATTAGATTCGCTTAAAATAAAACAAGATCATTGCCAATCTCAATCAGTGCAGTGGCAACAAACGGTTGAATCCACGCAAAAGCAATGGTCTACGTTATTAGAAACAACGCAACTCACTCTAACCTTAGGCGATACTGATTCGATTACTCAGTTCATTAGTGAGTGTGAAGCCTCTTTATCTACGCTTAATGAGCAAGCAAAGCAATTACGCGAAGCGGGTGATAAGGTTCGAGTGCAACAAAACCAATTACAACAAGTTCAGCATCGTCTTGACGCTGTCACTGCGGCGTTAAATTTTGATCGTCAATCACACCAAACGGCGCTTCAACAGCAACAAGATAACAATCAAAAAAGAGAACAGCTGCAATTGCGTCAAACGGAACTTAAGCAGCAGTTGGTCACCGAAATTGAGCAAGCAGGCTTTAATGCACCAGAGTTGACTCAAATTACCTCTTGGTTTGTACAAAAAGAGCAAGACTTACAACAAATTCAGAAAAAAATCACACAGCAGCAAGTGCAAACCCAACAACAGCAAACGCTACAAAGTGATCACGCTCATTTAGCCGAGCAATTGGTTGAATTGAACACTCAACAGCAACAATCACAAACTGAAATGTCAGCATTAACAATAGAGTTAGAGAAGCAACAAGCAAAACGTATTGAGTTGTTTGGAACACAAGAGATAAAAACAGCGCGCTTTATGATGAGTGAGAAACTGTCAATTTCAGAGCAAACGTATGATGTTGAGCAACAGAAATTACAAGCATTAGTACAAGACCTTGCGGCTTTAGATGGCAAGTTGAATAGTCTTAAAGAGAGTTATTTAAGTTGTGAAAAACTATCGGTAGATCGTTCTGATGTATGGAAAGGCGCTTTATTACAAAGCCCATTTGAAACGCTTGAGTTATTCCAAGCGGCGTTGATTTCAGAAGAAGAACGCCAACAGCTACTCAGCTTAAAAACGGAAATACAACAAGCGATTGAGCGAACTGGCGCTTTGCTAGAGAGTGCACAGCAAATCAAAGAACACCATTATCAAGCGCCAAAAGCCGCAGAGTGGCAATTAATGCCAAAAGAAACGGTTGAGGCTGAGTTAGCCCAAGTGAAATCTCAATCTGAGACGTTAGTGAAACGTGAAGGTGAAATCGCTCAAGCATTACGTTCAGACAGCGAGCGTAAAACCAATCAAAAAGCACTATTTGAAGCGATTGAAGCGTATCAATCAGAATACGATGATATTCAATATCTGCATTCATTAATTGGTTCGCAAAAAGGCGATAAATTCCGTAAATTTGCTCAAGGGTTAACGCTAGAGAATCTCGTCTATTTAGCCAATAAACAGCTTACTCGCTTACATGGCCGCTATGAGCTTAAACGTAAAGCCAGTGATGGATTAGAGCTTCAAGTGCTGGATACATGGCAAGGTGATGTGGTTCGTGATACAAAAACCTTATCTGGTGGAGAGAGCTTCCTTGTTAGTTTGGCATTGGCATTGGCACTTTCTGATCTGGTTAGTCACAAAACAAGCATTGATTCACTGTTCTTAGATGAAGGGTTTGGTACGCTAGATAGTGAAACGCTAGACATGGCGCTTGATGCATTAGATAACTTAAATGCATCAGGAAAAATGATTGGTGTGATAAGCCACATCGAAGCGATGAAAGAACGCATACCAGTCCAAATAAAAGTCACCAAGCGCAGTGGTTTAGGCGTGAGTGAGCTAGAAAAACAATATAAAAAAGTCAGTTAATTTTGCACAATGTAATGCAGTAAAAAGGAATTTAAAATGGGAAAAACAAAACGAGAAATAACATTACGCTTTTTAGCTGAACCTGGGGATGTGAACTTTGGTGGTAAAGTTCACGGTGGTGCAGTGATGAAATGGATCGATTTAGCCGCTTATGCATCATCGGCAGGGTGGAGTGGTAAATATTGTATTACTGCATACGCAGGTGGTATTCGTTTTGTTGAGCCTATCTTTGTCGGCAACCTTGTAGAAGTCACAGGTAAAGTCATCTATACCGGAAAATCGTCTATGCATATTGCAATTGATGTGCAAGCAAGCGATCCCAAAGAGCAGAATAACCGTTTAACCACGCATTGTATCGTTATCATGGTGGCGGTTGATGGAAATGGTAAACCGACGTCAGTTCCTGAGTGGGTACCAGAGACAGAAGAAGACATTAAGTTAAGAGATTCAGCAATCAAACTAATGAATATGCGTAAAGAAATTGGCGAAGAGATGGAAGCGCATGTTCAATATTTGAAAGGGTAATCATTTTTAAGGTTTAAAAAGTAAGAAATGGATAAATAACTTAGTAGAGGCTAAAGGATGGGGA
This sequence comes from Aliivibrio sp. A6, assembly GCF_028765505.1. Lineage (NCBI taxonomy): Bacteria > Pseudomonadati > Pseudomonadota > Gammaproteobacteria > Vibrionales > Vibrionaceae > Aliivibrio > Aliivibrio sp. A6. Next base: position 90,681 of record NZ_JARACR010000011.1, on the reverse strand, counting down.
AACAAGTTTTATTTAAGGGTTGCATTGCTAAGTTCATTATATAGAATGGATCGGACTACTAGTTTGGTAGTTCGGTCTGTAAGGGATTTACGGCCTATTATTATAAATGGAATGTGACTAATTAGGATGTACACATGATTTTCCAATTAACATCAGGCCCATTGTTGGAGCCTACAGAAGGTTCACCCCATAACTCTGGTTTCAAATCATCAGTTGTTCTTTCTCTACGCTTTTTCTCGTCTCAGTTTCTCGCGTTTCACTTCTTCTCGTATTTTCGATTTCTCCGTTTTTATTCGTAATTAATAAGCTCTAATTTCAACCGCGTTATCTTTGTGGATGGCTTTTTGCGCGTTGAATTTGACAAAAAATAAAACTAAAGCTCAAACTCGAATATAGAACGAAGGAATAACAATGAATTTAAAATTAATCGGAAGCTCACTTATTATTTCAGGTACTGCGCTAGGCGCTGGTATGCTGGCAATCCCAATGGTATTGGCTCAATTTGGCCTGATTTGGGGTACTGCATTGATGTTATTGATCTTTGTAGGAACGACTTATGCCGCTTTATTGCTGCTAGAAGCAAGTATTAATGTGGGTGGTGGTTTAGGTATGAACACCATCGCTCGCAAAAGTTTAGGTAAAGGAGGGCAACTAGTCACGAATGGTTTGTTGTATGCTTTACTTATTTGTCTTCTGATGGCTTACATTTTAGGCGCCGGAGATTTACTCAATAAATTACTTCGAAATGTTGGATTGAATTTATCCTTAGTGCAAAGCCAAATTGCATTTACCTTGGTTTCAGGTGTGATTGTTGCTTCTGGAACTGCAGTAATTGATAAGTTAAACCGTGTACTTTTTGCGGTAATGCTATTCATGCTGTTGCTGACTCTTGTATTTTTGGTTCCGGGGATCGAATTAGATAATCTCCTTCAAGTATCAAATTCAAATGGCATTGAATTAGTTCAAACCAGTGCGATTATCTTTACCAGTTTTGGCTTTATGGTTGTAATCCCATCTTTGGTTTCCTATAACCATGAAGCAACGCCAAAGCAATTAAGAAATATGGTGATCATTGGCTCTGCAATTCCATTGGTATGTTATTTAGTATGGTTATATGCAGTGGTAGGTAACCTAACACCTGAACAAATTACTCACTTTTCAAATGTATCAGAGTTGATCTCAGTATTTAGTGCCGAGCATGCTTTTATTAATCTTGTGTTATCTAGCTTTACTGGACTTGCGCTCTTGACGTCATTTTTAGGTGTTGCAATGGCGTTGTTCACTCAAAATGAAGATACGTTTAAGCAAAATAAAGCAGTAACTTATGTGATCAGCTTTATTCTGCCGTTACTTGGTGCAGTTTATGCCGCGGATCAGTTCTTATCTGTTTTAAGCTACGCTGGGATTATTTTGGTTTTCTTAGCGGTATTTGTTCCACTTGCTATGGTTGTTCAACTTCGAAAAGTTGAGACTCAGACGAAAGGCTATTTAGCTGAAGGAGGAGTTGCAATGCTTATCTTCTCTTTTGTTTTTGGTACTTTTTTATTGGTTTCTCAAGTTATTTAGCCACTAATATATTTGTGCTTTATGTTACTGGTAGAGCACATGCTTTTACTCTTTATGAGTAATCATTTTCACGAAATAAGAATACACAATGAATTTTAAATTATTTGGCAGTGCATTAATCCTTTCAGGTACTGCTCTTGGCGCTGGAATGTTAGCAATTCCTATGGTATTGGCGCAATTTGGTCTTTTTTATAGCACATTTTTGATGCTAATCATTTGTGCCGGTACGACATATTCGGCTTTACTTTTAACTGAGGCATGCTCAAAGACTGAGTTGGCTTTTGGTATCAATACCGTTGCCAACAGAACGTTAGGTAAAGGTGGTCAAGTGATCACTAATGCTCTATTTTATTTGCTGCTTATTTGTATGCTTATTGCTTATATTTTAGGGGCTGCAGATCTTTTAAAGCGCATACTTGCCATGTTTGATATTGAGATGAGCATAGAAGTAGCGCAAATCGGATTTACACTTGTCGCAAGTATGTTTGTGGTGTGTGGAACTCAAATTATAGATAAGCTTAACCGCGTTTTATTCCTATTTATGATATCAATGTTGGCGATTACCTTGATTATTTTGGTCCCAGGGATATCTGTTGATAACTTAACACAAGTAACAAATACGGATAAAGGAATGCTATTTGGCACAAGTACGATTCTGTTTACCAGCTTTGCTTCAATGCCTGTGATACCGTCGCTTGTAACTTATAATAAAGAGGCCACAAGTAAACAGTTAAGAAATATGATTATCCTAGGTTCTATCATTCCACTGATCTGCTATTTAGTTTGGCTATATGCAGTTGTTGGGAACTTAAACGCTGATGAGCTTACTCACTTTTCTAATATCTCAGATTTAATTCAAACATTTAGTGCGAAAAATGAATACATTGAAATAATCCTTTCGATCTTTACTTCTCTGGCTCTGCTAACATCGTTTTTGGGTGTGGCAATGGCACTTTATAATCAAAATAAAGACATGATTTCACATAATAAGGTAGTGACTTATGTGTGTACTTTTGTTTTACCGTTATTGGGTGCGAGTTTAGCTGCGGATCAGTTCTTATCTGTATTAGGTTATGCCGGTGTTATCTTAGTATTCCTCGCTATTTTTATTCCATTAGCAATGGTGGTTTCGCTGAGAAAGAAAAAAGGCAATGACAATGAAACTTCAGCTCACATTTATGAAGCTGAAGGTGGTCATGTAGCGTTGGGGTTAACCTTATTATTTGGTTTTTTACTATTGGTTAGCCAAGTTTTATAAATATTAATGATCTGACCTGATACACTTAACGTAATAGATAATGTGTTTATTGTAGAGGGTCAGAATGATGAAATATTTAACGGTTCTTTTTACTGTTTTACTTTTAGCTGCATGCTCAACAACACCACCGCCAAGCTCAAAGGTTGATGGCGATTGGCAAGCCTTTGGTTATGATAGAGCAATGAAAGGTTGGATTGTCCAATCAGAAACCAAATTAGTTAAATTGTCAGATGGCAAAGCGGTAAGCGAAGAGAATTATCAAGCTTATCTAGATGGGTATACTAAAGGTCAGGAAGAGTACTGCGATCAAAGTGCGTATATGCTAGGTGTAGTAGGGAAGCAGTACAATGGTATATGTGATCGAATAGATCCCTTTTTCCGCCAAGATTATATTAACGGTATGCATTCAACCGCTGGTGGAATGTAATTTAGTTATACGGAGCATGGATGAATAGATAAATAAGAGGGTAAGAAGTTATGAAAGCAATTTTAGTTATAATGGTTTCACTTTTTCTAGCAGCCTGTTCAAGTACAGTACCATTAACATCTACACAGGACAGCGATTGGGCTACTTATGGTTTAGAAACAGGTCAAAAAGGTTGGAATTTTGAATCTAAAGAACAAATAGTTGATCTTTTAGATGGCAAGGAGCTTAAAGTCTCTAATTATGATGCGTACGTTGCGGGATATAAAAAGGGATTACAAGAATATTGCGGACAAGACGCATTTGAATTAGGAACTAAAGGTGGAGTTTATACTGGAGTGTGTGACGATATCAGTAAAGAGTTTAAATATGATTATTTACGAGGTTATAACTCGACTAAAAGAGGGATGTAGTATCTTTCAGGTTAATTTAATCGAAATATAAATGGCGGATAACTTTATCCGCCATTTTTGTATATGAAGATTTAAATTAGATCACTTTAACGATATTAAAGCGACCCATTTTTTTTAGTACGGGAATAAAGTCTTTATTTACTTCAAGCATGACTTTCTTTGCTTTACTGTAAGCGCTTAATTTGTCGTTGCCGTTACCATGAGAGAACAATCGGCTCTTTGGTTTATATTCACCATCAACGATCTCTTTCCAACGAACGATATAGTAATCTGTTGTGCGCACTTCACCTGAAAGTAAGGTGCGTTTTTTCGTGATAATATCAGGCTCTAAGCTGTGAGGTAAGCGCTCAAACAGGCTAGGGTAGTTAAGAACCATGTTCCAACAATTTCCCCATAATTCTTTACCGACTTTATTTCGTTGCTTAATTGCTTCTTTTAAGGCTTTTTCTCGGCCTTCTTTTAGGCAACCAACAGAGCGGTTATACATACCGTCATCAGGTGTATGAATATGGATTTTAACGCAATTAAATGAGTGTGAAATGAAACGATGTTCACTTTCCATTCCTGTCCATTCAGCTCTTAATTTTTGAGCTCTTGGTGAAAGAGTATGTTTTTTCTTATTCATAATTGAAATGTACTAATTATTTGCATGACTGCATTATTGCAGTAACTGATTCATTTGTTAATAGTAAAGGTGGTTTATTCATCAAATTGATGCATATATTTAGTATAGAAGATGTAAATGGAATGGGGAGAAATAAAAAGAGGGCGATATTCGCCCTCATTATTGCTTTAAGTAAAGTCTGTTGTGATTAACAGATAACTTTAATCGCTAAGCCACCTTGAGAAGTCTCACGGTATTTAGCGTTCATGTCTTTACCTGTTTCAAGCATTGTTTCGATAACTTTATCAAGTGAAACACGAGGAGCAGATGAACGACGAAGTGCCATACGTGTCGCGTTGATTGCCTTAACAGCAGCAATACCATTACGCTCGATACAAGGAACTTGAACTTGACCTGCAACAGGGTCACAAGTTAAGCCTAGGTTATGCTCCATTGCAATTTCAGCGGCCATACATACTTGCTCAGGACTTCCACCCATAAGCTCAGCAAGACCAGCAGCAGCCATAGAACAAGCTACACCAACTTCACCTTGACAGCCTACTTCAGCACCAGAGATTGACGCATTCTTCTTGTAAAGGCCACCAATCGCACCAGAAGCTGCAAAGTAACGGATGTAATCTTTCTCTGTTACTGTTTGGATGAACTTATCATAGTAAGCTAAAACAGCAGGGATGATGCCACATGCGCCATTGGTTGGAGCAGTAACAACACGGCCACCTGCAGCATTTTCTTCATTTACAGCAAATGCATACATGTTGACCCAATCAACCACTTCCATTGGATCTTTCGATGTCTTTTCAGAAGTCAGTAGTTGCTGGCGAAGTGCAGCTGCACGACGAGGAACACGTAGAGGCCCAGGTAGGATACCTTCAGTGCTCATGCCTTTTTCCATACAATCACGCATGGTTTTCCAGATTTTTGCAAAGTAAGTACGAACTTCATCTTCTGCAAGAATAGCGTGTTCGTTCTTCATTACTAATGTACTAATAGATAGTCCATTCTCTTTACATAAATCAACTAATTCAGAGGCATAATTAAATGCGTAAGGAACTTGAATTGATGATTCAACTTCTTTACCAAAGTTTTCTTCATCAACAATAAAACCACCACCGATAGAGTAGTATGTTTTAGAGTAAACAACGTCGCCATCAACCCACGCATGGATTTGCATACCATTTTCGTGAAGTGACAGGTTAGTTGTGTGGAAATTCATTCCACCTTCTTTTGGAAATTCTACCGTGTGGCAGTGCATGCCAACAGGTAAGCGCTCTGTTTCTTCAACACGAGCGATGAAGCCCGGAATAGAGTCAATATCTACGTGTTCTGGCGTGTTACCTGCCAGACCCATAATGATAGCGATATCAGTATGGTGACCTTTCCCTGTCAGTGATAATGAACCGTAAACATCAACAGTGATTTTAGTGATATCACGCAGTTTGCCCATGCCACGTAAATCGTCGATAAACTCTTTACCAGCTTTCATTGGACCAACGGTGTGGGAGCTAGAAGGACCAACTCCGATTTTGTAGATATCAAAAACACTAATCATGTTATTACCTCGAATAAGCCCCCAAAAGAGGGGGCTTTATTATCATTATTATTAACTTCGTGTAACTAATGCTTATAAGGATTTATAAACTAGTTATTAAAGAGCGCCGTAGATTACAGAAGTAATCGCTGCAACACCACATAATGCTGTAAAGATTTGCACAGGTGCTGAAGTTTTGTACTTAGCCATTGCAGGAACTTTACGCATTGCGAATACAGGCATAAGGAATAGGATAGCGGCAATCATTGGCGCACCCATAGTTTCAATCATACCTAAGATACTTGGGTTGATGATAGAAACGATCCATGTAGTAACAACGATGAAGATAAGAGAGAATTTCTCAAGCTTAGCAATAGGTGCTTTTGAACGAGATTTAGCTAGACCAACAAGACCTTCATGAGCACCAAGGAAGTGACCGAAGTAGCTTGAAGTAATCGCAGCAAAAGCAACGATTGGACCTAAGTAAGAGATAAGTGGAGATTCATGTACGTTTGCTAGGTAAGAAAGTACAGAGATGTTTTGCGCTTGCGCTTGTGCTAGTTGCTCTGGAGATAGAGAAAGAACTACAGAGAAAACGAAGAACATAACGAAACCCATTAGCATCATTGCCGCACCGCCAGTGATCATGTCAGTTTTAGCAACTGCATTTTCACCGTATACACGACGTTGTTCTTTAGAGAACTGGCTGATAACTGGGCTGTGGTTGAAAGAGAAAACGATGATTGGGATCGCTAACCAAACAACAGAAGGCATTGAACCCCAATCAGGAGAAACAGACATCATAGATGTGTTCCAACCAGGGATTAGGTATACAGAAAGAGCCATTAGGATGAATACAAGAGGGTAAACCATTGCAGAAGTTGCTTTCAGCATTAGTTCTTTACCAAATACAACACCACATGTCATCAGAGTGATAAGCACACCTGATAATAACCAGCGTGGAATAGATTCCATGCCCATTTGGTTAACCATGAAAGAGTCTACTGTGTTTGTGATACCAACACCGTAAATAAGTACAATTGGGTAAATCGCGAAAAAGTAGGCAAAAGTGATTAGGTTCGCGCCTGTCTTACCAAAATGCTCTTCTACCGTATCGGTAATATCAGAATCTGGATTTTTAGCAGAAAGAACGAAACGAGCCAAACTTTTGTGTGCGAACCAAGTCATTGGTGCTGCGATTAATGCAAGGATAACTAGAGGCCAAAAACCACCAGCGCCAGCTTTAATTGGAAGGAATAAAACACCAGCACCTACCGCAGTACCGAAAAGAGAAAGACACCAAGTGAAGTCTTTATAAGTCCACTTTGTTTTTTTTGCATCTATTGATGCAGTATTTGTTGTTTGCATAATTTTACTCTTAATTTTTAGAACAGGAATTTTGGGAACGGCGCTATTGTCGTTATTTTGACGAGAAAAACTTTGACCCAGATCTTAAAATGAAAAAAGATGAACGAAGATCCAAAAATAATTGATAATGATCACAGTAGTTGTAGATTAACTATTAGAAAAACTTATCATTAATGCTAAATTTTCTAAGTTGTAATGTAATTCATTGCGTGAATTATTTCAGCGGTAATACCCCAAATGAGTTTTTTATCAAAAGGAATAAAAATCAGATCATAAGTATGATTTTTGTTAAATACGTGGTGTTTATAGGTGTTTATAGGTGTTTTTAGGGTTAATTAGATGATTTATCGGTGCTTCAAATGTGCTACTAACCTCACCGTAATCGATTGCGGTGGTATAATTTTCATCAATCAATGCAATGATAGGGGTTACTTTATAGCCAGATATTGTTGGTATTGTGTTAAGTTTTGCTAATGGTTTTATGTGCGCAGGATCAATGCCAATTTCTTCATTTGTTTCACGAATCGCAGTATGAATTAGGGATAAATCGAAGGGTTCAACCTTGCCTCCAGGGAAGCTAATTTGGCTAGGATGATGACGTAAATGTGACGCTCTTTGAGTTAAAATTAGGTTGAAACCAGATTCTCTTTTTACGATAGGAACAAGAACAGCAGCAGACTTAAAACTGCCGTTCGTTAGTCGTGGATGGGAGAGTAAACTGGAACTGTAATCAATTGGTTTATGAAGTAACAAATAAGAAAGTAAATGCGTATCCATAAACCGATCCTTATAACTATAAAATGGGTAAAATTTTGCTTAGCTTATGCAGTGTCTCTTCATATTCTAGTTCAGTTTGGCTATCGGCAACAATACCGCCGCCCGCTGAAGCGTATATTGTATCTTGGTAGGCTATTAATGTGCGTATAGTAATACTCGTATCCATATTCCCACAACGGCTAATATAACCAATACTGCCACAATATAAGTTACGACGATGAGGCTCTAGCTCTTCAATAATCGCCATAGCCCTAATTTTGGGAGCCCCAGTGATTGATCCTCCGGGAAAAGAAGCACTCAATAAATCACTAATAGTATAGTTGTCATCTAATTCGCCAGTAATTGTACTTACTAGATGATGAACAGCAGGAAAGCTTTCAATATCAAATAATTTAGGCACTTTTACCGATCCAGGCTTGGATACTCGTCCAATGTCATTACGCAGTAAATCGACAATCATTAAGTTTTCAGAGCGATCTTTAGCGCTATGACGAAGAATATCCGCTTCTTTAGCATCTAATTCAGGATCATTTGAGCGAGGGCGAGTACCTTTAATGGGCTTTGTTTCTATTTTACGATCTTTTACCTGTAAAAAACGCTCTGGTGAGACGGACAAGATGGTAAGTTCTGGGGTTCTAATAAACGCAGAGAAGGGTGCCCCATTTTGGGTTGCCAATTTTTGATACGCTAACCATTCTGAACCTTGATATTGAGCATGAAAACGCTGAGCAAGGTTAATTTGATAGCAATCTCCTGATTTAAGGTATTCCTGAATCGCATCAAATTTAGCGCTATATTCCGCTTGAGTCATATTCGATTGCCATTCAGACACTAAATTAAAATCAGCTTTCTTTTCTTTTATCGCTATAAATTGCTGTAGCCAATAGAGACGATTACTCCCTTGTGGTTGTATTAAAGTGAGGGTACACGTTTTATGATCAGCAATTAGGGCCCAGTCATAGATCCCAACAGCCATATCAGCGGTTGGAATATCTCGCTCAGCAATACTAGGCATAGATTCAACTCGGCGACCTAAGTCATAACTGAAGTAACCTAACGCTCCGCCAATAAAAGGAAGACCATTTATTGAATGGCAATGAGGCGTTAATCGTTCTTGATAATGTGCAAGCAGTTTAAAAGGGCAGGCTTCACTGGTTACAGGCTGCTTTCCTATGACATTAATAGAAGTGACATCTTGGTGGGTTTGCAATGTTGCTATTGGATCCGCCACTAAAATATCGTAACGATTATCAACATGTTCTTTGGCAGATGAATGCAGCAGCATTGCCCAAGGTTGGCTTTCAATGGCAGAAAATAAATCAACCACAGAAGTAGATTGATAATCAAGTAGGGTAATAAGTGGTTTTGCATCTAATTGATTGTTCATTTTAAGTTTTATAACCAGAATGTGATGAGCAACGATAGCCTTGGATGGGGAGCAAGAGTATCATATTGGCTGTTCTAAAAGAAAATAATAGATTGGTGATCGCTCACGTCACTAAGTAAAAAAACAGACTTAACACGCCATGGAAGCATATATATAAGAGGATTTAATGATGACTGTTGGTAAAGAAACTATCATCCGCAATGAAGACGTGATCAGCTCAGTGGCTGATGCATTACAGTATATTTCTTACTACCACCCACTTGATTTTGTTCAAGCACTAGAAAAAGCATATCACAGAGAACAAAGCCAAGCGGCGAAAGACGCAATCGCTCAAATTTTAATAAATTCACGTATGTCGGCTGAAGGGCATCGTCCTATTTGTCAGGATACGGGGATAGTAACTTGCTTTGTTAATATCGGCATGAATGTATGCTGGGAAGGAGATTTAACCGTCCAGCAAATGATTGATGAAGGAACTCGTCAGGCGTACACGAATCCAGATAACCCACTTCGAGCTTCAGTACTTTCTGATCCTGCGGGTAAGCGAATTAATACAAAAGACAATACGCCTGCGGTAGTTCATATTAATATGGTACCAGGTGATAAGGTTGAGATTCAGATTGCAGCAAAAGGCGGCGGCTCTGAAAATAAAACAAAAATGGTGATGCTAAATCCTTCAGATGATGTGGCGGAATGGGTAGAAAAGACCTTACCATTAATGGGAGCCGGTTGGTGTCCACCAGGAATGCTAGGTATAGGTATTGGTGGAACCGCTGAAAAAGCAGCTGTATTAGCAAAAGAATCATTAATGGAGCATATCGATATTCAAGAGTTGATCGATCGTGGTCCTGAAAACGCAGAAGAAGAGCTTCGTCTTGATATCTTTAATCGCGTGAATAAGCTTGGTATTGGTGCGCAAGGCCTTGGTGGTTTAACAACCGTTGTTGATGTAAAAATCAAATCCGCACCAACTCATGCAGCATCAAAACCCGTATGCATGATCCCAAACTGTGCAGCGACTCGTCATGTTCATTTTACACTTGATGGCTCAGGCCCGGCGGACTTACAACCACCAAAACTTGAAGAGTGGCCAGATATTACGTGGGAAGCCGGTGCTAATACACGCCGAGTTAACCTTGATACGATCACAAAAGAAGACGTACAAGAATGGCGAACGGGTGAAACGGTTCTGTTAACTGGGAAAATCTTAACAGGCCGTGATGCAGCGCATAAGCGTCTTCAAAGCATGATTGAAAGTGGAGAGGGTTTACCTGAGGGCGTTGACTTCAATGGTAAGTTTATTTACTACGTCGGCCCAGTTGATGCGGTTGGTGATGAAGCCGTAGGCCCTGCTGGCCCAACAACGTCCACTCGTATGGATAAATTTACCGATATGATGCTTGATACGGGCTTAATGGGCATGATTGGTAAAGCAGAGCGTGGCCCAGCAACGGTTGCGTCTATTAAGGATAAAAAAGCCGTGTATTTGATGGCGGTAGGCGGTGCGGCTTATTTAGTAGCTAAAGCGATTAAAAAAGCACGAGTAGTGGCTTTTGAAGACTTGGGAATGGAAGCCATTTATGAATTTGAAGTGGAAGATATGCCAGTAACGGTTGCTGTTGATTCAACAGGGGCAAATGCGCATCAAATCGGCCCAGATACATGGAAAGTTAAAATCGCTGAAATGAATTAATTGATTTATATTTCTAGGATTTAAGAAAGCACTCATAAATTGAGTGCTTTTTTTATACTTGTGTTTTTAATGTTAACTATTTAGGTCTAAACTAAGTTATTATGTTGTTGATATTATGTGATTTAGATTGTTCTTGGAGGAAGTATGAAGCAGAAAGTTGTTAGTCTAATGATGTTGTTATTAGTTGGCTGTACAGCTTCACAATCTGAAGTAAAAGAAAAAAATACGGATGATTGGTTCCAATATGGAGAGCAAAGAGCAAAAAATGGCTTTTTAGTTCAAGAAAAGGAAACTCTAGAAAGTGCAAACCCAGAGGAGGCGGTTACGGAGGCATTCTATAATGCGTACCTTGAAGGGCATACCTCTGGAACGACTATCTATTGTTCTCAAGAAGCCTATATTTTAGGGTTACGTGAAGCGCCATATTTTGGCATTTGCGATCAAGTTATGCCTGATTTTCGTGCTGAGTATGAAAAAGGGAAAAATCATAAAAAAGAATAAATAAGAGTATTTTTATAACTTATTATTCTTATTGACTGGATGACGGTAGGGATATGAGGAATAATTCTTATATATACCATTACAAGGAACGGTTTATGTTCAAAAAAACGATGGTAGCGACGGTGTTAAGTTCAACGCTTCTTATTGGGTGTGGAAAACAAGCCCCAGTAATTGCTGAACCAGAGTCGCGACCAGCTAAAATAATGACCGTCACTGTTGGCGATCATGAAACTTCTCGATTGTTTCCAGCGCAAGCTGAAGCCGGAGATAAAGCAGTTCTTGCCTTTCGGGTTCCCGGTCAACTTAATAGCTTAGATGTTCATGCGGGTCAATTAGTTACCAAAGGGCAGTTACTAGCAACAATAAACCCTGATGAGTATCGTTTGATTCAAAAGCAGGCACAAGCACAGTACAGACTGATTGATGTTCAATACCAACGTATTAAAAAACTGCGTAAAGACAAAGTCGTCTCAGAGCAAGATTACGACAGTGCTGTAGCGAACAGAAAAACAGCGAAAGCGACGTTAGATCAAGCCAGTGCTAATTTAAGCTATACCCAATTAAGTGCTCCTTATGATGGCACCATTTCGTTATTACCTGCTGAAAATTATGAATATGTCACTGCTAAGCAACCCATTATGCATATTCAAACCAATGATATCTTATATGTTGCCTTTCAACTTCCTGATTATCTATTGCAACGCTTTAGTTTTACTCAAGTCTCCGCTTCCGTTACTTTCGATTCATTCCCAACGGTTAGTTTTCCTCTAGAATTTGAAGAAATTGATACCGAAGCAGATAGCAAGACATCAAGTTACACGGTAAAAATGAGCATGCCAAGACCAAAAGACTTAGGCATATTACCGGGAATGTCAGGCCAAGTGAAAGTGACTATTCCAAAAGGTGGCAGTGAGAAGCTTCCGCTTTCAGCGATTGAACAAGACGGCGATACCACTTATGTATGGCGTGTTTCTGAGCAAGGGATCGTTGAGAAAATCGCGATAGAGTTGAATGAAAAACGACAAGTAATTTCGGGGCTTAATGATTCTGAGCAAATTGTATCTTCAGGTATTTCTGGACTAGAAGAAGGAATGAAAGTACGCAAATGGGTTAAGGAGAGAGGATTATAATTATGCAGAATTTAATGAAACTATCCTTACTTTCAACAGCGATATTACTCACTGCTTGCAGTCCAGCCCCTATGGATACAGAAATAGAAGCTCCTAATGTTATCGTTAAAAATATTGATTCAGGTTTAGTCAGTGATCGCCTTTATCTTCCTGCTGTTGCAACAGCGGCTGATCGTTCCCATTTAAGCTTTAGACTTTCTGGCGAAGTTAAGGAACTTAATGTTCGTCCAGGTGAGACAGTTAAAAAAGGGCAAGTATTAGCAGTATTAGATAAAACCGATTTCAACATCGATGTTGATAATGCGCGCGCAAGGTACAGTGTTGCAAACAGCCAATATAAACGTTCAAAACCATTAGTTGATAAAGGCTTACTGGCAAAGTCGCAATTTGATGAATTAGCCGCGCAGCGTCAAATAGCATTAGCTGATTTAGAGCTAGCGAAACTTCGACTGAGTTTTACTGAACTAAAAGCCCCAATTGATGGTGTTATTTCACGAGTAAGTATTGAGCAATTTGAAACAATTCAAGTAGGTCAGCAAATAGTGAATATTAACAACAAAGATTCCGTTGATATTATTGTTCAAGTACCTGATAAATTATATTCAAAGCAACCAAACCAAGGTGTTGTAGAGTTAATTCAAGCATCTGTTCGCCTTGATAATGGACAGTCTTACGATGCAAAAGTGAAAGAGTATACAACAGAGCCTGATCCAGAGTCTGGAGCGTATCTTGTTACCTTAACCATGCCAATGCCAGAAGACCAATTTATTCTGGATGGTATGGCTGTTGAAGTCACTACAGAACAGAGCTCATTAAATGTAGCCAACCAATTTGGGCTAATTATCCCTATTGAAGCCATATTTAATGAAGATGGTGATGAGATTGATAAAAAAGAAAAATACGTTTGGGTTGTCGATTCTGACAATAAAGTAAAAAAACAAAAAGTAGTAACAACCAAAGCGACATCGTTTGGATTACGAGTTGTCGATGGTGTTTCAACAGGAGATCGTATTGTTATTGCAGGCGTCTCACGATTACGTGACGGCCTAGAGGTGAATATCATCAATACGGAGGAGAAATAATGAGTCAAGAAAAAGGAATTGCAGCTTACTTTATACAAAATAAAGTGATTAGCTGGATGTTGACTCTGATCTTTATGATTGGTGGTGCATCGGCTTTCTTTGGCTTGGGGCGATTAGAAGACCCAGCCTTCACCATTAAAGACGCCATGGTAGTAACCAATTACCCAGGAGCAACCCCTGAACAGGTAGAAGAAGAGGTTACTTATCCAATAGAGAAAGCTATTCAACAGCTAACTTATGTTGATGAAGTAAATTCAATTTCAAGCCGTGGATTATCACAAATAACGGTAACCATGAAAAACAATTATGGGCCTGATGATCTTCCTCAAATTTGGGATGAACTGCGTCGAAAAGTGAATGACTTGAAGCGTCAATTACCTCCGGGTGTTGGTGAACCGTCTGTTATTGATGATTTTGGTGACGTATATGGCGTACTTTTAGCCGTTACTGGGCAAGGGTATTCTTATAAAGAGTTGCTTGATTATGTTGATTATTTACGTCGTGAACTAGAATTGGTTGATGGAGTAAGTAAGGTCTCCGTTTCTGGTGTGCAACAAGAGCAAGTCTTTATTGAAGCGTCATTAAAACGAATGACAAGCCTTGGTATTTCACCTCAAACGTTATATGGCTTACTATCAAACCAAAATACAGTATCGAGTGCAGGTGCAGTAAAAATAGGTTCTGAATACATTCAAATACACCCAACGGGCGAGTTTGAAGATGTGTCACAACTTGGTGATTTAATTATTACCGAAGGCGGGGCACAAGGCCTTATTTACCTAAAAGACATTGCCGAAGTTAAACGTGGTTATGTTGAAGTACCAAGCAATTTAGTTAACTTTAATGGTAATTTTGCCTTGAATATGGGGATTTCTTTTAGTGCTGGCGTTAACGTTGTCGAGATCGGGAAACTGGTTGATCAGCGAATGCTAGAGCTGAAAGAACAACAGCCCATTGGTATTGATATTTCAGAGATCTACAGCCAACCAAAAGAAGTCGATAAATCCGTTAGTGGTTTTGTGGTCAGTCTTGGTCAAGCCGTTGCTATCGTTATCATCGTTTTACTGTTCTTCATGGGCGTACGTTCAGGCTTATTGATTGGCCTTATTTTGTTACTGACAGTGTCAGGCACATTTGTATTCATGAAGTACTTTGCGATTGACTTACAGCGTATTTCACTTGGTGCCTTGGTTATTGCTCTTGGTATGCTCGTGGATAACGCCATTGTGGTGGTCGAAGGCATACTCATTGGTATGCAAAAAGGACGAACTCGCCTGCAAGCGGCTACCGATATTGTTACGCAAACTAAATGGCCATTATTAGGTGCAACCGTTATTGCGGTAACTGCTTTTGCGCCTATTGGTCTATCGGATGATGCAACTGGTGAATATTGTGGGACCTTATTTACTGTTCTGCTTATTTCACTGATGCTGAGTTGGTTTACCGCCATTTCTCTTACTCCGTTTTTCGCTTCTTTGTTCTTTAAAGAGACAGTGCAAAATGACGAGGAAAGCTTAGAAGAAAAAGACCCATACAATGGGATGATCTTTGTTATTTATAAGCGATTTCTTGAGTTCTGTATGCGTTACTCAGCGGTGACGATGATCATCTTGGTTATTGCACTTGGCGGCAGCATGTATGGCTTTACTAAAGTTAAACAGTCTTTCTTCCCATCATCGACAACCCCAATCTTTATGGTGGATGTATGGATGCCTGAAGGGACAGATATTCGCTCGACTAATGCAACATTAAAAGAGTTAGAAGAGTGGATCTTAGAGCAAAATCATATTGAACATGTGACAACAACCGCAGGTAAAGGTCTACAACGATTCATGCTGACTTACGCACCAGAGAAGAGCTATGCAGCTTATGGTGAGATAATGACGCGTGTGGATGATTACTTAGCGTTACCTGATCTAATGGACAAGCTTCGTCAACATATCGAAGCCAACTATCCTCAAATTCAATACAAATTAAAACTGATTGAGTTAGGGCCAGGTGGCGGTGCAAAAGTGGAAGCACGAATTGTAGGTGCTGATCCTACAATATTACGTGGTTTAGCGGCACAGGTTATTGAGGTAATGCATAACGATTCTGGTGCAACAAACGTACGTCATGATTGGCGTGAGCGTACTAAGGTACTTGAGCCTCAATTTAACGAAAGTCAGGCGCGTCGATACGGTATTTCCAAAACGGATGTTAATGAACTGCTTGAAATGGCGTTCTCAGGTAAAGCCATTGGTGTGTACCGTGATGGGACAACATTGATGCCAATCGTTACTCGTTTGCCTGAAAATGAACGTGTAGATATTAGCACCATTGAAGGAATGAAGATCTGGAGTCCAGCGCTGTCACAATACATACCATTACAACAAGTGGTGCTAGGTTATGACGTGATTTGGGAAGATCCTCTGGTTGTGCGTAAAAACCGTAAACGTATGCTAACGGTAATGGCTGACCCTGATATTTTAGGGGAAGAAACTGCCGCAACATTACAAAAGCGTTTACAGCCACAAATTGAAGCGATTGATTTCCCTACGGGTTATAGCTTGGAGTGGGGCGGTGAATATGAATCGTCTCGTGATGCACAAGCGTCATTGTTCCAAACCATGCCAATGGGTTACTTGTTCATGTTCTTAGTGACTGTGTTCTTGTTTAACAGTGTGAAAGAGTCGGTGATTGTTTGGTTAACGGTGCCATTGGCACTCATTGGTGTAACCAGTGGTCTGCTCTTACTCAATACCCCATTTGGCTTTATGGCACTGCTTGGCTTCTTGAGTTTGAGTGGCATGTTATTGAAAAATGGTATCGTACTTCTTGATCAAATTGAGATAGAAATACACTCAGGAAAAGAACCCTACCATGCAGTCGTTGATGCCGCGTTAAGCCGTGTTCGTCCGGTTTGTATGGCAGCAATTACGACCATTTTAGGTATGATCCCACTATTACCAGATACCTTCTTTAAACCAATGGCGGTAACCATTATGTTTGGTCTAGGTTTCGCAACCGTACTGACCTTAATTGTGGTTCCTGTGTTGTATCGCATGTTCCATAAAATTAAAGTCGTCGAATACTAAAATAGACGCATAGAATAAATGTTCAAAAGCCCATATTAGAATATCTAGTATGGGCTTTTTTTGTGATATTCTATCTGGATAATACAAATGCAGTCCACATATTAGGAACAGTAAATGAGCCAATTAGATCAACAAGCAATGGACAAAATCGTAAATTCTCATGAAGAAGAGCGTTTTACTTACTTTATGAAAGAAGTTGTCGCTAATCGTGAAATTTGGATTTTGACTGATGAACACGGTTGTGTGATGTTGAATACCGAAGAAGAAGATTGCGTTCCTGTATGGCCAAATAAAGAGTTTGCAGAAGCATGGGCAACAGGTGAATGGGACGTATGTAAAGCAGAGTCTATTTCATTAAACAAATGGCACAGTCGCTGGACAACAGGTCTTGAAGATGATGAATTAGCGGTTGTAGTATTCCCAAATCAAAACGAAGAAGGGCAAATCCTTTTTCCCGACGAATTCGATTTTGAATTAACAAAACAAGAAAGAAAGCGTTAATTTTTTATCAGCATTGATATTAAATACAGACAGATATAAAAATGGCGACTAACAGGTATAACTGTAATCGCCATTTTTGTGTTCAACGCCAGATTAAACTACTGAATTAGGCAGATAGCGTCTCTTGGTAGCGTGCTAATCCTTCTTCTAAATCGTGAATCAAATCATCCACATCTTCTAGGCCAATATGAACGCGGATCAAAGTCCCTTCAAACTGAGGATGAGCCACCGTTCTTAACGCATTAAAGCTTTTTGGTTCATTCGCTAAGATCAAGCTTTCAAACCCACCCCAAGAATAACCCATACTAAAATGACTCATGCCATCAAGCAGGGCCGTTGTCGCTTTGCTATCAGATTGTTTTAGCACAAAAGAGAACAAGCCATTACAGCCTTTAAAATCACGTTGATAAAACTCATTGCCCGGGCAGCTTTCAAGTGCAGGGTGACGAACGTGATCAACCAGTGGATGCTGCTCAAGCCACTTAGCCACTTTAATGCTGCTTGCTTCGTGCTGTTTTAGACGTACGCCCATAGTGCGTAAACCACGCATCGCTAAATAGGCGTCATCAGGTGAAATACACTGGCCCATTAAATAGCTTTGTTCACGCAGTTGATCCCAATGTTTTTCGTTCGCTACTGCGGTACCAAGCATCACATCAGAGTGGCCGACAATGTATTTGGTTGCGGCTTGAATAGAGATATCAACGCCATGATCAAACGGTGAGAAGTTCACCCCCGCAGCCCATGTATTATCAAGCATAACGACAATGTCGGATTCATGCGCGATACGAGCAAGTAGCGGAACGTCTTGAACTTCCATCGTGATAGAACAAGGGGATTCAGTGAATAGCACTGTGGTATTTGGTTTAATTAGATCACGAATGCCTTCACCAATCATTGGGTCGTAATAGGTGGTTTCAATGCCCATTTTCTTTAAGATGGTTTCACAGTAATCACGAGTCGGTTCATAACAGCCATCGACCATTAAAATATGATCGCCGGTTTTTACAAAGCATAAAATCGCATTGGCAATCGCAGCAGTACCACAAGGGTAAAGCGCACAACCTGCACCACCTTCAAGTTCAACCATCGCATCTTGAAATGCAAAGTGAGTTTCTGTGCCACGACGGCCATAAAAAAGCGTTTGTTTTGCGCGGTTAATCATGGCGTGCGTTTTTTCAGCAACAGTATTAAATACTACAGTAGAAGCGCGTTGAACAGGAGGGTTTACTACGCCTTTTGTCCATTTTTTGCTACGACCAGCGGTGACGTATTTGGTCTCTAATTTATCTGACATCTGAATCCATTCAATTATAAGTAAATAATACCTCCATAAAGCCAAAGTGAAGGCGAAATATCAAGGATTAAAACGAATTCCTGTCGAATAAATTTTAATTACTGCTAAAATTGCGCTATCTAGATGACATGTTGACTAAAAGAGTTAAATTAAAATGCAACAGAATGAATTTGAAACACTAGTTAAAGAACTATGCCAAAAAGAAAATCTTCCTCAAGTGCTAGAAGCATTAAAAACGTGTGAAGACCAAGACATCGTTGAAGCGGCACAATCGCTAGCGGGTCAATTCCGTCTTGCTGAAGTTGAAGGCGAGCAACGTATTTATCATGTATTTAATGATGAAGACGAAAATGGCGAAGCACAAGAGCTTGCAGAGTGGATCATGAACGAAGGTGATGATGTTATTAAATTCATCGCTTGGTTCTTCTACGCAATGTTTGATATGAAGCAAAAAGAAACGTACCAAGCCGCAGGTAAAACGTACCAGCAGCCAAAGCGTTCTTAATCGCAGTTTAGTTATTCCATGACTTCCAAAAGCCAATGAATTGATTCGTTGGCTTTTTTCTTATCTATTGTCTACGTTTATCTGACGGTTCGATTGCCCCCAACGGCATAACCTCGTAAAATTCACCACATATCAATTCGTTTGAATAAACCCGTACAATTGAGTACGAGTTGCCCCTAATTTAATAGGCACAATTGCATGACTAACAAGCTATCTCTTCAACAGCTCGAATCCTTCTTATGGGAAACCGCCGACATTCTTCGTGGCAACATGGATGCGTCTGAATTTAAAGATTACATCTTCGGTATGATGTTTTTAAAGCGTCTATCGGATGCCTTTGAAGAATCTCAAGAAAAAGTCATTCAATACTACCTAGATAAAGGAAAAACACAGGCTCAAGCCGAGGAATTAGCGAATGATGAAGACGAATACGACAGCACCTTTTTTATCCCAGAAAACGCCCGTTGGTCAGTGCTTAAAGATTTAAAGCACAACATTGGTGAAAGCCTTAACAAAGCCACAGAATCGATTGAAGAGTTCAACTCGGCGCTAGAAGGCGTGTTAGTGACGATTGACTTCAACATCAAAAACAAATTGTCAGATAAAAAGCTGCAAGACTTACTGTCGCATTTCAATAAATACCGCTTACGTAATGAAGACTTTGACCGTCCTGATTTACTGGGTACGGCTTACGAATACCTGATTAAAATGTTTGCCGACAGCGCAGGCAAAAAAGGCGGCGAGTTTTATACCCCAAGTGAAGTGGTTCAGCTATTGGTTGAGTTATTAAAACCTCATGCAGGAATGCGTATTTATGATCCTACATCAGGGTCGGGCGGTATGCTTGTTCAAACACGTAACCAATTAGAAAAGCAGGGTGAAAACGCCGCTAACTTGTCACTGTATGGTCAAGAGATGAACTTGAACACATGGGCAATTTGTAAGATGAACATGTTCTTACATGGCGTACAAAATGCTGATATTCGTAAAGGCGATACATTGCGTGACCCACAACATACCGAAGGCGGCGAGCTAATGAGCTTCGACCGCGTTATTGCCAACCCACCGTTCTCACTGAAAAAGTGGGGCAAAGATGAGTGTGATAACGACGGTTTTGGGCGTTTCCCTTACGGCACACCACCAAAAGACGCAGGTGATTTAGCCTTTGTACAACACATGATCGCCAGCACCAACAGCGAAGGCATGGTGGGCGTGGTTATGCCTCATGGGGTGTTATTCCGTGGCTCAAGTGAAAAAGCCATTCGCCAAGGGATTTTAGAAGACGATTTATTAGAAGCCGTGGTGGGTTTACCATCAGGATTATTCTACGGCACTGGCATTCCTGCGTGTTTGCTGATCATCAATAAAAACAAACCAAGTGCACGTAAAGGCAAGGTGTTGTTCATTAATGGTGAATTGGAATTTGCAGAGGGCAAAAACCAAAACAAACTGCGTCCAGAAGACATTGCTAAAATTGTAACCACCTTTGAAAACCACTCGTTTGAAAGCCAGTGTGATATTAAGCGTTATGCGCGTGTGGTTCCATTCTCTGAAATTGCAGAGAACGATTTTAACCTTAACATTCGCCGTTATGCGGATACATCACCTCCGGCGGAGATCTTTGATGTACGTGCGATCCTTCATGGTGGCATTCCAATGCGTGAAGTAAATGACGAGTACATTCAAGAAGAGATGTTAAACGGCTTTGATGTATCGGTCGTCTTTGATATAAAAAGTGATAAAAATGACAACGACTATTATGCATTCAAACCAAGCATTGAAAGCAAAGAGCAGATCCGAGCGGTTGTTGAAGAAGCCGTCGGTGATGTTGATGCCAAGATCATCAGCCAACTAGAGCACTGGTGGGACAAATACCAAGTATCTCTGCATGAGTTAGATGCACAAGTGACCGAAGCCGAACAAGTAATGCAAGGATACTTGAAGGAGTTGGGTTATGAGTGAGTTTGTGCCTGAAGGATGGAAGGTAAGTTCTGTATCTGAAGTAGCTAATAACTTTGATGGTAAACGAGTTGCTTTAAAATCGACAGACCGAGCAGCCAGACAAGGACGATACCGATATTACGGTGCATCTAATATTATTGATTATGTAGATGATTATATATTTGATGGTGACTATATTCTCTTAGGAGAGGATGGTGAAAATGTACTATCGCGCAATCTCCCTCTTGCATTTATTGTTAAAGGTAAATTTTGGGTTAATAATCACGCTCACGTACTACAACCTAAAAAAAACATTGATATTGGATATTTATGCGAAGTATTGGAAGCATTTAATTATAAAAATATCGCTAGTGGTTCTGCTCAACCTAAAATAACTCAAGGTGCTTTAAATCAAATAAGCCTGTTATTTCCACCACTCCCAGAACAACAAAAAATCGCAGCGATTCTCACCTCAGTCGATGAAGTAATAGAAAAAACACAGGCGCAAATTAATAAGCTCAAAGACCTAAAAACAGGCATGATGCAAGAGCTACTAACGCGTGGTGTCGGTGTAGATGGAAAACCACATACCGAGTTTAAAGACTCACCAGTGGGCAGAATTCCGAAGGGGTGGAAGGTATTGCCACTTGCTGATGTGGCGGAGCGAGTAATCGACTGTGAGCATAAAACGGCACCATATGTTGAAAAGTCTGAATACATGGTTGTACGAACAAGCAATGTTAGGAATGGTGAACTCGTATTAGAAGATATGAAGTTTACACATTCTGATGGATTTAAAGAATGGACTAAGCGAGCGGTGCCATCTAATGGTGATGTCCTATTTACACGTGAAGCACCTGCTGGTGAATCATGTTTAGTTCCTTCAAATGTTAAAGTTTGTATGGGGCAGAGAATGGTATTACTGCGTCCAAATAGCGATGTAATAGATGCAGACTTTTTTTCGATATTTTTAACGTCTGAAATGGCAAGAAAAAGAATATTTGAGATGTCTATTGGCACAACAGTAAGTCGTATCAATATAGAAGATATAAAGAAGATACCTTGTGTGCTGCCACCTAAAAGTGAGCAGAAGAAAATAGCTCTGGCGATTAGTAGTATCCAGAATTTGTTACGGACGAAACAGCAAAGAATGGTTGCTATTAAGAATAATAAAAAAGCCCTTATGCAAGATCTCCTAACTGGCAAAGTACGAGTAAAGGTAGACACCGAATAACCACATTAGCGTCAATTACACCTTGGGTCATTGGTGATTATTATCAATGACCCCCCAAGTTACCCCCTAAGTCACCCCCCAAGTCGGGACATAAAAATAGTGAAGCAACCACCTGAAAAGACAGTGGTTATAGGTTAAGATGTTAGGCAGATATTTCTTTACGTTGGTAACTCAATGAAACTACATACCGTATCAGTTAAAAATTTTCGTTGTTATAAAGACGAAACATTTCGTTTTCATCCTCAAGTTAATTTAATTGTTGGGCAAAATGCGACAGGTAAAACAGCGGTACTGGATGCAGTTTCTGTCGCTATCGCAACATGGTTGCTTGGTTTTAAGAAAAAGAACGATAAAAAACGACTAGAGCCAAGTGATGCCACCTTATCGTATGTAGAAAAAGAAGATGAAGCTCAATTTATAGAGGCGTGGCCTGTGGTTGTTTCAGCCTCAGGAATGGTAAACGAAAAAGCCATCTCGTGGGAGCGTTCAAAAGAGTCCCCAGCGGGCAACACTCGCTATGGCAACGCAGGCGATCTAATTTCATTAGCGAAAGCGTGTGATGACAATCTTGCTGATGATATTTCACTGCCTCTTATTAGTTATTACGGCACCATGCGTTTATGGCAAGATCCTAAAGCATCGAAAGCCAAACCCTCATTAACTAAATCAAGTGCCAAGCCATCCAGACTTGATGGCTATAAGCATTGTGTTGATCCACGTATTGCCCTTAAAGAATTGGTTGCTTGGTTTGCTCGCCAAGAGTGGCAAGCGTTTCAGCTAGGTAAAGAGCCAACCATGTTGACGGTCGTTCGTAAAGCCGTGGTCAGTTGTATCGATAACGCAGAGCAGCTACGTTATGATCCAAAAAGGGAAGAGTTACTATTAACGCTCAAAGACGCAGAGCCTCAACCATTTAATTTATTAAGTGATGGTCAACGCTGTGTGTTAGCTTTAGTCGCCGATATCGCTCAAAAAGCCGCATTACTAAACCCACATCTTGGTGAAGCTGTTTTAGAACAAACAGAAGGTGTGGTTTTAATCGATGAGCTTGATCTGCATTTGCACCCAAAATGGCAACGTCATGTCATTGAGGATTTACGCACTACATTCCCAAATGTTCAGTTTATTTGCACTACGCATTCGCCATTTTTAATTCAATCTTTACGCTCAAGTGAAGAGTTGATCATGCTTGATGGACAAGTGCCAGTACAGGTCGCAAATAAAACCTTAGAAGACATTGCCGTTGGTATCATGAATGTCAATTCACCTGAAGTCAGTGAAAGATATTCGGAGATGAAAGGGGTTGCGACAGAATACCTAAAAGCCCTAAGTGAGACGGATATGGTGGCTGAAGATAAGCTTGAACAATATAAAGAGAGACTGGCTAACTCATTAGCACCTTATGCGGATAATCCGGCATTCCAAGCCTTTTTGGAAATGTAACGAGTCGCTAAACTAGGGGAGTAGATAATGCGACCAATCAGAAAAGGCGTTTCCCCAGTTGCTGGTGACTTTAATAAATACGAGGATGCTAAACCAGAACTGGTTAGTCGATTAGGTTTATATTGCAGTTATTGTGAAAGGAAAATCGTCACCTTATTGGCCGTTGAGCATATTGAGCCAAAAGATGGCGCTTATGGACAGCCGCATTTAGAAAAACAATGGTCATTGTTATGATGGCTAAGCAAACCGGTTTTTTTAGTATTTGGATGAAAGTATTCAATGCTTATCTCGATATGAAAGTTCGATTTATCCAGACGTTCGAAGGCACCGCAGAGAGCGGCTGTTTTGATATGACAACAGGTAATTCAATCGTACCTGCACTTAATTCAGATAGGCTTACCCAAGGCGGTAAAGTTTAATCCCTTCTTTTTAGCAGAGAATACATTTTGGCTAACAACGAATTCAATAAAGTAGAAGCCCCTGCCATTGCTCAGTTGGTTCAACTAGGGTGGACTTACATTCAAGGCAAACAACTGTCGCCAGATTATGCCTGTGCCGATGGTGTTCCTGAGCGTACTTACCTGCGTGATGTGGTGTTAGTCAAACGCCTTGAAGCCGCGATTAAACGCATTAACCCGTGGATAAGCGACGAGAACCTTCGCAAAGTCTCTCGTGAAGTCACGCACCCCAATTTTGCCGCCTTAATGGAATATAACCACGCCTTCTATCAAACCATGGTTAATTATCTCTCAGTAGAACAAGACTTAGGCAAAGGGCGAAAAGGGCAGACGGTTAAACTGGTTGATTTTGAAACCCCAAGCAATAACGAATTCTTATGTACTAACCAATTTAAAGTAGAAGGTACAAACCAAAGCATCATTCCAGATATTGTTTGCTTTGTTAATGGTATTCCGTTAGCTGTGATTGAGTGTAAATCACCGTATATCTCCGCGCCAATGAGTGATGGCATTAATCAATTGCGCCGTTACGCGAATCTACGCCATACCGATGATCACGAAGGGGCCGAAAAACTGTTTTGGTATAACCAACTCATGGTATCGACTTGTCGAGATCAAGCCAAAGTGGGCACCATCAGCTCAAACAGTCAGCATTATGGTGATTGGAAAGACGCGTATCCTTTTTCTGATGCACAATTAGCACAACAGTCATTACGCGATAATATCGTCCCACTTCGTTCTGCTATTACGGTTCAAATCCCTGATGATGCGTTAGACGAGAGTGAAGATAACTCAGCAGAGCATGATGAATGGCAACAAGCCGCCGAGCCAGCAGCAAGTTATGAGGTATTAACAGAAGTCACCGCGCAACAGCGTTTATTGGCGGGCATGTTCAGTATTTCAAACTTTCTCGATATTCTGCAAAACTTCATTTTATTTGAAACTGATGATGGTCGCTTAATTAAAAAAGTGGCGCGTTATCAGCAATATCGAGCCGTTAATAAAGTGATTGAACGCTTGAAATCAGGCAAGGATCGAAAAGAAAGAAGTGGTGTAGTTTGGCATACACAAGGCAGTGGTAAATCGCTGACCATGGTGATGCTTGCAGTAAAAATGCGTCGTGATGAAGAATTAAAACAGTACAAATTGGTGTTTATTACCGACCGAACTCAGCTTGATGAGCAGCTATCAAATACCTTCCGTGATGCGCAGGGTGAGACGGTGTATAACGCAGGCTCTGTGGCAGAATTAAAAGAATTACTAAAGAAAGACAGCTCTGATCTTGTGACCGCGATGGTACAAAAATTTGCCGATCTTGAAAAAGAACAAGAGAAGCAAAAAACGGTAGCAGAAGGTTTTGCTGATTTAAACCCAAGCGACAAAATCATTGTCTTGGCTGATGAAGCGCACCGAACCCAATTTGGTGGTTTGGCAATGACGATTAATGCCGCATTACCGAATGCGCCTAAAATTGGTTTCACCGGAACACCATTGCTGAAAACTCAAAAAATGAGCCAAGCCTTTGGTGGTTACATCGATGAATACAAAATAAACCAAGCGGTAGAAGATGGTGCAACGGTTAAATTGCTTTATGAAGGCCGTGAAGTTAAATCAGAAGTGGCAGGTGATTCACTCGATAAACTTTTTGAGGAATACTTTGGTGAATACACTGAAGAAGAACAACGTGAGATCAAAAGAAAATACGGTGTAGAGAAGGCGGTTCGTGAAGCACCTGCTCGTATTCGTTGGGTGTGTATCGATTTAATCAAACACTATAAAGAACATATTCGTCCTGATGGCTTTAAAGCAATGATCGTGGTGGGCAGTCGTCATGCGGCGGCTATCTTTAAAAAGACGTTAGATGAATTAGGTGCGCCTCACTCAGAGGTGATTATCTCTGGCGATCACAATGATGAAAAGTACCTCTCTCTATACACAGATAAAGTGCATCAAAAGAAGGTTATCGCCAATTTTAAAAAGCCTTTTGGTATCGATAAACAAGGCACAGAAGAGAAAAATAAAAAGTTTAATAATACCGCTTTTTTGATAGTCAAAGACATGCTGTTAACGGGCTTTGATGCACCTATTGCTCAAGTGATGTACATCGACAGAAAGCTGCAAGATCACACGTTAATGCAAGCCATTGCTCGTGTGAACCGAACCTATAAAGGCAAAGAGTGTGGTTATGTGGTGGATTATCATGGTTTAGCGACCCATCTTACTGAGGCGTTAGAGTTGTTCAGCAGTGATGATATAGAAGGTTCGTATCAAAGCTTAAAAGATGAAATACCAAAGCTGAAAGCCAAGCATACGCGTGCCATGTCGTTCTTTAAGCAGGTACTTAAAAATGGCAAACCGAGTGACGATATTGATGATTACGTTTTAGCATTAAAAGATGAAACGGTGCGAGCGCAATTTAACATGGCATTCAAACAGTTTGCCAAGCAATTAAACGTTATTTTACCTGATGCCGAAGCGGCCCCGTTTATTCCTGATATGAAGTTATTAGGCAAGATCCATAATGCCTCAAAAACCAAATTTCGAGACGAAGGGCTAGATATGAGCGAGATTGGTGCCAAAGTGCGTCAATTGGTGGATGAGCATATTCTTAGTACAGGTGTTGATCCAAAAATCGCACCGATTGATTTGTTAGCGGCTAATTTTAAAGAAAGCATTACAGCGATTAAATCAGATGAATCAAAAGCCTCTGAAATAGAAAGTGCCATTAAGCACCACATTACGATTAATTTGGATGAAGACCCAGAATATTACCGTTCGTTGAGTTTACGTCTGCGTGACATTATCGAAAAAACCGCAGGCAAATGGGCACAGCAGCTTGAGTTAATGTTAGAAATGAGAGGGGATATTGGGTCACAGTATCAACAAGCGGCGCAAGATGTCGGTTTGTCTGAAACGGAGTTCGCTTTTTACAATATTCTTATCGCTGAAGTCACCAACGTCAGTGATGGCGATGTGATTGCCGAATCAACCCATGATGAGATCAAAGCGGTAACCCAGGCGTTAGTGGTTATGCTTGATGAAGCAACGGAAATTGTCGATTTCTTCAATAAGCAAGATGAAATAAAACGCATGAAGAAAGAGATCAAACGTGCTGTGCTTGACCAATCCTTTGGTGATAAGGCCTTGGTGACGGTTCTACAAGATCGCTTTATGGACTTGGCGAAAACCAAGTTTGGAAATAAGTAGCATGGCAAAAGAGAAAAAGACAGAGCTGATCCAACGAGAAAGTTATTGCGTTTACATTGAGCGC
Source organism: Aliivibrio sp. A6 (assembly GCF_028765505.1). NCBI lineage: Bacteria > Pseudomonadati > Pseudomonadota > Gammaproteobacteria > Vibrionales > Vibrionaceae > Aliivibrio > Aliivibrio sp. A6. Next base: position 63,202 of record NZ_JARACR010000011.1, on the reverse strand, counting down.
ACTTCTCGCAGAAAAACCGCGTCCATTAAAGTGGAAGAGGGAAAGGTCACTGTTGTTGTGCCAAGAAGGCTCGATCTTGATCGCATAGAAAAGGTAATTACAGATAAGCACGCGTGGATTATCGAAAAGCTCGCGTTAAATCAGCATGCGACACCAACGAATACGAGAGAGTATGTGTCGGGTGAAGCTTTCCCTTACCTTGGGCGAAATTATCGTTTAAAAGTAGTGGCGGGTGAGTTGACTCAAACCAAATTGGTCGCAGGGCGCATTTTGGTCACCGTGCCTGAACCTAAACATCAACCGCAGTATATTAATCGCGCTTTGGTTAATTGGTATAAGCGGAATGCTGAAAAGAAAATTCGTGAAAAAGTTCACCGCTATGCGCCGATGGTAGGGGTTGAAACCGCGGTTATTCGTATTAAAGAGTTTAAAAGCCGCTGGGGAAGTTGTACGCCTTACGGGGATTTAGAGTTTAATTGGTTAATTATGCAAGCGCCAAATCGCGTAGTGGATTATGTGGTGATTCATGAATTGTGCCATCTCATTCATCACGATCATTCACCTCAGTTTTGGAAAGAAGTCGAACGAGTAATGCCAGATTTTCAAGAGTGTAAAAAATGGCTTAAAGAGAACGGGCACCAGTTAATTGTTTAATCTATTGTTTTTATTATCAATAAATTGGCGTTTTTTTATGTGATCCTACGCATTAGCGTAAATGCTCTACTTCACAGTTTTATTGCAATAAAATAAACCTGTTTCATTTTTTGTCTTAGATCAAAAAGTTATTAACCTCATCAATGTTACAACATAAGCAGTTCTTAAAATTTATATAAATACTAATGGAGTTGGTTATGAGTGCATTTTTTATCCCTACAGTAAACTTAATGGGTGCAGGTTGTCTTACAGAAGCAATGGACAGCATTAAATCTCAAGGCTACAAAAAAGCGTTAATCGTTACTGATAATGTGTTAGTTGCAATTGGTATGGTTAAGCAGGTGTCTGATCTATTAGCCGAGCGCGGTGTAGACGTTGCTGTATTCGATGGAACACAACCAAATCCAACGATTGGTAACGTAAAAGCAGGCCTTAAAATCCTACAAGAAAATCAGTGTGATCTTGTTATTTCGCTTGGTGGTGGCTCTCCACACGATTGTGCGAAAGGCATCGCTTTAGTTGCCGCTAATGGGGGTGAAATTGCTGACTATGAAGGCGTAGATCAATCACCTAAACCACAAATGCCATTAGTTGCTATCAATACAACGGCAGGTACGGCATCAGAAATGACACGTTTCTGTATTATTACTGATGAAGCTCGTCATATTAAAATGGCTATTGTTGATAAACACACAACGCCATTAATGTCGGTAAATGATCCTGAGTTAATGCTTGCTAAACCAGCGTCGTTAACTGCAGCAACGGGTATGGATGCATTAACACATGCGATTGAAGCGTATGTTTCTATTGCAGCAACGCCAATTACAGACGCTGTTGCGATTAAAGCGATGGAATTAATCCAAGCGCATTTACGTACTGCGGTAGAAGATGGCCAAAACCTAGAAGCGCGTGAGCAAATGGCTTACGCACAGTTCATGGCGGGTATGGCGTTTAACAATGCTTCTCTAGGTTATGTTCATGCAATGGCGCACCAACTAGGTGGCTTCTATGATCTTCCACACGGTGTATGTAATGCGATTCTTCTTCCTCACGTACAAAGCTACAACGCAAAAGTATGTCCAGAGCGTCTAAAAGACGTTGCAAAAGCCATGGGCGTAAATGTTGAAGGTATGACAAACGAAGAAGGTGCTCAAGCGGCATTAGAAGCGATTAAACAATTATCACAAGATGTTGGTATTCCTTCTGGTTTGACTGAACTAAATGCTAAAGAAGAAGATTTTGATACCCTAGCTGAAAACGCACTGAAAGACGCTTGTGGTTTTACTAACCCAAAACAAGCAACTCATGAAGAGATTGTGAGCATTTTTAAAGCAGCAATGTAATTAAATATTTATAAAATCATTAATTAAGTACATAAAGGTCTAACATTTGTTAGGCCTTTTTTTTGATTCTTGCATATTTGCTAGGTATGCTTATGATCTTTTTATCAGATTAAATCGTAGAAGATATGATCTTCTCATTGAAAAAGGCAGTAAATCAGCATGGCAAACGTAAGAGCCCGTATAGAGTTAAAAGTAGGGCAGCAAAGTAATATCCCTGCAGAAATGCTTTCATTTGAAGGCCTAGAAACTGAAAAAGAACATGTCGCTGTTATTTTTAATCACGCTGATAAGAATCAAACAACCCCTCTGGTTCGTATGCATTCAGAATGCTTAACGGGAGACGTATTTCATTCATCACGCTGTGATTGTGGTGAACAGTTGGAAGAAACCATTAATCGTATGTCTGAAAGTGGCGGTATTATTTTATACCTTCGCCAAGAGGGGCGTGGTATTGGTTTGTATAATAAATTGGATGCCTATGAGCTTCAAAGTCAAGGTATGAATACCTATGAAGCGAACAACCACTTAGGTTTTGGTGATGACTTACGTGACTTTAAAGAAGCAGCTCAGATGCTTGAAGCACTCGGACTTTCTAAAATTAAACTTGTTACCAATAATCCTAAGAAAATTGAAGATATTCAAAATTACGGTATTGAGTTAGAAGAAGTGGTTAATACTCATGCTCATATCAAGCAAGGCAATGAGCATTATTTAAAAGCAAAGCTTGCTCATGGACATAACCTTGATTTAGATAAATAGCTGCTTTTTACTTAACGCTAAAAAGCACTTACTAGAGCCTCATCATTGGATGGGGCTTTTTTATACTTTACCGTCGACTTGTTAATCTAAATGATAAATATTTGCATTCTTATTTGATTTCGGTATATTACGCAAATAAAAATTATTATCATTAATGAATTCTTACAGATTTCAATTAATGGTTTACAAATTCTATTCATTTGCTCAACAAGGACGATTTATGAACCACGTCAAATTTGCTCGAAATATTGTTACCGTCTCACTTTTTGCTTTACCTGCGTTTTCTTATGCCGCGACTCAAACAGAAGTTGTTGAACATTACGCAGATATTGCGCATGCGGTATACAGTGATTCTTTAACGACAGCTCAGCAACTTGATAAAGCCATTCACACTTTTTTGAATAACCCATCTGAGAAAGGCTTACAAACGGTTAAAACTGCATGGAAAGCAGCGCGTGTTCCTTATCAACAATCAGAAGTCTTCCGCTTTGGTAATGCCGTGGTTGATGATTGGGAAGGGCAACTAAACGCATGGCCATTAGATGAAGGCTTAATTGATTATGTGGCTGATGATTACCAATATGAATTAGGTAATGACGGTGCTAAAGCTAATATCGTTGCTTCTACCTCAATAAAAATTGGTGCAGAAACCCTTGATGTGAAAAACATAGAAGCAGATAAATTAGCGGATCTTAATGAGCTTGGCGGGTCAGAAGCAAACGTAGCAACAGGTTATCATGCCATTGAATTTTTACTTTGGGGCCAAGATTTAAATGGCACGAATGCAGGGGCAGGTGAGCGACCATATACCGATTATGTTATTGGTTCTGCTTGTACTAACGGTAACTGTGAACGCCGTGCTGAGTATTTAAAATCAGCTTCTGAGTTACTAATTAAAGATTTGTCTTGGATGGAAAAGCAGTGGAAAGAAGGTGAGAAAAATTACCGTGCAGAGCTATTATCTGAATCATCAGAGCAAGGTTTACGTAAGATGCTGTTTGGCATGGGCTCTTTATCATTAGGTGAGCTAGCTGGTGAACGCATGAAGGTAGCCTTAGAAGCCAATTCTACAGAAGATGAGCACGATTGTTTCTCTGATAATACGCACAACTCTCATTACTATAATGAACAAGGTATCTATAACGTATATACAGGTACTTACACTCGTGCAGATGGCTCTCAATTATCAGGCCCAAGTATTCACGATTTAGTTGCTAAGAAAGACGCAAAGGCAGCTAAAGAGATTCAGCAACAATTTGATGCAACGCGCACTCAAGTTGGGACGTTAGTATCGGCAGCTGAAAAAGATAACCAACATTTTGACCAATTGATTGCTTCAGACAATACAGCAGGTAATGCATTAGTAAATAAATCAATTATGTCTTTAGTGCTACAAACCGCGTCGATTGAGCGCGCTGCAAATGTGATTGGTATTACAAGCTTAAACCCTGATACCGCAGATCATGATTTTTAATTTTAACGTTAAGAAAAAGCAGTAGTACTCAGCTCAATCACTTCTCCCTCCCGATATAGTGATTGAGCTCTTTTATTTTCTAACATTGTTCTTATCGTAAAAAAACAAGTAAATAATACCTATCTAGGTATGGATAAGAACAATGTTAATGATGGTCAGGATGTTCGATACCATGAAACCCGTAATGCTTGGAGCAATAGCTTTACTCTCAACGTTTTCTTTCTATTCTTTTTCTTCTGATGAGGTGTCTGCTAAGAGTGATTCAGAAGACTCACCGTTTACAAATGTAGTTTCCGGCGGAAAAACCAGCGTGAAGAAAAATGGACAGAATGCCTTTTCTCTACCTGCTGCTAACTTACCAATGAGTAAGCGTCTCGATTTTAGTGTAGGTAATAGCTTTTTTCGTAATCCTTGGGTGCAAGCGCCTGCGTCTACTGATGCCCGTGATGGGTTAGGCCCGTTATTTAATACCAATGGTTGTCAGAGTTGTCATATTAAAGATGGGCGAGGGCATACGCCGAAAGAGGGGGATACTAACGCGGTTTCTATGTTAGTGCGATTAAGTATTCCTGCTTTAACGCCTGAACAGAAAAAACGTGTCATGTTAGAAGGAGTGATCCCAGAGCCAACTTACGGCGGTCAATTACAAGACTTTGCTTTACCGGGAATTGAACCAGAAGGGCAAATTCATATCACGTATACAGCCCATCCAATCACTTTGGCTGATGGTGACGTTGTCACATTACGTAAGCCTAATTTATCAATCACAGAGTTAGCGTATGGTGAGATGGCTGATAATGTATTGATGTCTGCACGTATTGCGCCACCAATGATTGGTTTAGGGTTATTAGAATCTATCCCTGAATCAACAATTTTAGGTTTTGCTGAACAACAAAAAAAAGAGGATCAAGGCGTTTCTGGTAAGGCTAATCGCGTATGGAGTGTAGAAACCAATCAACTAGAGTTAGGTCGCTTTGGCTGGAAGGCTGGACAACCAACACTTATGCAGCAAAATGCCGCGGCCTTTAATGGTGATTTGGGCTTAACCAGTAATATGTTCCCTAAAGATGATTGTACTCAAGCGCAAGAAATTTGTGAGAAGTTACCTCATGGGGGCACTCCTGAAGTGAGTGACAAGATTTTAAATTTTGTCGAGTTTTATTCTCAGCACTTAGCGGTGCCTATTCGCCGTAATGTTCAAGATCCTCAAGTCATTAAAGGGCAAGAATTATTTAAAAATATCGGTTGTGAAAGTTGTCATAAAACGAATATTAAAACAGCAAAAATTGAAGACAGACCAGCGCTATCTAATCAGTTAATTCATCCTTATACAGACATGTTGCTTCATGATATGGGAGAAGGACTTGCTGATAATCGACCAGAGTTTTTGGCTAATGGCCAAGAGTGGCGAACACCACCACTGTGGGGGTTGGGTTATACAAAAGAAGTCAATGGACATACAGAGTTCTTGCATGATGGTCGAGCTCGAAATGTACTAGAAGCAATTTTATGGCATGGCGGTGAGGCTCAGCAATCTAAAGATAAAGTCATTCAATTATCGACACAAGATCGTAATGCGTTATTAGCATTTTTAGATTCGTTATAAGGCGTAAGTAATGAAAACTATCTATTTATTGTTAAGCAGTACGGTGTTACTGACAGCCTGCCAAAGTACAAATGAGGCTAATCAAGTCCCTAATTCTACAAATATGATTGACCATGTTTATTATATTGAGCAGCAGTCAGCCCAGCGTTTAGTTGAATCTAGTCAACGATTGGCTGAGAGTTTTGAAGGATATTGTACGAATCAAACTGAAAAAGAAACGGTGGTTATGCAGTGGCAACAAACCATGCAAGCGTGGATGGCACTGCAAGGTCAACAAAGAGGGCCAGAGGCTGCACTTAGTGTTAATTGGAACATTCAGTTTTGGCCAGATAAGAAAAACACCACTGGGCGAAAAATGTCTCAACTGTTGAAAAAAGATCAAATTTGGAATACTGAATTAATTCAGCAGCAGAGTGTAACAACCCAGGGGTTAGGTGCCATAGAGTGGTTATTGTTTGATAAAGCCTCGACATTGCCAGCATCAGAGTCATGTCATTTAGGTCAGGCCATTACTGCAAACTTAGCGCTTAATACTCTAAAGGTAGATCAAGCATGGCAAGTTAACCCGTGGTCTCAATTAGATGAAACCATGTGGTTAAATGAATACATTGCGTTACTTGCCAATCAGCTTGATTACAGTATGAAAAAACTCAGCCGTCCGCTTGCAAAAATAGGGCAACCACGTCCTTATTTCTCGGAATCATGGCGTTCAGAAACCTCTCTTACTTGGCTTAAATACAATGTAGAAGCGATGCAAAACATATATTTAGCAAATGGTGTTGGACTTGATGATTATTTACGTAAGCAAGGGCATGCTGATTTGGCTGATAGAATTGAAGACCATTTTAATTCAACGTTAGAAACATGGCCTGAATCATCATCACTATTTGCTGAGTTACAGACAAAATCTGGTTATCAAAACACATTAGCTCTATATAACAAATTAGAGTATTTGAAATACCTAATTCACGAAGAAGTGGCTATCGAATTGAACATTGCTATAGGATTTAATGCAACCGATGGCGATTAATAACCAAAGACGAAAGCTATTAAAAAGCAGCCTAGGGGCGATCACATTGTCACCATGGCTAACGGCGTGTTCATCCGCACCGAATTCAGATAAAAATGCGGTTTTGATCTCTTGCTCTCGAACAGCAAATGGACATTTTGGCGCAGTGGTGGCAGATAATGAGGGAAACCCTATTCATTCTGTACCTTTACCAGCAAGAGGGCATGGCGTTGCAATTACGCCGAACGGTGAACTGGCCGTTGCATTTGCTCGTCGTCCTGGCAATTACATGCAATTATTTAATATAAAGACGGGCGTAAGCTATCCAATTACGCCATCAATGCCAAATCGTTACTTCTATGGTCATGGTGTGTTTTCTTCTGATGGGTTAACGCTTTACACCACTGAAGGAGAGAAAGAAACCAGTCAGGGAGTTATCGGGGTTTATCAATTGCAGGGAACTCAATTAATAAAAGTAAAAGAGTTCTCAGGGTTTGGTATTGGTCCACATGAGGTAATTCGTGTTGATAATATGACCTTAGCTATTGGGGTTGGTGGTGTTCATACTAAAGGCCGTGTTCCTCTTAATTTAGAATCAATGAAACCAGCACTTGTGTATTTATCGACAAGTTCTGGTGAGGTTCTTGAACGCGTTGGATTAGCGGATCATAAATTAAGTATTCGTCACTTATCCTTGATGGATGATGGTCGAGTGTTGTGTGGGCAGCAATATCGAGGTGAACCAGAAGATGGCGTGCCATTGATTGCAGTACATCGACGTGGAGAGGCTTTACAACAATTAAATGCGGAACCAGAGGAGTGGTTGCGATTTAATCATTATATAGCGAGTATTGCTGTACTTGGCGATCACGTGGTTGCTACGTCACCCAGAGGGAATTGTTATGGTGTTTGGAATTTAAAAAACAAACAATTGATCGAGATAGCCTCGTTAGCTGATGCGTCAGGCGTGGTAGTCAATAGTCGAGATAACCTTTTACCACAGTGGCACATTAGCTCTGGTACTGGCAAAGTGATTACTCGTTCTGAAAATGGTGAGATGGTTAGTCATCAAACCAATGTAATGTGGGATAACCATTGGAGTCAAATTCCACCAACGGTGATTTAATACCAATCTACATAAGTATTTGATCAACTATTTATCCAGAATGGTATAACGATTACCATTAAAAGAAACATCATAATTCCCCTAAAATAAGAGCCGTGCTATTCTTGGGTTAACTATTTTAGGAAGAGAAAGCTATGAGTTTACAATATCAAATTATTCCAGTGACTCCTTATGAGCAAAACTGTTCAATTGTATGGTGTGATGAAACCATGAAAGGGGTTGTTGTCGATCCCGGTGGTGATGTTCAATTGCTAAAACAAGCAATTGATGCGTTAAATATTGATGTTGTACACATGGTATTAACTCATGGTCATCTCGATCATGTTGGTGGCACCGAAGACTTAGCTGCGATTACTAATGCGTCGATTATTGGCCCACATAAAGAAGATAACTTTTGGTTACAAGGACTTCCTAATCAAAGTGAACGATTTGGTTTCCCTCATACTGAAGCATTCGAGCCTAATCAATGGCTAAATGAAGGCGATGTGATTGAATTCGGTAATCAAAAGTTAGATGTTTTACACACTCCTGGTCATACACCGGGACATGTTGTTTTGTTTAACCAAGAAGCTAAGATGGCATTTGTTGGTGATGTATTATTTAAAGGTGCCATTGGTCGTTCTGATTTCCCTAAAGGTGATTTTGATACGCTGATTGCATCGATCAAAACAAAACTATGGCCTTTAGGTAATGAGATGAAATTTGTACCGGGCCATGGACCAGAGTCAACTTTTGGTCATGAGCGCAGAACAAACCCGTTTGTTGCGGATGAAATGCCATTCTGGTAAGAAAATTGGCAAAATTGCCGTACTTTTCGCCATACAGTGTCATCCTCTCTATAAATATTGCGCGTTTTTTGGTATAAAACGCGCTTCGCCAATTCCAATACGACTATTTGAGTTTCACTTTAGGAATTGACATCTTTTTTCCGCTATCATTTTTGAGTCTTAACGGCTTAAAAATAGAGTTAGCGCAACGGAGTTTAAGTTTCATGAAAATTGCTCACAAACGTAAAGTACAGTCTAAGCTGCATAAACGAATTAAAGCAACTGCACCAAAAACTGAAGTGAAAAAAGCAGCTAAACCTGCAAAAGTAGCTAAACCAGTTGAGAAGAAAGTGGAAGCAGTAGTTGCAGCAGCACCTAAAGCGGCAACAGTAGCGACAGATATCGCTCTTACGCCAAAGCAACAGACTGTATTTGATATTGTTTGCCAGAATCCTGAAGGTATCAATTCAAAAGAGATCGGTGTTAAAGCTGGTCAAGAAGAAACAAAAGCAGCAGCGTGGGCAACAGGTGGCTTGAAAAAGCTAGTTGAAGAAAACCTAGTTGTGCGTGAGCAGCTTGCTGGTAATAAAGTAATTTACAAAGCAGCATAATGCTTTAGTAACTCACTTTAAGACACAAAGAAGCCGAGACTGTCTCGGTTTTTTTGTGCCTGTGATATTTTGATATAAAAAAGGGCACTACAAAGAGTGCCCTTAATCGTTAAACTAAGAAAAGTGTTTAGAATTTTAATTTAACTTCAAGGCCCACAAACTGATCTGTATAAGGCATACCCGCATCATAAGCAAATTGTGCGGCATCACCATTACTGAACCATGCATTATATGCCAAGTTAACTTCAGTATCGCCACCCCATGCATCCGTTACCCAATAATGGATATGTCCCACAGGGTTTAAGAAGAACAGGCTCACGCTACCTAAAGTATCTGAGCCCATGACTTCACCGCCATTTTCTGTAATGCGTAGCTCTTGCTGTAACATCAGCTCACCAACAACAGCACCAAAGAATGGGGTTACGAATAAATCTTGAATAGAAGGTACTTCAGCAAATGCTTCTACCCCATACTCCCAGAAGAAAGTAGACATGGTTGTTGAGTATAAGAAAGATTCGAACTCATTAAAGCCAGCGTGACGTGCGGCAGTATAGTAAACACCACCAAAATATGGGTGCATGATGTAATTTAAGAAATGCTCATCTTTATCCCAAACAGGACCAGCACTCACGTTATCTTTCCATTTAGAACCCAGACCTTTAATGCTTGAATCTTCTGAATCCCATTTAGTAATGCTTTCAGGAAGAAATGTCATTAAACCAACGGTTGCAACACTCAAGCCAAGGATGGTGTACGACTGCTCCATTAGGTAGTCCCAATCACGCTCGTCCGACACTCGTAAATAGTGTGGTAATTGAGTGCTGTCTGCATACGTATCATTTTCAGCGACTTTAGACGGAGTAATATCACCATCTAATCGCATTGGAGATAAATCAAAAGAGGCCGTTGAACAATAGCTAGAATAAATGTTAGTAGAGCAATCATTTTGATATTCCATGTCATAGGCGCTATTAGTATCTAATGCAAATACTGGTGATGAAGCTGCACATCCTAAAAGCAAACTGGCTATTGCTTGTTTTTTCACGGAAAGTCCTTAATTAAATCAAATACTGAGCTAGATCACAATTATCTACTATTAAGCAGAAAATGCAAAACATAAAAGCAGTAAAGGCCCAATTAAGACTCCTTTAAAAAGAGAAATAGGCCTTTACTTCAGATGGTTACAGTTAGCTTTTTTAGTTCAGTGTATTTGACGTTAGAATGAACTTAATACCTGACTACCAATAATGGTTAAGCCAAACAGTACGACAAGTATAAGTGCAATGTTGCCACCTGCGACTGTGTATTCTGCATTATTATGTATTTTTCGAGCAGAAAAGACTAAAGCAACAGGTAAAAATAGAGCAAGAATTACAAGTGCGATAGCTGCATACCCTAGAGCGGTGATAAAACCTTGTGGGTAAAATAAAGCGAACATCAGTGGTGGAGTGTAGGTTAAAACAGCAGTAACGATAGATGATTTTTGCCATTTTTTTGAAGAGTCACGTAAAAACTCAAAAAGGCCTAAACTCACACCAATAAACGAGGTTAATAGTGCTAAATCTGCGAATAATGATAAGGCAATTTGAATAAATTGATGATCGATTGATTGTTGAATCGTAGTAATGAACTGATTTAGGCCATTAATTTGTTCAAACTCAGACTGAGATAATTGACCTAAAGTAATGCCTTGCCAAAACAAGTAAATGATCAAAGGAAGAGAAGAGCCAATTAATAAGCTGATTTTGATCTTTTTGATATCAAGGTCAAGGTAATTAACGATTGCGGGAATACTGCCATGAAAACCAAATGAGGTAAAAATAACAGGCAAAGCAGTAATAAAGACTCCTTGATGTACAGGAAGTGACATTAAGTACTCGCCGGTAATGTTTGGTGTTAAGAAAAAAAGAATCGACACCAGCATGATGAGTTTTAATGCAAATAATCCACGGTTAATGAAATCAACCGTTTTTGTTCCAAGCGCAATAATTACTGCGACAATTACGGTAAACAGAATTGTTGAGAATGTTTTTGGTAGTTGAAAAGGACTCACTAGATTAATTTTTTCATGAAATTGTTCACTGCCACCTGCGATATATGCAGCGCATAATGCGTAAAAGAGAAATAACATTGAAAAAGTAGCTATTCGCTGCCCATTTTTTCCTAAAAATTGAAGTGCAAGGCTGTGTAGTGTTGCGCTTTGGTGTCCATGCTGATGAACTTCGAGCATTAACAAGCTTGTGTAACTCATGATTGCCCAAATACCAACCATTAATATACTTGCTGTAAAGAAACCAAGACTTGCAGAGACAAGAGGTAAGGCTAACATACCTGCGCCAATCGTTGTTCCTGCAATAATGAGAGAGCTTCCTAATACTTTTGTCTTCATTTATACCACTTCTATACTAAATCAAATCTTTTTCAATGATGAGAATGTACGCCCATTTTACTATTAACTCAATCATTTTGTATTGATTGAATTACAGTTGATGTAAATTAATGTTTACATTGGTTTTTTGAGTGGATATTTACCTGAATTAAAACAAGATTAGTTTTTTAAAACGATTAATGTGATAAATTAGTAGGAATTATAGAAATATCAAAGAGGAAGAGTGCATGTTGCAAGTAGCAATGATTAGCACAGGCGAAGAAGTCCTTCATGGTGACATTGTTGATACCAATGCTGCGTGGATGTCTCAACTATTTTATCAACATGGTTTTAAGTTATCTAACCGCTCAACTGTCGGTGATAGCATTGATGCGTTAGTTGCTGAAATACAACACCAAACTCAAACCGCATCTATTGTTATAGTTAATGGTGGGTTAGGGCCAACATCTGATGATATTTCTAGCGAAGCAGCAGCAAAGGTGATTAATACGCCATTGGTCATGTCTCATTATTGGTTAGAACGAATGCAAGCTCGTTATTTAGAGCAAGGCCGCGAAATGCCAAACAGCAATATTAAGCAGGCGATGCTACCTGAGGGGGCTCAGATTATTGATAACCCGGTGGGTACAGCTTGTGGCTTTTTTATTGAAGTAAATAAGTCAATCGTATTGTTTACGCCTGGTGTCCCTTCTGAATTTAAAGTGATGGTTGAACATCAAATATTGCCTCGTATGAAGCAGTGGCATCCAATGGTTGAAGCATCTGAATGCAGTCGATTATTTACGTTTGGTTTATCTGAATCGGGTATTCAAGATAAACTGCAACAATTGCGTTTACCTTATGGTTTTGAAATTGGCTATCGTTCATCACTGCCTTTTATTGAAGTAAAACTGTTTGGACCTGCAAACCATGATGGTCGTTTCCCTGTGTTAGAGCGAATGTATCATTTACTTGGCGATAATGTCGTTAGTGTTGATGAATCTATGTTGCCAAATGTAGGGGCGTTATTAAGTGAGTTTTCATTAAATCTTACTGTGGCAGAACAAGCGACAGGAGGGTGGTTAACTAACTGGTTACAAGAAGATGACCAAATCCGTCTTAATATGAAGCAAGGCTGGATTCTCTCTTCACAAGTCGATCAACAAATGGCAGATCAAGATCCTTTAGCCGCGGCTTTGGCACTTGCAGCAGCAACGCGTGAAAGAACTCAAACCGCTATTGGTTTAGCATCAGGGCCAATTATTCAAGGTAAAGTTGCTGTTGCGCTATCTACTCCTTATGGAGAGTGGGGCCAACTAGTGAGTCTAAAACGTAATTATGCTTATAATGACATGCGAGCAATTTTATCCACACTGATGCTTGATATGTTGCGTCGCTGTTTGGAAAAGAAACCAATGTTTGGTCAATATGAATCATTGAATAGAGAATCAGAGATTTATGTTCCACAAAGCGCGTTGCAGTAATATTTATTAAATACTAAAGAGCGATCCTATGGGTCGTTTTTTTATGCCTTTTTTTCAGCAAGTTGAAAGGTTACGCCTTCAAGCACAATATCTGATTTTGCTTTGCATACACAGGGCAAGATTTCGTTGGTCGATAAAAAGGCAAGAGGGAAACTCTGATAACTGACCTCTCCTGATATCAATGTGCATCGACATGTACCACAATCACCATTTCTACATTGTGACTCTACAATCATTCCGTTGCCTTCCATTACCTCTAGTAAGGTTTTATTTTCTTGATTATGTAGTGTAGTCACTTTATTGATGTGGATTTTTGACATGTAATGGAAGCTCTGATCATTGAATTGAACAAAATAATACCATAGGTTTCACAGCAATGAGTGTGTCATTTTATTGAATCAGCGCTTCTGTCTGAGAAAAATCATAATAGCAATCTCGGCCCATCTCTTTAGCTTTATAGAGAGCCTTGTCTGCACGATCGACAACCTGGGAAAGTGTTAATGTATGTAAGCCTTCTTCTATGTAGCTAATGCCAATGGATGCAGAAACATAATGAGAGCATGTTGATTTTTCATGAGGGATAAATAAATACTTGATCGCTTTTAACAACGAATATAATTTTCCCTGAGTTTTTTCTTTATTAATACCTGCGATTAAAATGAAAAACTCATCGCCACCATAACGATAGACTTCAGTATTTAAACCATGAAAGTGTTCTTTGATTAATTTACTGATTTTAATTAGTATTTTGTCACCAGCAATATGCCCATAGGTGTCGTTATATTCTTTATAGTGATCAATATCAATCATTATAGAGGTGTAGACATTAGAGGGCTGTTTTTTTAATTGCAGGAAATGTGCATCAAGTGATTTACGATTCCATACTTGTGTAAGGTGATCGGTTTGCGAAAGATAAAGAAGTTGTTGTCTGTTATATTGGTTTTCAAGCGCTATAGAGATATAGTTGATCAGCTGTGTAAACAGCTCAAAATGAAATGCTTGGTATTGATAGCTCTCTTTTGCTTGAACCGTAAATCCGGCTTGTATCTCACCATTGATTTTTATTGGTGAGAACATGACTGATTTAAAGTGAACTTTCCTGTCACACTTATCGCCAAGCATGGTAACTTTTTGCTCGCTATTCATATGATTAAAATAAAAAGCTGAATTACTCTTTATACAGTAACTCATGTAAGTCGCCTCATTTTTGCAGTTGGTTACATAAGGCGTTTTTGGTGTGTGATTCTCATCAAGGTAATGGATCGAGATAGAATCAGCTTCTTTATCGTAGAAGCCTAGTGCTAGGGTGTCTGTTTGAAATAAAGTAGAAAGATCTTGTTGAATAGTAGGGAGAATACTTTGAATATCAGTACTGTTATTAATGTATTGCCCAATTTTATTCACTAATGCCAAGTTATCTGACAATGACTTCATTGTACTTAATTGTAATTTAGCTGTATTTAAGCGATACAATTGTTGTAGGTAATCACTTTCTCTTTTAAGTAGCTCTCTTCGTGAATTAAGCAGTGAAGATGTTAATGTTTGGTAATATTGTTCACGAATTTCAATGGCTGGGATATCTTTAATTCTAAGTAAGATAATGTCATTAAACCCATCAATTAATTTATCGCTTTCAATGCTTTTTGCAATGGATAAACCGCGTTCAATATAGGTATCTAACATTTCGTATTTATGATGACTTGTTAAATATTGGCAATAGTCAAGGAGCATTTCAGCTTGATAATAGTCGTTCTGACTGCGACACATATTTTCAATAGATAGCAGATGAAAGGCCTCTGCTTCATCAATATTATGATGACCATTCGCAATTTCCGCTTTTATTTTGTAATAAAATCCTAAAAATCGCGGTTCTTCTTTTATATCATCAAATAGGGTATTGATAATATTTAATGCTTCATCAAAGTGACATTGTTTTGCCTTAATTTCGGCTATGTTAAATAGAGGCACTGCGGCTGATAATTTATGAGCGTGCTGCTGCAGAAGTAAAGTTGCTTCTTCAAAATGTGCAAGGGCTTCATTGAAATTACCAAGCTGGAGAAAGATATCACCAATATTGTTTTTTATAAGACCAATTATATAGCAATCACCGATCGGATTTGATTTTTCTGCTTTTGTTAAAAACTTATGAGCATAAAAATAGTTACCAAGCATGCCATAAACGGTACCGATATTATAATGACAAAAACAAATAAGAAATTCTTGCTTATTTTGTTGAGCAAAAGTAATAGCATCGAAAAATAGATTAATGGATTCTATTAGTCTTCCAGAGCGAGAATATAAGAACCCTTGAAAAATAAATTCAAATTGTGGGGGGATACTTTGATTCTGTCTTAAAGATTCAGACGTAATAGTATTGAGGCGAAATTGCACCTGCTGTTTTGATGAAGCAATAGGCAGTTGCCTTACTTGCTCCAATAGATAACTTGTCCACAGTTCATTAGCCATAATTTATATTTATATTTATATTTATATTTATATTTATATTTATATTTTTTATTTAATTACAATAGATTATGGCATGTAAGTGATCTTATATGAAGCGAGGTCTCGTTTTTGACTCTTTCATATAAGTAAAAGTGTGGTGTACGTCAAAATTTTGTCAAAAAAAAGCCGAAATAAAATTCGGCTTTTTAAAGAAAGAGGTGAAATAAAATTATAATTCAAAGTCGCCTAAATCATCGGCATCCACATCATTATCAATTTGTCCTACAAGATAAGAGCTGATCTCTGTTTCTTGAGGAGCAACTTGGACGTTATCTGAACTCAACCAAGAATTAATCCATGGAATTGGATTTTGTGTCGCGCCTTCGTAAGCACTGTTAAGTCCAACCGCTTTCATGCGTAAGTTGGTAATATACTCAACGTATTGGCAAAGAATATCTTTGTTTAGACCAATCATTGAGCCGTCTTTGAATAGGTAGCTTGCCCACTCTTTTTCTTGCTCAGCTGCCGCTTTAAATAGATCAAAACATTCTTGCTCACATTCTGATGCAATTTCAACAAATTCAGGATCGTCTTGACCTGTACGAAGTAGGTTCAGCATGTGCTGAGTACTGGTTAGGTGTAAAGATTCATCACGAGCGATCAGTTTAATAATTTTAGCATTACCTTCCATTAATTCACGTTCAGCAAAAGCGAATGAACAAGCAAAGCTTACGTAGAATCGAATGGCTTCTAATGCATTTACAGACATCAAGCAAAGGTATAATTTCTTTTTCAGCTCACGTTTAGAAATAGTGATTTCTTCACCATTTAAAACATGAGTACCTTCACCGAAACGGTGATAGTCGTTAGTTGCTTGGATCAAGTTATCGTAGTAATGCGCAATGTCTTTTGCACGCTTTAGGATTTCTTCGTTTTCAACGATGTCATCAAAGATAATTGATGGGTTATTTACAATATTACGAATAATATGCGTGTATGAACGTGAATGAATCGTTTCAGAGAATGACCATGTCTCAATCCAAGTTTCTAGTTCAGGAATAGAAACCAAAGGAAGCAGTGCCACATTTGGGCTTCGACCTTGGATTGAATCTAATAAAGTTTGGTATTTTAGATTACTGATGAAGATATGCTGTTCATGCTCTGGCAGATTATTGTAATCAATGCGATCACCAGAAACATCAACTTCTTCCGGACGCCAGAAGAAAGAAAGCTGCTTTTCGATAAGTTTTTCAAAGATCTGAAATTTTTGTTGGTCATAACGAGCAACATTTACCGAGTTACCTAAGAACATAGGTTCTTTCAATTGATCATTTTTTTCTTGTCGAAAAGTACTGTACGCCATGGAAACCTCAATGTGATTAAAGCCAAAGAAATAGAGAAGGGCTTCTTAATTTAAAAATTATGCCGATAGATACCTATACGAACTTAGGTACATATTGGATTAATAATTACAAATATGGAGCTAAAAGATAAATAAGCCCGCTAATGAAAGCGGGCTTGATTTTAAAATGGAAACTTAGATCTTACAACCACCGCCTGCACAATCGTCATCTTGTCCAAGATCACCTTGTGAGTCGCTAGCACCATCACGGGTGTTATGATAATAAAGAGTCTTAAGACCCAGTTTATAAGCCGTTAATAGATCTTTTAACAGCAGCTTCATTGGCACTTTGCCATTTGGCTGAATGTTTGGATCATAGTTTGTATTTGCTGAGATAGCCTGATCAACAAACTTCTGCATGATACCTACAAGTTGTAAATAACCGTCATTTGAACCGATATTCCAAAGTAACTCATAGTTATCTTTTAGATTTACGTAATCAGGAACAACTTGCTTCAAGATACCGTCTTTAGATGCTTTTACTGAAACAAACCCACGCGGTGGTTCAATACCATTCGTTGCATTAGAGATTTGAGAAGAAGTCTCAGAAGGCATTAATGCAGACAATGTTGAGTTACGTAGACCGTGAGTTTTGATTTCTTCTCGTAGTGTTTCCCAATCTAAATGCAGTTGCTCAGAACATACATTATCGATGTCTTTTTTATAAGAATCGATTGGTAAGATACCTTGCGCATACGTTGTTTCATTGAATGCAGGACAAGCACCTTGCTCTTTTGCTAAACCAACAGACGCTTTTAGAAGATAGAATTGAATCGCTTCAAACGTTTTATGTGTTAAGCCATTTGCACTACCATCAGAGTACTTAACGCCATTTTTTGCAAGGTAGTAAGCATAGTTAATTACACCAACTCCTAACGTACGACGATTCATTGTTGACTTGTATGCTGCAGGAAGAGGGTAGTCTTGGTAATCAAGCAGTGCATCAAGAGCGCGTACTGCAAGTTCAGCTAATTCTTCAAGCTCTTCAAGTTTTTCAATTGCACCTAAGTTAAATGCAGAAAGCGTACATAATGCAATTTCACCTTCCTCATCATTAACATGTGTTAATGGCTTAGTAGGAAGCGCGATTTCTAAACATAAGTTCGATTGACGTACAGGTGCAACACTTGGATCAAATGGGCTGTGCGTATTACAGTGATCGACGTTTTGAATATAGATACGACCTGTTGAAGCACGCTCTTGCATAAGCAGAGAAAATAATTCGATAGCTTTAACCGTTTCACGTTTAATCGAAGTATCTTGCTCGTAGATCTCATATAGACGTTCAAATTCTGCTTGGTCAGCAAAGAATGCGTCGTATAGACCAGGAACATCAGATGGTGAGAATAAGCTAATGTGACCACCTTTAATAAGGCGTGTGTACATTAGTTTATTAATTTGTACGCCGTAATCCATATGACGAACACGGTTCTCTTCTACACCACGGTTATTTTTAAGAACTAATAGCGATTCTACTTCACGGTGCCAGATAGGGTAGAACAGTGTTGCTGCACCACCACGAACACCACCTTGAGAACAACATTTTACTGCTGTTTGGAAGTATTTGTAGAATGGGATACAACCGGTATGGAAAGCTTCACCATCACGGATCTCAGAACCAAGAGCACGAATACGCCCGGCATTGATACCGATACCAGCACGTTGAGATACGTAACGTACAATTGAACCTGCAGTTGCATTGATAGAGTCTAAGCTGTCATCACATTCAATTAGTACACAAGAGCTAAACTGGCGAGTAGGGGTACGTACACCAGACATGATTGGTGTAGGTAGTGAAATCTTGAATCGTGATGTTGCATCATAGAAACGTTGAATGTATTCAAGGCGCGTTTCTTTAGGGTATTTAGCAAATAAACACGCCGCAACTAAGATATAAAGGAATTGTGCACTTTCGTAAATCGCGCCCGTTACACGGTTTTGAACAAAGTACTTACCTTCAAGCTGTTTAACTGCAGCGTATGAGAAATCCATATCACGGTTATGATCGATCATTTGATCCATCATATTAAATTCTGCTTCTGTGTAATCTTCGATAATGTGCTTATCGTATTTACCCAGTTCGATTAAGTTATTTACGTGCTTAAATAATGTCGGCGGCTCAAATTGACCATACGCTTTTTTACGAAGGTGGAAAACAGACAAACGCGCTGCTAAGTATTGATAATCAGGCGTTTCTTCAGAGATAAGATCAGCAGCAGCTTTGATGATAGTTTCATGAATATCAGACGTCTTCATACCGTCATAAAACTGAATATGAGATTTCATTTCTACTTGAGATACTGAAACGTTATCTAGATCTTCTGCTGCCCACGTGATCACTTTATGGATCTTATCTAAATTGATCTTTTCTGTGGTGCCATTTCGCTTAGTAACGGTAAGCTGTTGGGTCATTTGTGACTTTTCCTTAGAATGAAGAACGAAATATGTAGTATTTGTAATTTTCGTTATTAATTTGTGATCGAGCTCATAGTGTGAATTAATCAATAAACACAAGATGTAGGGCTTAATAAATAATTGACTACAAGATAATGATAAAATGAGCAGTGATCAAGTCTGAAATTAAGAGAGACCTGTGGATAACCTATGAATTAAAAAAAACAGTAAGTAGCTACTAACCGAGTTAGATTAGGTATAGCAAGACATCAGAAATAACGTATTTCATAATGGTGGAGAAGTAGACAGTTAAAAAAATATTTTTCTTGATTTTTGTGGTTTAGGTGGATCTCTAAGAATCAAAAAAAATTGCTGATTTGTTGTTCTAAATTTAGCATTAATGCGGCTTTAGTAAACAAGTTAAGAATTGAGATATTTTGAAATTAATTCACTCTTTATTTGCATTAAGAACACAGATAAAGAGTGAAAATTATGATAAAGGCTTATAGGGAGGTATGAACGATATAGTTAACATCAACATTTTTGCCTAATGAATAAACATCTGTTAACGGGTTGTAATGTAAGCCAGTGATGCCTTGTTCTTGTAACGCGGTTTGATCGAGCATCTTTAATAATTCAGAAGGGCGAATGAATTTATTATGGTCATGTGTCCCTTTTGGCACGAGCTTTAGCAATTGCTCTGCACCAACAATGGCAAACAAATACGATTTGATATTACGATTTAACGTAGAGAAAAATACGTGCCCGCCAGGTTTAACCATTTTTGCACATGAACGAATAACTGAAAGTGGATCAGGGACATGTTCAAGCATTTCCATGCAGGTCACTACATCGTATGTCTCTGGGTTTTCTTCAGCGTGTTGCTCAGCCGTTGATTGAATGTATTCTAATGTTGTCCCTGTTTCTAAAGCATGTAAACGAGCAACCGTTAAAGGTTCTTTTCCCATGTCCAAACCAACAACATCAGCACCTTGGTTTGCCATGCTTTCAGCTAAAATACCACCACCACAGCCAACGTCTAATACTTTTTTACCAAACAAACCGTTGGCATTATCTAGTACATAATTAAGGCGTAATGGGTTGATTTGATGTAACGGTTTAAATTCACCTTCAAGATCCCACCAACGAGACGCCATATCTTCAAACTTTTTGATTTCTGCCGGATCGACATTTAACGGTTGAGTCATAGTTCATATTCCTTTTTAATCTTCCTCTATTATATACAGAAAAAAAACAGAAAGAGAGCGATAAAAGTGGTGATTTTTTAGTCGTATTTGTTATGTTTTTCAAGAATATGATGATCTGATATGTGACTTGCTCCTGATTTCGTAGGATTCTTAAGCTTAAGAGTTGTTTTGCGAATTAAAACGATGCGAAATTGAAGTGTTATGTGCTATATTTTGCAATCTTGCACGTTTATCAGTATCAATTACTTTATCTTTATAGATAGTATGATTGATAAAGTAATTGATATTGATACGACAGAACTAATTGAGGGATATTGGCTCTATGAGCGATCTTGCTAAAGGGATCACGCCCGTAAATATTGAAGATGAGCTTCGAGGTTCATACCTAGACTATGCGATGTCAGTAATCGTTGGTCGTGCTCTTCCAGATGTGCGTGATGGTCTAAAACCTGTACACCGTCGTGTTTTATTCGCGATGGATGTATTAGGTAATGATTGGAATAAACCATATAAAAAATCTGCCCGTGTAGTCGGCGACGTAATTGGTAAGTATCACCCACACGGTGATAGTGCTGTATACGACACGATAGTACGTATGGCGCAGCCGTTCTCACTACGCTATATGCTTGTTGATGGCCAAGGTAACTTTGGTTCTATCGATGGGGATTCAGCGGCGGCGATGCGTTATACCGAAGTTCGTATGTCGAAAATTGCTCACGAACTGTTGGCAGATTTAGACAAAGAAACCGTAGACTACGTTCCTAACTATGATGGTACAGAACAAATCCCTGCGGTATTACCTACTCGTGTCCCTAACTTATTAGTTAATGGTGCATCAGGTATCGCTGTTGGTATGGCAACAAACATTCCACCTCATAACTTAACTGAAGTGGTTAATGGTTGTTTAGCATTCATCGAGAATGAAGATATCACTATCGATGAGCTGATAAACTACATTCCAGGTCCTGACTTTCCGACAGCTGCATTAATCAGCGGTCGTAAAGGCATCGTTGATGCATATAAAACAGGCCGTGGTAAAGTTTACATGCGTTCTAAAGCAAACATCGAAGCTGACAAGAATGGTAAAGAAACTATTGTTGTTACTGAGATCCCTTATCAAGTAAACAAGGCCCGTGTAATTGAAAAAATTGCAGAGCTTGTTAAAGATAAGAAAGTAGAAGGCATTTCAGCACTGCGTGACGAATCTGATAAAGATGGTATGCGTATTGTTATCGAATGTAAGCGTGATGCAGTAGGTGAGGTGGTTCTTAATAACCTGTACTCATTAACTCAGCTTCAAACGACATTCGGCGTAAACATGGTTGCACTAGATAACGGCCAACCAAAACTGTTCAACCTGAAAGAAATGTTGAAGTGTTTTGTTGATCACCGTCGTGAAGTGGTAACTCGTCGTACTATTTTTGAATTACGCAAAGCGCGTGATCGTGCTCATATCCTTGAAGGTTTAGCACTAGCATTAGCAAACATTGATGAAATCATTGAGCTAATCAAAAATGCTCCGACACCTGCTGATGCAAAACAAGGCCTTATCGATCGTGGTTGGAATCTTGGCAACGTAGCTGACATGCTAGAGCGTGCAGGTACAGATGCAGCTCGTCCAGATTGGTTAGAGCCAGAGTTTGGTATCCGTGAAGGTAAATACTTCTTAACGGAGCAACAAGCTCAAGCTATCCTAGAATTACGTCTACACCGTTTAACTGGTTTAGAACATGAAAAAATTCTAGATGAATACAAAACTTTATTAGACGAAATCGCAGAGCTAATGCATATCCTTGCAAGCACAGAACGTCTAATGGAAGTTATCCGTGACGAATTAGTAGCCGTTCGTGATACTTATGGTGATGAGCGTCGTACTGAAATTGGTGCCGCAATTCACGATATCGACATGGAAGACTTAATCACACAAGAAGACGTAGTAGTAACGCTTTCTCGTGAAGGTTATGTTAAGTACCAAATTTTAGGTGACTACGAAGCTCAGCGTCGTGGTGGTAAAGGTAAGAGTGCAACGAAGATGAAAGACACCGATTATATCGAGCGTCTACTTGTTGCTAATACTCATGATAATATCCTTTGCTTCTCTACACGTGGTAAAGCATACAGCTTGAAAGTATTCCAACTTCCTCAAGCTAGCCGTACTGCTCGTGGTAAGCCTATCGTTAACATTCTTCCTCTAGAAGAAGGTGAGCGTATTACAGCGATTCTACCAGTATCTGAATACTCTGAAGATAAGTTTATCTTCATGGCAACAGGTGATGGTACCGTTAAGAAAACATCGCTAGATCAATTCGCTAAAGTTCGTGCAAACGGTCTGATTGCAGTTAATCTACGTGAAGATGATTCATTGATCGGTGTTGATATCACTGATGGTTCAAATGAAATCATGCTGTTCTCTAAAGCAGGTAAAGTGGTTCGTTTCAACGAAGAACATGTTCGTGGAATGGGTCGTACTGCTTCGGGTGTTCGTGGTATGAAACTGACTGGTGAAGATCAGGTTGTTTCGTTAATTGTTCCTTCAAATGAAGGTGACATTTTAACAGTGACAGAAAATGGTTACGGTAAACGTACTAAACTTTCTGAATACCCAACGAAGAGCCGTGCAACACAAGGTGTTGTATCTATCAAGGTTTCTGAGCGTAACGGCAGTGTTGTTGGTGCCGTTCAAACTGAAGATGGTGATGAGTTCATGATGATCACTGATGCAGGTACGCTAGTTCGTACTCGCGTATCAGAAGTAAGCCAAGTGGGTCGTAATACCCAAGGTGTTACTCTGATCCGTACTGCTGAAGATGAGAATGTAGTTGGTCTACAACGCATTGATGAGCCAGAAGAGATTGAAGTCCTTGAAGGTGAAGAGGGCGAAGTAACAGAAGCAACAGAAAATACTGAAGCAACTGAAGCGCCTCAAACTGATGATTCAGACACTGAAAGCACAGAAGAATAAGTAATTACTTAATCTGAAAATTAAAAGCCTGCTTAGAAATAAGCGGGCTTTTTTATATCTATTATTTGGCTAGACTAGAATGGGGGTATAATACCATTCTGGATAAGTAGTTGCTCAGATAATTGCGTAGGAAAAATCGATTAGAGCAAGGCATAAATTACAGTAACTAGTGGTTCTAATTACAAAATTTATAACGTAGATATAATCAATTTTAACAAGCAAGGATGATCAAATACTTATGTAGATTGGTATAACAAAGCACCAAGTTAACAATAACTCAGTGCTTATTAAATAGCGTATTTTATTGTGTTATTTATACAGTGTAATTTTCTTTTAAAGCACTGAATCGTTCAACAAGATCATCAATTGCATCTTGTTCATAAGCTTTTAAGCCTGTAGCGATCATACGCTTAGTGCCATGGCCCACTTCTTCACCGTTTTCAGTGAATTTAAAGTTTAATTTAACAAGGCCACGTTTTCCTTCAATGTCCATCGTCGCGCCAGTGAATTCAACCTTAGGTGTGGAAATATCTAAACGAGTGAATTCAAGATCCATGCTTTCATAAATAACCAAAGGACGTTGGCAGTTGATCATTAACTGCTTTTCTTCCATCAATGGCACCAAGATGTGAGGAAAGTTCATACCTGAAAACTGCACATATTGTTTAACGACGTGTTCAATAAATTCAGGATTAAGGTTTTTTTCACCGCTACGCTTTACATGCAGGTACTGCTTGTCATTATCATCAGATAAAGAATAAACACCTTCTTCAGCATGATTAATGTGGAGAGCTGTCCCGCCAGATACCATGCCAGCAAAGTCAAAGTGCATTTTGTTACTAATGCCTGTTTTAGAAAGCAAAACAGCAAACAATAAATCACCAGGAACACAGAAACGTTTTGAATCTACGTCATGTATAGGGTTGAAATCACCAGCTACTTTTTTTGCAAAGTCACTTGCTTGTTGACGGGTGAATTCAAATGAATTATCTGTTTGTGAAAAATATTGATTTAACTGCATAATATATTTGGTAAAAACCTAGATAATGAAATAACAGGCTCAGTATAACCAATCTCTCATCGTTAAATGGTCTATCCAGTCATAATAAACGTAAAAACAGCGATTTAAACGTTTCAAAATGGCGATAAATTGACAATTACTTCACGTTTTAGTCGTTATAATCTCAGAAATAATACCTACATGCAGTGATTGCTTAAATAAAGGCTACCAATGAAATCGTTAGTAAAAATAGGAATAGCAGGTTTATTTATTTTTATGAGTTCTTTTACTTATGCAGAAGAGAAAAAATCAGGAGATATGGCCGCAGACATTGGTACGGTTGGAATCCCAGTGATTGCGGGGTCGATAGCTTTATATAAAGAAGACTATGATGGGTTTTGGATGTTCGCTAAAGGAGCAGCATACACGCTAGTTGCAACACAAGCATTAAAATATACCGTGAAAGAAGAGCGTCCGAATGGCGAAGATAATCTTAGTTTTCCATCAGGGCATTCATCATCAGCATTCCAAGGCGCATCCTATCTACAGTTTCGTTATGGTTGGGAGTATGGTCTTCCTGCTTATATTGGCGCAGGGTTAGTTGGATATTCACGAGTAGAGAATGAACATCACTATTGGCGAGATGTTATTGCTGGAGCAGTATTGGCAACAACGATCCAATATTTAGTGACTGACAAGTATATAGACTCAAATCAAGTAATGATTGTGCCTGTAATTAATCAAGATCAGGTTGGAATAGCAGCATCTTTCTCATTTTGATTGGCAAAGCGGCAACAAGCGAGTAAAATCAGCTCCCTTTTATCGAAGCTAGGTGTACAACAATGTTTATTGGATTTGACTACGGAACCGCTAACTGCTCAGTGGCGACCATTCTAGATAATCAAGCGAAACTATTAAAGTTAGAAGGGGATAGTACGTTTATTCCTTCTGCATTATGTGCGCCTACACGAGAAGCGGTTTCTGAATATCTTTTCCGTATTTGGGGCGTTCAACCAAGCACAGATATTAATGAGCGCTTACTTCATACTGCAATTTCTTTTAACCGCGAAGAAGATATTGATGTCGATGCTGAGTCGATGACATTTGGCCAAGCCGCTCTAAATACTTATATTGATGATCCTGAAGAGGTGTATTACGTAAAATCACCAAAGTCTTTCCTTGGTGTTTCTGGTTTACGTGATGTTCAAGTAAGCTTATTTGAAGATCTTGTTACTGCAATGATGAAAAACATCAAAAATAATGCAGAGCAAGAATTACAACAAGATATCACATCGACCGTGATTGGCCGTCCTGTTAACTTCCAAGGTGCAGCAAGTGATGATGCCAATACACAGGCGATCTCGATCTTAACTCGTGCAGCTATCCGTGTCGGTTTTAAAAATATTGAGTTCCAATTTGAACCTGTTGCTGCCGGTCTAGATTATGAACAAACACTGACCGAAGATAAAACGGTACTGATTGTTGATATCGGTGGTGGTACAACAGACTGCTCAATGATTCAAATGGGACCATCATGGCGTGATTATCATGATCGTACTAAAGGAATTTTATCTCATAGTGGTTCACGTATCGGCGGTAACGATTTAGACATTCATTTAGCGCATCGTCAATTAATGCCACTATTAGGTTCTCAAAGCCGCACTCATAAAGGCCTTGAGTTACCAATGACACAGTTCTGGAACCCAATTGCAATTAATAATATTGTTGCTCAACTGGATTTCTTTGGATTTGGTAATCGCAAGCACCTTTTACAGATGATGAACGATACTCAAGAGCCGGAAAAATTGGCTCGCTTAATCAAGCTGTATGATGAGAAACTAAGCTACAAATTATTGCGTGATGCAGAGCAAACGAAAATCGCGTTATCAGAGCATCTAGAGCATGCGATTGATCTAAGTTACTTAGATGAAGGTTTATCATTATCTCTTAATCAGTCTGATTTAGCGGAAGCGATTGCAAAACCACAAGACAACATCAATAAGTTAGTAAAAGAAGCGATTCAACAAGCGGGTAAAACGCCTGATATTATTTATGTTACAGGTGGTTCAGCGCGCTCTCCAATTTTACGTGCAGCCTTACAACAACAGTTACCAAACATCGAAATTGTAGGTGGTAATTACTTTGGATCAGTAACTGCCGGTTTAGCTCATTGGGCAAATTACTGCTTTGGTTAATGAACAGTATTATATCAATAATTAATTTTCGAGCTGCATTGTCGCAGCTCGAATTACATTAGGAAAACACAATGAAAGTAGCACCAACAACAATGACATTCTTTGAGCGTTTTGAATCAGATATTTTATCGAGCAAAAAAGTCATTACTATCCGTGACGAATCTGAAAAAGATTACGTTGTAGGAACAGAAGTTGAAGTGAGCACTTATGAAGACAACCGTCGTTTTTGTCGTTTAGCGATTGATGCTGTTGATCCAATTAGCTTTGATGATCTTAACCAGTACCATGCTGAGCAAGAAAACATGACGCTAGAAGAACTTAAAAATATTATTGAAGAGATCTATCCAAATAAAGGTCAACTGTACGTTATTTCATACCATTTAGTATAAGAAAGTAAAGGTAAGTAATGGAATTATTATCTATCGATTTTTTAGGCCAACCATTGCGCTTAGAAGGTTCTATGGCGGGTTGGCAGCAAGTATTTTGGAGCAATACTTTAGTTGCACAACAAGCGGCGTCTGCTGATCATCAAGATCATTACGTGCATGAATTTCAGCTCAATCAAGGCGAAAGTATATTAACTTGCCGCTTGGAAGCTACAGTGACATGGCAGCCTTTTCTTATTGAGTATCGTGCAATGGTTGATGGCCAGTTGATTGCAGAAGGCTCTCGTAATACTAAAGATATCGAGCAGCAAGTACCGCATACGCCAATTAAAGCTGAAAGAAAATTCAGCTTGATAGGGCTTGTTTCGTTAGGGATGAAAGCGTTAAAAAGTGCAAAGTTAATTAAAGTGGCTTTAGCTTCTGCCAGTATTGCCGCGTACTCATGGCTCTTTTCTATTGAGTTTGCATTATCACTTATTGCTTGCCTTGTATTTCATGAATACGGCCATATTCGCGCAATGAAATACTTTGGTATGAAAACGAAAGGTATCTACTTAATCCCGTTCCTTGGTGGTTTAGCACTCAGTGATGAAAAAATAAACACACGTTGGCAAGATGTTGTTATCTCTATTATGGGGCCATTCTTTGGTTTGATTCTCTCCTTAATATTGATGGTAGTTTATTGGATAACCGGCGAGATGTTCTTTGCTGGTCTTGCTGTATTTAACGCCTTTTTAAATCTATTTAATTTATTGCCAATATTGCCGTTAGATGGGGGACACGTACTTAAAAGTATCAGTTTCTCAATGAACAGTAAGTTAGGTATTACATTATGCGCATTAGCTGCAGTAGGTGGTGTTATATTAAGTTACCAATTAGGTCTCGCACTTTTTGGTTTCTTACTTATTATGGGAAGTCTTGAAATCGTATTTGAATGGCGTGCTCGTCATCATAGTCATTTACTGCCTCTCGATAAGTATGGCCAATTGGTATCAGCGGCATGGTATGTAGGTTTAGTTAGTTCACTTATAGGAATTATTTGGTATTTCGCTAGTAGTGGTGATGCCTTGTTACAATTACCAATGCAGATTTTAGGAACTTAATCTTTAAGTACCATACTAAGGCTCTATATAAGCCATATATAGATGAAGTAAAATAAGAATAAACATAGAAAAAGGACGAAAGGATGTTTAAAAAGCTAAAGGCGTCATTAGGTATAGGTGCTGCAAAAGTAGATACCATTTTAGAAAACCCAGAATTATTTCAAGGTGATACACTAATTGGTACGGTTCACATCCAAGGTGGGGATATTGAACAGCAGATTGATGCTATTCATCTAAAACTTAATACGGAAGTGAAAGTTGAAAGTGACAGCGGAACCAGTTATCAAACTCTAACCTTATTCCATACTCAGGCGGTGAATCCATTTACTATTCAAGCCAATGAGAAAAAGGAAATGCAATTTACGATTAAATTGCCAGATGAGACACCAATTACAGCATTAAATGTTCGTGATAACCATTGTGATGTTTGGGTTGAAACTGTTCTAGATATTGATTTTGCGATTGACCCAACCGACCGTGATTTACTGATTGTTAAACCAATGACCGTTGCAGCAACGATCATTCATCAAATAGAGCAAGCAGGCTTTAGTATGGTGAAAGCAGATGTAGAGCAGGGCTACCTTAATGGTGGTCACTTTAAATCGCACTCAGGTGGTTACCAAGAGATTGAATTTAGAAGTAATGGATTCATGAATAAAAAAGAGATAGAGCTGTCGTTTATTCTCGATGGGCAAGTACTTCATTGTTTAGCTGAAGTCGATAGGTCGATGGGTTTTAATCGTGGCGACCAATATGTCTCTTTTTCACTAAATACAAATGCTTCAAGCGCAGAGATACATAACGCAGTACAGAAAATTTTACGCGTTTAGATAAGGAAAATTACTTATCACTTAAAAAAGAATCGACATCATTTTTGTGATCTCGATTCTTTTTTGCATTAGCTGATTAAGAGTCGTACAATGACCGACTTGTAAGTGTTCCCGACCTTTGTGTGGTTGATTGATCCTTACATCTTAGACAATCTATTATTTAGACTTATTAATTTTTAGCATGTGTTGCTTCGTGTGCAACACCACTGTAAAGGATAAAACATGCCTGTAATTACTCTTCCAGACGGTTCTCAACGTCAATTCGATAATGCTGTTTCTACTATGGATGTTGCTGCTGACATCGGTCCAGGTCTTGCGAAAGCTTGTATCGCTGGTCGTGTTGATGGCGTTCGTGTTGATGCGTGTGATTTAATTGAAAATGACGCACAGCTTGAAATCATCACAGCAAAAGATGAAGACGGTTTAGAAATCATTCGTCACTCTTGTGCGCACCTTTTAGGTCACGCAGTTAAGCAGCTTTTCCCTGAAGCTAAAATGGCGATTGGTCCAACTATTGATAACGGTTTCTACTACGATATCGATATGGAGCATTCTTTAACGCAAGAAGATCTTGATAAGATTGAAAAGCGTATGAAAGACCTTGCTAAAACCAAGTACCAAGTAATCAAGAAGAACGTAAGCTGGCAAGAAGCGCGCGATGCATTCGATGCTCGTGGCGAAACGTACAAAATTGAAATCCTTGACGAAAACGTATCTAAAGACGATCGTCCAGGTTTATACCATCATGAAGAATACATCGACATGTGTCGTGGTCCTCACGTTCCAAACATGAGCTTCTGCCAGAACTTTAAGATTCTGAGTGTAGCTGGTGCATACTGGCGTGGTAATAGCGACAACAAAATGCTTCAACGTATCTATGGCACTGCATTCCAAGATAAGAAACTGCTTAAAGCACACCTTATCCGCCTAGAAGAAGCTGCAAAGCGTGACCACCGTAAGATTGGTAAACATCTTGATCTGTTCCATATGCAACAAGAAGCACCAGGTATGGTTTTCTGGCACCACAACGGTTGGACTATCTTCCGTGAGCTAGAAGTATTCGTACGTGAAAAACTAACAGAATACGATTACCAAGAAGTTAAAGGCCCATTAATGATGGACCGTGTACTTTGGGAGCGTTCTGGTCACTGGGATAAATACGCTGAGGCGATGTTCACAACAAGCTCTGAGAACCGTGAATACGCTATCAAGCCTATGAACTGTCCTGGTCACGTTCAAATCTTTAACCAAGGTCTGAAATCATACCGTGATCTGCCATTACGTATGGCTGAGTTCGGTTCATGTCACCGTAATGAGCCATCAGGTGCTTTACACGGCATCATGCGTGTTCGTGGCTTTACTCAAGATGATGCACATATCTTCTGTACAGAAGCACAAGTGCAAGATGAAGTGAAATCATGTATTGAGATGGTTTATGATACATATACAACGTTCGGTTTTGAAAACATCGTAGTTAAGTTATCTACACGTCCTGAACAACGTGTGGGTTCTGATGAAATGTGGGACAAAGCAGAAGCCGATTTAATCCTTGCTCTAGAGTCGATGGAAATCGCTTATGAGATTCAAGAGGGTGAAGGTGCATTCTACGGACCGAAAATTGAATTTACTTTGCATGATTGTCTGGACCGTGCGTGGCAATGTGGTACAGTACAACTCGATTTTGCATTACCAGAGCGTTTAGGGGCAACTTACGTAGGTGAAGATAACGAACGTCACACACCAGTGATGATTCACCGCGCGATTTTAGGTTCTCTTGAGCGATTCATTGGTATCTTAATTGAAGATTACGCAGGCTTTTTCCCAACATGGTTGGCTCCAGAACAAGCAATTGTAATGGGCATTACAGACAAACAAGCTGATTATGTACAAGAAATTGCAAAAAAACTGCAAAAAAATGGATTTAGAGCCAAAGCGGACTTGAGAAATGAGAAGATTGGCTTTAAAATCAGGGAACATACTTTGAAACGTGTTCCGTACATGCTTGTTTGTGGTGACCAAGAAATGGAAGCTGGCGAAATTGCAGTACGTACTCGTAAAGGTAAAGATTTGGGTAAATTTAAAATTGATGATTTTGTTGCATTCCTGCAGCAAGAAGTTAGTGCCCGAACGCTCAATACTGTGGAGGAATAAGGTATTAAAGGCGGAAAAAGAGCCCAACAGCCGGCTAAACAAAATGCTCATCGTCTAAACGGTGAAATTACTGGCGTTAAAGAAGTGCGCCTTACAGGTCTAGATGGCGAATCAGTTGGTGTCGTTTCACTAAATGAAGCGTTAGACGTTGCACTTGAAGCAGGTGTCGATCTAGTTGAAATCAGCCCGAATGCCGAGCCACCAGTTTGTCGTGTGATGGACTATGGCAAATTCCTCTTCGAAAAGGCTAAGGCTGCTAAAGAACAGAAGAAAAAACAAAAACAGGTTCAGACTAAAGAAATTAAATTTAGACCTGGAACTGATATTGGAGACTATCAGGTAAAACTACGCAACCTGACTGGTTTCCTTGAAGACGGCAACAAAGTGAAGGTAACAATTCGCTTCCGTGGCCGCGAAATGGCTCACCAAAACATCGGTGTTGACGTTCTTAATCGTTTGAAAGCGGATACTGAAGAGTTTGCTCTAGTTGAATCTTTCCCATCGAGAATTGAAGGTCGCCAGATGATTATGGTGTT
The DNA here is from genome assembly GCF_028765505.1 of Aliivibrio sp. A6. Taxonomy (NCBI): domain Bacteria; kingdom Pseudomonadati; phylum Pseudomonadota; class Gammaproteobacteria; order Vibrionales; family Vibrionaceae; genus Aliivibrio; species Aliivibrio sp. A6. The sequence goes on along the minus strand of NZ_JARACR010000011.1, from coordinate 31,389 downwards.
GGCCCCTAAGAAGAAGTAATTTAGTGCATTCAAGTAGTAAAGTGGGGTAGCTGCTCGCAGTTATCCTGTTTTATTCGCCTAATTACTATATGTTTAATCACGCAACAATGCGGAGTTATATTCATCATGCCTAAGATGAAATCAAACAAAGGTGCTTCTAAGCGTTTTAAGAAAACTGCTGGTGGTATCAAATTTAAGCACGCTACGAAACGTCACATCCTGACTAAACGTACTACTAAAAACAAGCGTCAGCTTCGTCCAAACTCTCTACTTCCAAAATGTGAAGTAGCAGCAGTTGCACGTATGCTTCCATACGCATAATTTTTAGTATTTATTTAATTTTAGTTTAGGAGAGACACAATGCCTCGCGTAAAACGTGGTGTACAAGCTCGTGCACGTCATAAGAAAGTTCTAAAACAAGCTAAAGGTTACTACGGAGCACGTTCACGTGTTTACCGTGTAGCTTTCCAGGCAGTTACTAAAGCAGGTCAATATGCTTACCGTGACCGTCGTAACAAAAAGCGTGTTTTCCGTCAACTTTGGATCGCTCGTATCAATGCTGCAGCTCGTCAAAACGAGATGTCTTACAGCCGTTTCATTAACGGTCTTAAGAAAGCATCTATTGAAATCGATCGTAAGATCCTAGCTGACATCGCTGTATTCGACAAAGTAGCATTCGCTGCTCTTGTTGCTAAGGCGAAAGCTGCTCTTTAATTAGAACAGTTTCAAAGGCTTTAAGACTAAATAAGGAGAGCACTAGCTCTCCTTTTTTTGTTTGCCACAAAAACTTATGCAGCAAAAACCACAGGGAAATTCAACGTGGGGTGAGCTTGCACTAAGGTTTTGTGTCCATAAACCGCTTCTATCATTTCTGCTGTTATTGCCTCCCATGGCGCTCCGTCTGCTTGCAGCTGTCCATCTTGAAGAACAATGACTCTATCTGAATATTGTGCCGCTAAATTCAAATCATGCAGTACCACAATAACCGCAGCGCCTTCATTTGCTAAGTCCTTCGCTAATCTTAACGTATTGTGTTGGTGTGAAAGATCTAACGCTGACGTTGGTTCATCTAGCATCACGATCTTCTGTTGATGTTGGCTCACTTGGGTTAGCACTCGCGCTAAATGAACACGTTGCTTTTCACCACCAGATAAAGAGGGATAGGATCTTTCAGCTAAGTGTTCAATTCCTGTTTTTTGCATCATGCTCGATGTAATTTCTCGTAATGCTTTATTGGATAGCGCTAATGGCAATCCTCCAAGTTCAACCACTTCATTTACATTAAAAGCAAAGGATAGGGTACTATGCTGAGGAAGAACCCCAAGTTGTTTTGCTAATTCATTACCATCCCATTGATCTTTTGTTTTTCCGAAATAACGAATGTCATTAAACGAGCTGATTTCATCACATAACAATTTCAGTAATGTACTTTTTCCGGCACCATTTGGCCCAAGTAGTGTTGTGACTTCACCACAACGAAGATCTAAGTTAATGTCATCTAAAATTATTTTAGATCCAATGCGATAAGAAATGTTGTTGGCTGAGATAGCTAATGAAGAAAGGCTCATTAAATTTTACCTCGTTGGGTAAAGAGTAAATACAAAAAGAAAGGCGCGCCAATAATGGCCGTCACGATACCAACAGGCAGTTCAGCAGGGCTAACGGCAACACGGGCAAACATATCTGCTGCAGTTAATAAAAGACCACCAAGTAATGCTGAAAGTGGTAATAAGGTTTTATGGTTTGGTCCAGATAGCATACGACCAAGGTGAGGGATGATTAATCCAATAAACCCAATCATTCCAGATAAGCTAACGGTAATACCAACACCTACAGCACTTAAAATGATCATACGTTTCTTTAATGATTGAACATTAATGCCTAAATGTTTTGCCTCCGCTTCACCAAGAAGTAGGGCGTTAAGTCCTGACGCATTTTTCATAAATAAAATAAGCAAGGTGATAAGACCAATACTTGCAAGCAGTAGGTCATTCCACTTTGCTCCGGCTAATGATCCCATAGACCATAACGAAAGATCACGCAGCATTTGATCATCGGCAATGAAATTCAAATAGCCAATTCCAGCACCAGATAACGCGCTGATAGCAACACCAGCAAGTAGCATAACGGTGATTGAGGTGCCAAATTTACTGGTTCCTAATCGATAGACAATGAGCGTGGTTATTGCGCCACCAAGAAAAGCAAAAATAGGTACAGCGGCAAAATTCATAAAAATAGGAAACTGCTGAGCAACGGATGAAAATAATACGATTGCCATTGCTGCGCCAAGAGCGGCCCCCGCAGATACACCAATGATCCCTGGTTCAGCAAGAGGATTGCGAAATAATCCCTGCATGACAACACCAGAAATAGCCAATATGGCACCAACAAGCATACAAAGGATAGTTCTTGGTAGGCGAACTTGATGAATGATCAAATTGATGTGTGTCGGAATTTCAGCGGTTGACCAAGGCATAAGGCTATGAAAACTATCACTTAGCGTAATGTTCATTGGCCCTGTCGCAATGGAGCTTACTGCGATAATGAGCAGAGAAAAGCCACTTAACCACAGTAATTTTGAATAAGAGAGGTATTTTAACAACATAATAATCACTTAAGGGTAAAGAAGGGTATTCAAACGAGCAGCCTCATCAAGTGTCGCCAAGCCAAGGCCACCGACGAGTGCTGAGCCATCAATACCAATAATTTGTTTATTAATACCAGCAGGTGTGGAGGCTAAGGTTGGAATCGATTCGATAATGTTATCAATGCCTTTTAACTTCTTGATACTACGGTTGCTGACTAAAACAACGTCAGGTTGCATTGATATCATTGCCTCCATTGAAATAGGTTTAAACGATGATATCGATGAGCTTGCAGGGTTATTCGCTCCTGCTAAATGGATCAATTCATCCATTGTCGTATCACTGCCTGCCACATAAGGTGCTCTGCCTTCATGCAATAAAAGGTAAATGACTTTTTTCTGTTTCGCTTTACTTGGAATATTACTGTTTAGTAACGCGACCTTTTTATTTACTTGATCCTTGATGGCTTCTGCTTGCGATTGATGTTGAGTAATAGAGGCGATTTCGTCAATACGATTTAATAAGCCTTGAACCGTTGGTGTCGTGTTTACGATATTCACCTTTACATTCGATTGAGAAAGTAAATCTAATGTAGTTTGTGGTCCCATTTCATCGGAGCCAATAATTTGTGTTGGCTGCAAAGCCAGTAAGCCTTCTGTTGATAATTGACGGTGATAACCAATTTTAGGTAAGGATTGTGTCTGCGGCATTTTGCTCGTTACATCAACGGCAACAAGAGAGTCTTCCGCACCTAGTGCATAAATTAACTCCGTAACGGCACTTCCAGCACTAATAATACGCTCTTGTGCTGTACTAATGGATGAGAATGAAAGCAATGCTATAGCAAAGAAAGAGAAGGTAAGTTTAGAATTAATCATGATTTATTTTCGTCCATTAAAATTTGAGTCGCTTTAATATTATTGTCTTGTAAAAAGGCCAATAATTTCACCATATGCTGAATTTCAGCCGTCTTATCAGAGGCGATAACCACTTGAAACTCAGGCTTACTTTTTACTTTTTTCAGTAATGCGCTAGTAAAGGAAGGCCAAGTGGAATAGGAATGGCCATCCAACCCCCAATATGGCGGTTGTTCTAATATATTGATGGTAAAAGATTGACTGTCTACGTCACTTACCGATTCGGTATCCGTTGTCGGTAAGCTCACTTCTAAAGATTGAAGTTTCACGGTAGCGGTGAGTAATAAGAAGACCATTACGATGAAAATAATATCGAGTAAAGGGGTCAGATCAGGCTGAATGGATTCTTCAGCAGCAGAGGAAGGTGACTTAATCATGCATTCACCTTGATGATTTTATGTTGGATGTTCTCACTCATTGAATCATTTGAGCTAAATACGCCTTCAATCCACAAATTAGTGTAATTTAATGAATGCTCTAAACGTGACAAGATACGATCAGCCCATAAGCCTAGAAGCTGTGAGCTTGCGATAGCAGGTAAGGCAATGATCAAACCAATTGCCGTTGTACGCATTGCTAACCCTAAACCATCAGCCAGAATATTTGGTGTAATAGAGCCCGTTGTTGCGGCTACCTCTTTAAACATATCAATTAAGCCAAGAACCGTACCTAATAAGCCGAGTAATGGGCTGATCATGCCAATAAGAGCTAAAAGACGTAATCCAGTACGTAATTGATGACGTTTTTCTTGAAGCCATAATCCTGCCACATCCTCTCGTAATCCTTTTTCAAAATCACGATGAGCGAGTAGCATGGCATTGCCTTTTGCTGAAAGGGCACGACGTTTTTTCAACTCTTGAATAAAGGAGTGAATGCCTTGTGTATCGTCTTTTTTTAATTGAGTTAGTGTTGACTGTATTTTTTTATGAGAGCAGCCAGAAAAAAGTAAAAGCTGAATGGTTCGTTCAAGTAACAAGGCAAGAGTGAGTAATGAACACGCTATTAAGGGTAAAGCCATAATGCCAAGTTGTGAATATAAGTGTGAAAAGTTAAGCATAGTTAAATCCGGTATAACTGATTAATTAAGTGAAAATCGGACAGGGATCTGCACACGGTGTGCAATCGCTTGACCATTGATCATTTGAGGTGAAAATTGCCAATCACGAATTGCATTAAGAGCAGCTTCATCAAGGACTTGTGCTCCTGATGAGGTGATTAACTCTTGTTTGATTTGTTTTCCGTTTTCATTTAGCCAAATTTCATATAGCGCAGTACCTTCAATGCCTTTACGTTGCGCTATGCGAGGATAACGTGGTGCATTAGGGCGTGTTAAGAAACTCGGTTTTTGGACTAATTGTGGCTTTTCTGTTGCCCCTGATTTAGAAGCGACAGGTTTCGCTGTTGATTCTTTTTCAACAGGTTTTTCTGTTTTCTTAGCCGTATTCGTTGTTGGTTTGGTTTCTACTTTTTCTTTAAGAATCTTTTGTTCGGGCTCAATTGGCTTTGAAATCGTTGGTTTTTTTACCACTTTATTTTTAGGTTTAGACTTTGGTTTAGATTTTACGGGTTTCTTTTCCGCCACTTGTTTTTGAACTGTCTTTTCAACGGTGGCTTGCTCCTTTGGTTGCTCTTTCGGTTTTATTACCTCATTTTTTTTCGTTTGCACTGATTGAGGGGTAGGAACGCTTGGTGCGACAAACTGGATATTGACGTGTGAGGAAGTACTACCTGTAGGCATAGCAAAGGCTTTTTTTTCAGGAACAGACCAGATAAGAGCGGTATGAATAGCTAATGAAATACCAGCTGCCGCTAGATAACGAAAGTTCAGCACGAATGTCTCCATTTAATTCAGTACTTTTTAAGATGACAACATTATAAACAAAACAAGAATGAGATCAATTATCAATTGCATTCTCATTTGAAAATACTTTATGATATAAAAAGAAGCAAAACTCTTTGAAGTAACGAGTTAAAAAGAATTGAAATCATGAGAACAGAAATTGACTTAAATCAGCTACCTATTTCACTTGTCGGTGAAAGTACACCAGAGCCATTGCTGTATGCCTTTCAAAGAAAAGCATCCGCTCATGCTGGGGGAGGCGCAATGCCTATCTCGGCAGATTTGTTTAATGAGCGTTTTTCTTCCGTTTCATCAGAAACCACACAGATCAGTAAACATCGTTGCCTCTATGTACATATTCCTTTTTGTCGTGTGCGATGCACTTACTGCAATTTCTTCCAACACGCTTCAAGTAAGCAATTAGTACAAGAATATTTTGATGCCTTATTAGTTGAGTTGAAATGGAAAGCACAGCTCGCTTGGACTCAAGCTGCGCCATTTCATGCGGTATATATTGGTGGTGGAACGCCTACGGATCTTACTGCAGATCAAATTGAACAATTGGGTAAAGCTATTCGCTCTCAGTTTCCATTAACCCCTGATTGTGAAATTACGCTAGAAGGGCGAATTAACCGTTTTGACGAAGAGATGTTTGATAAGTCATTAGAAGGTGGCTTTAATCGTTTTTCATTTGGTGTACAGAGCTTTAATACAAAAGTAAGACGCTCAGCCAAGAGGCTTGATGATAAAGAGTATGTATTACGTCGTATTCAAGAATTGAGTGATTCAGAGCAAGCACCCATTGTGGTTGATTTACTTTATGGCCTTCCTTATCAAACCTCCGAGATCTGGCAGCAAGATCTCAACGATTTTTTAGAGACAAACGCACATGGAGTTGATCTTTATCAGCTGATCGAAATGGGCGGAACTCCTATGAAAGGCATGATTGATAAAGGCAAATTGCCACAACCCGCATCAACCGAAGAAAAAGCGTATATGTATAAATATGGTGTGGATTTTATGAACAAACATCATCTTAATCGCTTGAGCGTTAACCATTGGGCACGCAGTAATCGTGAAAGAAGCATCTACAACAGTTTAGCTAAAACCACTGCAGAGGTATTGCCAGTGGGGTGTGGTGCTGGTGGTAATCTTGGTGGTGTAGGCATTATGCAACATCGTACGTTAGACGCCTATATTCAGTCAATTAACGCTCAACAAATGCCGATTGCAATGATGACACAATCCGCTTCTTCAGCAGGATTATTCTCAATGATTAAAGCAGGGTTTGATCGTGGTGTTCTATCAAGAAAAGCATTAATGCAGCAGACGTCAGAGGATGTCTATCAATACTTAATGCCATTATTTAAACAGTGGCAAAACAATGGATTAGTTAAGGTTAATGCCGATTATTTAAGTTTAACGCTAGCGGGTGAATTTTGGGCAGTGACTTTAGCACAAAGTGTGATATCTGCTTTATCAATGACGAACAAACAGCCTGTTTTTAATGAACATGCTGCATAAATTTAATCAACATAATAAGAGTATTCCAGTGAATAAACACGTTATCGAATTATTAGAAAATGACCCATCATTATTACCAAGTGATATTGCTAAGCAACTGTCTATTAGTGAAGTCGAAGTGGTTAAATCATTACCTAAAGAGATGGTGACTATGGTTTCTGGCCTGAAAACCCAAGAGATTTTAGAAGGGCTAGTAGGTTTTGGTGATGTAACGACCATCGTGCATTCATTTGGTTCTATCTTTGAAGTGAAAGCGCCGTTTCCAAAAGGGAAAGTTGCACATGGTTACTATAATCTGATGGGGCGAGAGGGGCAGTTACACGGTCACTTAAAATTAGATTTAATTCAAGATATCGCACTGATTAGCAAGGCGTTCAGAGGGACAGAAAGCCATTACTTTGGCTTCTTTAATCATGAAGGGCATTCTGTATTTAAGATCTATTTAGGTCGAGATAAAAAGCGTCAACTTATTCCAGAACAAGTTGAAGCGTTTACTGTCTTAAAACAAGAATATAAATAAAAAATAGTCAGCTCAGCATACAACTCAGCACCAAATTTAAAAGGAAAGAAAAATGAATTCAAATGTTAAGCAGGAAAGATTACAAAATCGTCTTGGTCCTGAAATTCAAGAGTTTCGTGATTCACGTAAAACCCTTCAATTAGCAACAGTAGATTGCGAAGGGAAGCCAAACGTAAGCTACGCTCCTTTTGTGTTATTAGAAGATGGTTACTATGTGCTGATCTCAGAGATAGCACGTCATGCAAGAAATCTGCTACAAAACCCTGATGTGTCGTTAATGCTTGTCGAAGATGAAGATTCATCGAAACAACTGTTTGCTCGTAAAAGACTGACGTTTGATGCGACGGCGATTCTAATTGATAGAGAAGAAGCCAATTGGCAACTTGCGGTTGATGAAATGAAACAACGCTTTGGCGACATTATCGACGGCTTGAGTTCGTTAGAAGATTTTAAAATGTTTCGTTTAAAGCCAATTCAAGGATTGTTCGTGAAAGGATTTGGTCAAGCGTTTCAAGTGAGTGGTGATGATCTTGTCGATTTTGTCCATCTAGATGAAGGGCACAAGAAAAGAACTGCTTAATTCCAGCTACATAACATCAATAGAATTTAAGACTAAAGCTCAATATTTTGGGCTTTTTTTATGTCTATTGATTTTGAACGTTGGTTGATTTTTTTAAATGGTATTAGTGACTAATAATTTTGGCATGAATTTTAGTTTGATTGATTTTCAAGCGTGGAAGTGTCGTTGATCGCATATTTATTCATCAAATTAGAAACTAAATATTAACTTGATATCATTCAGTATGAATTTTACTAAGTAACTGATTAATCTATTAATTAAAGGCTGAGTTGACCATGCAGGATGCTAATCAAGCTAAGTTTGATTTGGATGTAACGACAATAGAACTACCTCTTCAAGTTTATGAATTTACAGGTGAAGAAAAATTAGGAGAGAGCTATCAGTTTGATATTACCTTTATTTGTGAGGACCCAGATCTTATTTTAGAAGAGTGGTTACAGCTGCCTGCACGACTAAGTATCTATGGAGATAATGCAAATAGTGATACCAATACTCGGTTTGTTCATGGTGTTATTCAATCTATGGAGCAGATTAGTACATCATTTAGATTTAGCACGTATCGGCTATCATTAGTTCCTGTTTTTTCTTTGCTATCACTTCGTCATAATTATCAGATTTTTCAACACAAACCAATACATGACATCATTTCAGAAGTTTATTCTAACGCTGGTATTTTAAATCATCATTATGAGATTGAGCTTTATCACGAGCATAAAAATCGAGATTATTGTGTGCAATATGGTGAAACCGATGCGCAATTTGTGCAACGCCTAATGTCAGAAGAAGGATTAATTTCTTATTTTGAACATACAGAATCGCAATCGAAATTAATTATTTCCGATGGCAAAGAAACCCACACAAATCTTCCTGAACTTGAATTTATGCCTGAAAATGGCATGGCACAAGAGAGCGATGTGATTTATTCACTGGCTAAAGAACAGAACATTCAAACCGGTAAATATTCAATAAAAGATTATGCTTTTTATCAACCAAAGCAAATAATTCAAGCAGAAAAAAGTTCTGAGCAGAAAGAAAACATCGCCAGTGAAGAGGCGTTAGAGCATTACGATTATCAAGCTTTAGAACAAGCCAACCTTTATCTTGAAAGTAAACGTACTAATCAAACGATATTACGTGGAGCGAGCGACAGTCCGCAATTAACACCAGGGTATTTTCAACCCATATCAAACCATCCGATAGAAGAGTGGAATACCAGTTGGTTAATTACTTCGGTTAATTACGAAGGTAGACAACCGCAAGTGTTAGAAGAGCTTGCAGAGGGGACCTCTCATTTTGAATCTCGTTTTCAATGTATTCCTTGGTCAGTTCCTTACCGTTTAGCAAAAATAGAGAAACCCCGCATTCATAATATTGATACAGCAATGGTAACGGGGCCTGAGAATGAAGAGATCTATTGTGATGAATATGGGCGAGTAAAAGTGCAATTTCATTGGGACAGAAATGGCCAAGCTGATGAGAAAACAAGTTGTTGGCTCCGTACTTCACAAGGATGGGCTGGTAATCAATACGGTCAGTTTGTATTGCCAAGAATAGGACACGAAGTGATTGTTAGTTTCATTCAGGGGGATCCCGATAAACCCATCATCACAGGTTCACTGTATAACGGGGATAATAAACCTCCATATACACTGCCAGAGCATAAAACACGAAGTACATTTAAAACATCAAGCTCCATTGGTGCAGATAATTTTAATGAGCTGCGCTTTGAGGATAAAAAAGCGTCAGAGCAGATCTATATTCATGCAGCGAAAGACATGGATAGCCAAATTCAAAACAACCGTACTAGCGAGATATTTAATGATGATCACTCTGTTGTGCATCATGATCAATTTCATCAAATTACCAAAGATAATCATCTGACCGTGCAATCAGATAATTTAAGCTCAATTAAAGGTGACGCACACCAGCAAGTATCAGGCTCTGTTCAACAAAAAATCCAAGGCAGTCGACTTGATCAAATAGGCACCGAGTTACATATTAAGGTGGGTAATAAAGCAGTGCTTGATGCTGGCAGTGAGCTGACCATCACCACAGGCAGTAGTACAATGAAGTTAGATTCTGGTGGTATTCATCTACTTGGAGCGGCCATTGATTTAAACAAAGGCGGCAGTGCAGGAAGCGGTAGTGGATATGCAGGTATAACAGCAACTCAACCTATCATGAAGCAGAGTGAAGTGGCAGGTAGTGTAGCTGAAAGCGCAACTGCCTTTGAATACACAAGGAGTAAAATTCACGCCACTCGTCAGATCGAGGCATTAAGAACATTGGATCCAGTCTGCGAGGAATGCGAGCAAGAGCAGGGGCAAGAGTAATGGAAACAGAGTGCTTTGATTCTCTGAATATTGATGACTTCACCTCCTTCTATTTGATGCTAGATACAAGTCAGAGTGTTGACGTATTAAAACAATTGTATCAATTAGACACGGTGATTGAGCAAGAACCTCTTTATTTGTATGAGCCTTGGAATGAGTTGATATCTGTCTCTCCTTATTTGGTAAAAGCAACGCCTGTTATTGCACAATGGTTTGAAAGCCAACGTGGTCAACTAGACGGTTTCTTATTCAGTTCGGCGTTAGATCTAGAAAGCCTTGCAGAGCATTTAAGAAGTGTGATTAAGGTTCTGTCGCCTTACGGTTCATCTATCATATTGAAATCCGCGCATTCAGGGTGTGCCAATGTTCTATTCTCAACAGGAACAGATTGGTATTGGCAACATATTGAAGAAGTATGGCTTCCATATAAAAAGGGATGGCTCCATTATCTATCGCCTTGCATTGAGGTGAAAAGCGAGAAGCCTTATCGTTTAACGGATGAACAATGGCAAGCGTTAGGAGAGTTAGCGACTGAAAATGCCTATGCCTATGCACTTAATCATGTGGAGTATTTCTTCCCACATTGCTTAGAAAACGTAACAGATAAACAAAAATGGATTCAGTATTGGTTCGATGCCGCTTATAGCAGAGGGTTTCAAAATGAGACTGACGTCTGTCTATTTATGAATGTGATGGGATATTTAGGTAAAGAAGCGATCACAACCGATAAATACCCAAAAATCACCGAATTGATCTATCAAACATCGCAGCAAACCCCAGAACAAAGAATCAAACAAGCGGCGGATTTGGCCTATCAATATCGTCACTCTATGCAAAAGGATTTACAAGAATGAGCGAAGCAAACAATGCGGCCATGTGTGGCAGTAAAAAAGATGCGAAAAACCCAGCAGGGGCTTGCCCTGTAAAGTTTGGCGTTATTGATATCATTCCGGTTCGTTATGCGATTGATGATATGGATAATGAAGAAAAAGAGCAAAAACACCCATTACTTGATACCCATAAAGGTCACGGCTTTTTTGATGTTGCTCATTCAAAATATACATTAAGACAATTAAGAGACGGTTGGCTTTACGTTTATAGCAATAAAGATAAAACCTTTCATGAATATCAGGTGAAAGGCTCTCAATTCATTAAGATTGACTGGGGCTCAAATGAAGCCGATAAAGCACCAGAAGAGAGAGGGCAAGCAGGAGAGGCTAAAAGCTGTTTGTCTTACTCTAAGAATGACACATTAACCATATCATTTTCTCACCAACGTTGGACATGGCGCTTATGCGAACACATGCGCTCAAATACTCAATGCCGAAACGAATGGATGCGAACTGTCGACTTAAAAACCTATTCAAACACATTAGAAATAGAACACGGTGGTGGCATGCGTGATTTTGTTCATGCTGTTTCTGATATTGGTACGCCAAAGCCCTCCGATACCTTGTTTGGAAAAACATGTTCACCATTAAAAGACGATGATCCCTCCGATGATGAGTTTCATCTCGCTACTCATAAGAAACCAGTATTAGAAACCGACTATCAATGCGATTTACTAGAAAAGAACAGCGCTTTGTATATCGCACTGGATGATCAGTTGGCAGATATAACGGATCTGTTTTTGAAGTTGTCAGAAACATACGTGCGTATTGTTGAACTACAAGGAACAGAGGAGGATGAGTACAAAGCTCAAATGGCTGAATTAACACGATCTTTAGCAAGGGTAACATTTAGTGATGATCAACTTCCTGAACATATTAAATCAGATCCAATTGAACGGTTAAAGCTAGAAATAGAGATAAATGAGTATTTATACCAAGAGCAAAATGTCCAACAATCTTCAGCATCTTATGAATATCATGTCGGCGAAGGGGTAGAAAATACCTCATGGTATAAGGCGTTAGAAGCGAAAAAACAAACCATAAAAGAGCGGTTTAATTTTGAAATCAAAAAGGAACATACTTCTCAGTGGAAAAGGCAATATCGAAATTTTGATGAAATTCGATGGAATGAATTAAACGAATACCTATTTGAACAATACGATAAATTATCAGAAGTAGAAACATTAAATAGTAAGTTAGTTTATCAACATAAAGAGGTAACAGATGCCATTGAACAGGTGGGCGTCGATCCTATGTATTTCGGAATTGATAACCAAACAGAGGTTGGTCAACGTTATTTATCCGAACTATTTTCACCAATAACCGTTGAGCTTGTTCAATCGGCTTTTAATGTTCCGGAAATTAAGCATTATTTAGAAAAAATGCTAGATCTGAGTAAACCAAACAATTTATTAGCATTAGCCCCGTTTGCTTACTCAAAAGAAGTGGTGGATGAGTTAACCACTTACTCTGAAGGTGGCGCTGCACTTAATATGAGCAGCCCAAGCGACATGATCGCATTGCATACTCGATTATCAGAATTCGATACATTAACAGGTGACGTAAGAATTCAAGATTCTGATTGGTACAAGCTGGTTCATATCGATATTAAAGCCGTGTTTGTTGCATTTATTGCCAGTAATAAAGCCAATCCGATACTGCAATTTCGACCTTCGATGGAGATGCTCAACGCAATTCAACCTCGAACTAATCAATTCAGTGCCCTTAGTTTTATGACTCGCTTCAGAGTTCTCATTATGGAAAATCTAGCAGATAGCAGTTTTATTGTTTCTGTAAATCCTAATTACCCTAAAGAACTGGCGGCATTTAATAAAAAACATGATCAGTTTTTATTATCTAACAGTAAAACAATGGCTGCGATTATTCGGAAAGAACAATTTGCTGCCGTGTTAGTACAAAAAACGTCTGAATTTATTTCAGAGAACATGCCTCAAATGCTTAAGGTTTCGCAAAATGGGTCAAGCTTAAATATAAAAGGGGCAATCAGCAAAAGCGTGGTAGAGAGTTGGGCTGCATATAAGAATACAAAGGCAGATCTTGTTAGTTTTTCGGAAAGGAAGTGGAAAGGATCAGCAAGTTGGAATGGGGTTGTTGCAGCATTAAACATTTGGAACTCAATGACCGTTTTTTCAAATTTACTTCAAAGAAACCAAGAGAGTAAGACGACAGAGGAATATAAATCAGTCGCCGCAGAGGTTGTTTATACGGCTTCTTGGACAGTAAATGCCTGCGCTTTGGTATCAAGAGACGCTGCATGGGCTGAAGTGATGAAAGATAAGCGTGTATTAAAATTACAAAGAAAACAAGCTATTGATATAAATAAAAAACTCATTACTAAATTTGTAAATCTAACTCGATTAGTGGCTGTTACTGGATTAATCGCCAGTGTATCTGAAATTTATTATGTCTATCAACGCTTAGATAGCCCTCTCTTATCAAAAGAGGAAGTGCTAGCTGAAAAATTGAAAGTTATTTCGTTAATTGGGCAAGCTGGTATTTTTACAACTCAACTAATTTCATGTTTTATGAATGGTTCAATAGGCGCTATTTTTGCTCCTTGGATGGTTATTTGGTTAAGTGTATTTGGTATTGCTTATATTGCAGCAACGGTATTCATTAATATGTTTAAACGAACCGATATGGAGTTGTGGTTAGTGCAATCCATATGGGGAGTAAAGACGGTTAAGTGGTCACCAGAAATTGAACTAGTTAACTTGCAAAACATATTAAATAAACCAGTAGCCCAGATAGACACTGGAATAGTTAGAACGTATCAGGCAAGTACGTATTCAGACAAACAATGGACGTTAACGATTGAGTTACCTGATTACTTATCCAATAAATGGTTTGGAATTAAAGTAATTAAAAACTCATCTAAAAAAGCAATAAAACATTATAATTTCATTGGAAATAACGAGGTCTACCAATCAGAAGTAGAAGTCAATTTTACTAAAGTAAATAATGATAATAATTGTTATCAAATGAAAATTGAACGAAACCATTCAGAAGATATTTCTAATATAACCATTTATTTAGATGTTTTAGCCAATAGAACACCTCATGTTATTTCTTATTCAGGTTTTCAAGGTGGTAGCGGGGATATAAAGTTAAATGTAAATAAGGTTACTTCATTTAATGATTATTCAAAAAAAGAAAACTTAGGTATGGAGATTGTGAGGTTAAATAATGCTAACTCATAAAGATATAGATAATACAGACAAAATAGAAACCATGAGAATGGATTTATACAACGAAGAAGTACTCTATGAGTATGAAACAATAGAGCATCAATATTTGGGGTATTTTGTGGCATTGTTATGTTCATTATTTATTTTTTGGATGTCGTATGATTCTAGTCATGATGGACTTGATGTTGGAGAGATTATTATTTACGTAGGAGGTGGGCTTTTACTTAATTTGGTTTTTATTTTTTTTGCATCAGCCGATATAAAGCGGATTTACAAGTTCACTAAAAACGGAATATTAACCGAGCAGGCAGATGTGGTACCTGAGTATGCTTATCAATGTATACGAATGATAGGTCGAGTGGGTGTCGTAGTATGTTTAGTTGCAGTTGTTTTTGTTGGCCCTATGGCGTTTGTTGGGGCTGGAGCGAGTGCGTTACTCTCATTCAAACTGGTTAACTTTAGGTTGAAAGCTATGATGTTTGAAACTTTGTATTTCGATGAGTCAGTGATAATTAAATCATCAAAAATAAACTATATAACGATAGTTCCAAATGCTCAATTATTATTGTCATTGGATGGTATTTTTTGCAATAAAAAAAATGCAAATGATATTTTCAATACCTTGAGGGATTTTTATCCAAATGGTCATTTTTATGAGGTAGAGGAAGAAGATGATATTTATTCCCATTATAAATATAAAGAGTTCTTACACCCAATGGATCAAGATTGATGTGAAGTCGTAAGGGATGAGTTAAATAATGCACGATAAAGACAATGAATTAAAACTTAAGAATGATCTTTATAACGCTAAGGTTATTTATCAGTGGGAAGCTATTGGGCGTAATTTTGGCCATACACTTAGATGGATTGTATCTATAGGAGTCCCTTTTTTTGGTTATAGTTTACTCATGCTATTAATACAGGATATGGCTGCGGTTCCAGTTTTATTTTTCATTGGTTTAATAATGACTTTTGTTATTCGTTATTTATTTCTTGCTGATGAGCATATTTGTTTTTATTTAACAAAAAAAGGCATTCACTTTACAACAGAGCAGATAATTCCTGAAATGGCGTATAAAGTGATGAGAGGCTTTGCTTGGTTTGGTGTGGCGGTAAGTTTTTTTGCTGTAACTATAATAGGGCCTATGGCTTTTGTTGGGGCAGGAGCTTGTGCATTGTTGTCATTTAAAATGACAGGGTTTGAGTCAAAAATCAGCAAGTCATACATACTTTTTTCTGATGAATATACTTTATTTGATATTCGAAAAGAGGATACTTTTGCCATTATAAGCCATCCATATGATTTATATGCTTCATACGAATGGTTATTTTATTTTCCTAACGATCGAGAAGAGATAAAGAAGCATCTATTAAGTGTATTTCGTAAAAGTAGATACGTTGAAATAAACCACCCTAAGGAAATAGATAACTACGGTCCATTTGAACCCTCTGAAATAGTAAAATCATAATACAACAAACATAAAAAAAGCGGCGATGATGCCGCTTTGAACTAGCCAATTAACGTTAAGTTTTATTCATTGTTAGAATTTGTAATCTAACTCGATACCCCAATTTCGACCTGCTTGAGCTTTACGATCAATACCATCATCACCGGCTTCAGTACCAATCATGTCGTTATATAACCAGTACTGTTTATCAAGCGCATTGAATAAGCCACCACGAAGGGTTAAATCCTTCATTGGCTTATAGTAAGCCGTTAAATCAACCAAGGTGTAACCAGCAACATTGATGTTTTCATGACCAACGTTTGACCATTTGTCTTTTGCTGCCACCATATTGATGTTTAATAAAGCACCGTAAGTATAACCAATGGAGTCATAACCTAAGCCTAAGTTTGAAGTTAGCGGGGCAACACTGTCTATTGATGCTCCTGTCTTTTTATCTCGGCCTTCAGCATAAGCAATACTTAGTTTCGAGTAGGTTCCTTGAGGTGCATTAAACGCTTCATCCAATAAGTAAGTAGAACTAAATTCAACCCCATAAATTTCTACAGAATCGATATTCTCTTTTGTGTAATGTTCTTTTCCATCGTTCGGGCCACCAACGACTTTACCTATGTATTTTTGGTTGATGAAATCGGAATAATCATTATAGAAAGCAATTAACTCAAGTTGTGCGGCATTAGATTGAGCTCGAATACCTGCTTCATACGAAATACTGCTTTCAGCTTTTAGGTCAGGGTTTGCATCAATTACTGCGCCACTGTCATAGAAGTAGTACATATCTTGTAGAGTAGGGGCTTTAAAACCTTGGCTTACTTGAGCAAGTACGCTAACGTTATTATTTATATGATAAACCGACCCTAATTTAGCCGTAAAAGCGTCATTTTTGCTGTCAGGATATTCTGTTTTAAAACCGTCATTGGTTTCTGGTTTTGCTTCAAATGAGTCATAACGTAAACCAGCAGTTAGCACCAATTGTTCATCAAGTAAGAAAGCTTGGTCCTGCGCAAAAATACCATACAGCGTCATGGTTGCATCAGGCATATCGGTATGGCCCGGTCCAACGGTTCCTTTATCGTATTTATAATCGGTATTTTCAGTTGCGAACTTGTTTTGTCTAAAGCTTACACCATAAGTGATTTGATGGAATCCTTCTCCAAACTCGGCAATTTTATCAAATTGTGCGTCAAACTGGATAGAATCATCAGTAGCAATACGTTCACGCATACGGCGACCACTGCCGTAAGCCCCGGTTGAAGTATCGTAGTTTTCAGATAATGATTCAGTTTGTTGTACATTTAATTTTGATTCTAGCGTATCGAATAGCGCATTATTAGCTGTCCATTCATGCTCTAAACCAACGCGTAATCGAGTTGTTGTGTCCTTGTTGTAGTTATCATAATAAGTAATGATAGGCACCCCTCTACTCATCATAGAATAACCATTTTGGGAAAGCTCATCTTCATCATATTTTGATGTGTAATATTCCACAGTCGTGCCGATGCGGTGTGAATCATTTAATTGGTAAAAGGCTTTTGCTAATAAGTTGCCAATTTGTGCATCTGCTGGGTTTGCTGCACCACGATCTGGGCCTTCAATATCTGCACCGTTAGAATGGGTTTGTGATTCACTGCCTTTTTTATACGTTAGCATAATTAGAGTTTCTAGTTCAGCAGCACGCATTGCCCATGTCCCCGTAGTTTTCGTGCTTGAATCTACGCTGTTATAGCCTGTTTTGACTTCAAAAGCGTTTTCGTCTCCCTCGGTTCTTAAAATATCTTCAGGATTTTTAGTCTCCATTAGAACGGTACCGCCAAGAGAGTCTGAACCATATAGAGTAGAAGATGGGCCTTTGTTTACTTCAATTGCTTTTAAGGTGTCAATTTCAATAGCACTTGGGTATTTACGTTGTTCATTGGATCCTGGATTGTATGGGGTAGGTTGTTGAACGCCATCAACTAACATTTTAATACGGCTGTCACTCATACCACGAATAGTGAACCCTGATAAACCAAAACGACCGCCACCATTTGCCGTTACCCCTGGTGTATATTTTAAAGCATCTTGAACACTGGTTGCCATTGTCTTATCAATGTCTTCAGCAGTGACTTTTGATATAGAGCTTGATACATCTTTGATGCTTTGTTCTGTTCGAGTTGCCGATACAACAACCTCATCAAATATTGTTGAATTCCCATCAGAAGAGCTTTCAGCGTGAAGAGTGGGAGAGAGAGCAACGAAAATAGACGCAGCTAAAAGTGTTTTTTTATTAGACATGTTAATTCCTTGAAAGTGTCTGGTCTCATAATTCGGGAAAGATAATACATACTGCGAATGATAATTACTATCATTTTCATTTGATCTTTTGCTTTTTTGTTCTATGGCGTGAAAAATTGAATAAAATAAAAATGATAGCCATATAAAAAGAGGGGAATTGATAGGTGTTCTATAGGCATTTGGCTAAGAAAAGTACTTTTTTCTATTAGATCAGCTATTTTATCCAATTCAGTTTGGATTTAGCGCTGTGATTTATTACTATGTGCTGATATGTATTTTACTCGCAACGGATACCACCTATAAGTGGATGAGGAAACGATGCAACATCTAGACGAGATCATTGCCAATGCAACGGCAGAAATTGAACAAGCAGGCTCTTTAGTCGCTCTGGACGAAGTCCGTGTTCAATACTTAGGTAAAAAAGGGCATTTGACACTTCAGCTTCAAGGACTAGGTAAACTAGATCCTTCAGAGCGTCGTGAAGCAGGTCAACTGATCAATAAAGCAAAGCAAGCGGTTCAAACGTTATTAGTTGAACGTAAAGATTCACTTCAAACTGCAGAGCTTGAAGCGAAACTTGCTGCTGAAACTATCGATGTAAGCCTTCCAGGCCGTCGTATCGAGAACGGTGGTTTACACCCAGTTACTCGTACCGTTGAGCGTATTGAGCAATTCTTTGGTGAATTAGGTTTCAGCACTGAATCTGGTCCTGAAATTGAAGATGCATTCCATAACTTCGATGCGTTAAATATTGCAGACGATCACCCAGCGCGTACTGACCACGATACGTTCTTCTTTAACCCTGATCTAATGCTACGTACGCACACATCAGGTGTTCAGATCCGTACAATGGAAAATGGCAAACCACCATTCCGTTTCATCGCTCCTGGTCGTGTTTACCGTAACGATTACGATCAAACTCACACACCAATGTTCCACCAAGTGGAAGGTATGTTAGTTGATGAGAACGTAAACTTTGCACAACTTAAAGGTATTCTTCACGATTTCCTTTGTAATTTCTTTGAAGAAGAAGTTGAAGTGCGTTTCCGTCCTTCATTCTTCCCGTTCACAGAACCTTCAGCTGAAGTTGATGTGAAGCGTAAAGATGGCAAATGGTTAGAAGTATTAGGTTGTGGCATGGTTCACCCTAACGTACTTCGCTCTGTTGGCATCGACCCTGAAAAATACTCAGGCTTCGCGTTTGGTATGGGTGTTGAGCGTCTAACTATGCTTCGTTACGGCGTAAATGACCTTCGTGCGTTCTTCGAGAACGACCTTCGTTTCCTTAAACAATTCAAGTAATTCGGGGCTAGAAATTTATGAAATTCAGTGAATCTTGGCTACGCGAGTGGGTTAAACCTGCTATTAACAGCGAAGAGCTAGCTCACCAAATCACAATGGCTGGTTTGGAAGTTGATGAAGTTGCACCTGTTGCTGGTGAGTTCACCGGCGTTAAAGTAGGTAAAGTGGTTGAGTGTGGTCAACACCCAGACGCAGACAAACTTCGTGTAACTAAAATTGATATCGGCGAAGAAGAGCTTTTAGACATCGTTTGTGGTGCATCTAACTGTCGTCTTGGTCTAACGGTTGCAGTTGCGACTGTTGGCGCAGTACTTCCTGGTAACTTCAAAATTAAGAAAGCAAAACTACGTGGTGTTCCATCACACGGTATGCTTTGTTCTTTCTCTGAGCTAGGTATTGATGTTGAATCTGACGGTATTTTAGAATTACCTGAAGGCTCTACATTAGGTATGGACGTTCGTGAGCTTCTTGAACTTAACGATGTTGCTATTGATGTTGACTTAACAGCAAACCGTGCTGACTGTTTTAGCATTCGTGGTTTAGCTCGTGAAGTAGGTGTTCTTAACCGTGCAGACGTAGTTGAACCAACTATTGAAGCAGTAGCAACAAGCATTGAAGATACGGTTTCTATTGAAGTTAAAGCAACTGAAGCGTGTCCACGTTACCTTGGTCGTGTAATCAAGAACGTAAATGCAAAAGCTGAAACACCAATCTGGATGCAAGAGAAACTGCGTCGTTGTGGTATCCGTTCAATCGATGCGATTGTTGATATTACAAACTACGTAATGCTTGAGCAAGGGCAACCAATGCACGCGTTTGATCTGTCTAAGATCGACGGCGGCATTGTGGTTCGTATGGCTGAACAAGATGAGAAACTAACTCTTCTTGATGGAAACGAAGCGAAGCTAAACCACAATACATTAGTGATTGCAGACCAAAACAAAGCATTAGCAATCGCTGGTATCTTTGGTGGTAAAGAGTCTGGTGTTACTTCTGAAACAACTGACATCATGCTTGAGTGTGCATTCTTCGCACCTGATCACATTCGTGGTCGTGCGCGTGCATACGGTCTACACACTGATTCTTCTCTACGTTTTGAGCGTGGCGTTGACTCTACATTACAAGCAACAGCGATGGAGCGTGCAACACAGCTTCTTGTTGAACTTTGTGGTGGCGAAGTAGCTCCTATCTCTGCAGCAGAATCTGACGCTGATCTTCCAACTGCAAACACGGTTGAATTACGTCGTAGCAAGTTAGATGGTCTATTAGGTCATCACATCCCATCAACAGATGTGGTTGAGATCTTAACGCGTCTAGGTTGTTCTGTTGAAACGACAGACACAGGCTGGACAGCAACATCTCCATCATGGCGTTTTGATATTGCAATCGAGCAAGACCTAATTGAAGAAGTAGGTCGTATCTACGGTTACAATAACATTCCAAACCAAGCACCTGTTGCTGCACTAAACATGAACGATCACAAAGAAGCAAACCAACCGCTTAAGCGTGTTCGTGATCTTCTTGTTGACCGTGGTTACCACGAAGCAATTACTTATAGCTTTGTAGAGCCTGAGCAACAAAAACTGATCGTGCCTGAGATTGAGCCGTTAATTCTGCCATTCCCAATTTCAGCTGACATGTCAGCAATGCGTCTAAGCCTATGGACTGGTTTGATCAACACTGTTGTTCATAACCAAAAACGTCAGCAACCACGCGTTCGTTTATTCGAATCTGGTCTGCGTTTTATTCCTGAAGAATCAGCAGAAAACGGCATGCGTCAAGAAATGATGCTTGCTGGTATCATCGCTGGTACTCGTGGTGAAGAACACTGGGATATCGCAACAAACACGGTTGATTTCTTCGACCTTAAAGGCGATTTAGAGGCTGTTCTTGAACTAACTGCTAACGAATTAGCGTATGAGTTTAAAGCCGCTAAACACCCAGCACTTCACCCAGGCCAAACAGCAGCTATCGTTGTTGGCGGAAAAGAAGTTGGTTTCATTGGTACAGTACACCCAGAGTTAGAGCGTAAGTTTGGCTTAAACGGTCGTACAATCATGTTTGAAATCGAGTGGGACGCAATCAATACTCGCGTTATCCCAGAAGCTGCATCAGTATCTAAGTTCCCTGCAAACCGTCGTGATATCGCGATCGTTGCAGACGAGGCTATTGCTTCTGGTGATATCGTTGCTGAATGTTTAGCATCAGGCGGCGAGCTATTAACTAGCGCGAAACTGTTCGATGTTTACCGTGGTCAAGGCGTTGAAGAAGGTAAGAAGAGTCTTGCAATCGCACTGACACTTCAATCTGTTGAGCGTACGCTAGAAGAGGCTGATATCACTTCAGCTGTTGACGCTATTGTTGCTGCAATTGGTGAGAAGTTCTCAGCAACACTGCGTGACTAATACACTTCTTTTTTAACAGAAGAATATAAAATCCAGTACTGACGTTTGTTGGTACTGGATTTTTTTATTATAAAATAACGCGGAGGTAAAGATTTACGTTTTAGGCCAAGCAAGAGAGAAAGCAGCAGTCTAGTATATAATGCTGAAGAAAAACTCGATTAGTATCTATAGATTAGAAGATAGTAATAGAGGCCTAAAGCTTACTTGTTCACAATCAAACAGATGGCTTACTTTCAAATTTGTTAATAATTATTTGGGCAGCATCACAATTTTACATACGAACGAATATTCTAAATAACCATGTATTATTAGTGGTATATACTAAATCAATGACTTAGGTTAGGCTGATATAAGATATCTAAGTAGATTAAGCTTATAAATTTGATCGCCATCTCATAAATGCATCATGATTTTTGAGAAAAAAGTTGGCGAAAATCAGTCAGTTGGCATACACTGTCAAGAGTTGAACGAATGTTAAGTTGTTGTTCTAACTGTTCAGTTTCCAGTTACAGTAAATACTGTAGCTCTGTCTAACGTAACTTGAGGGTAGTTTTTATGGCACTCACTAAAGCTGATTTGGCTGAGACCTTATTTGAAAAAGTTGGATTAAGTAAACGCGACGCCAAGGAAACGGTAGAAGTATTTTTCGAAGAGATTAAGCAAGCTCTAGAGAGTGGTGAGCAAGTTAAATTATCTGGATTTGGTAATTTTGACTTACGCGAAAAGAGTGAGCGACCTGGACGTAACCCAAAAACTGGGGAAGATATTCCAATTTCTGCACGCCGCGTAGTAACATTTAAACCGGGCCAGAAACTGAAAGCTCGCGTTGAGAATCTACCAGTAGAAAAATAATCTTGCCATCTTTGGCTGAAGAGAATGAAAGCTGTATGACAATTATTTGTTATGCAGCTTTTTTATTGCCTTCATTTTTTTAACTTAGAATTCCATTGTGTTTGAACTCACACAATTGTTTGTATTTTGTTAAATAACATTAACGTAAATGGTACAGTTTTTTGGTTGAATATTTTACCAAGGAAGAGAAGTACCAATGGATCATATTTCATTTATTCAAAATACCTTAGATTTATCTGTCTCTGTAAAAGAAAAAAGTTGGTTACTTACGGATGGCACTCTGGTTATTTATCATAGCCGAGGTGTCGTAGAGTTTGTTCCAAGTTTAGATTTTACCTCTAACCGTGCTGTTGTATTGTCATCGGGGGTTCACGGTAATGAAACATCTCCAATAGAACTGCTTGATACTATCATTGAAGATATTCAAAGCGGTAAGCTCTCATTGACTCAACCTTGTTTATTTATTTATGGACATCCTGCAGCAACACACCAACATACTCGATTTATTGATACAAATTTGAATCGTTTATTTAGCGGGTATCAAACCCCTGACGATAGCGTTGTAGAAGTAGCCTTAGCGAATAGACTGATGGAAAGTGTGGACCGCTTTTTTACCAAACATGACGCACAAGAAAAATGGCATTTAGATCTCCATTGTGCAATTCGTTCATCGCAGCATTACACTTTTGCAATTCATCCATATAACAGGCATTATAAAAGATCAGATCCATTACTTCGCTTTTTATCACAAAGTAAAATCGAAGCCTGCTTATTTTCAGAAGCGCCAGCATCAACCTTTAGTTGGTACAGTGCAGAGCATCATGGTGCTCATGCTGCGACTGTTGAGCTAGGTAAAGTGGCAAAAATGGGCGAAAATGACTTAACCTTACTGGCTGATTTTGAAAAAGAACTCCGACATTTTATTAGCCATGATAGCCATACAGATAATGAGAAGGTTATATCGAGTGTCATTGAATACCAAGTAACCCGAAGCATTATGAAACACAGTGAGCAGTTTGAATTTCACTTTCCATCTGACTTAGCGAACTTTACTCAATTTAACGAGAATGAATTACTTGCCGAAGATGAAGGGGTTAAATACCGGGCTCAACGTGGTGGCGAAAGTGTTGTGTTTCCAAATGCGAAAGTAGAAAACGGACACAGGGCGTGTTTGTTGGTTCAAAAAATAGAAAATTAAGACGAATTAACTTAAAAAATGCGTCTCTATCAATAAATCCTTTATCCAATGAATTCAATTGTTATGATGTAAAAAACAAAATAAAAGGACATGATAATGACAGCACCAAGTTGGGACCTCTCTATCGCATTTCAATCGCTTGATGATCCAAAGCTAGCAAATACCATTATTTCAATTGAAGAGCGTATTCTTCATTTCGCTGCTGATGATATTAATGTCAACGTTGATGGGTTGCAGCAGGCGATTATTGAGAAAGAATCCATTTCTGTGCAACTGGCCACGGTGGGGAGCTATGGTAACTGCATCGCTTCTGTGGATGCATCAAATTCTCAAGCCAAAGCATTAGTTAACCAAGTAACAAAACTTGCGTCGGATCTGTCTCAAGCTTTTAGCCCGTATCTAGATGCGATTGTAAATGCGCCAACGGAATGCTTTGAACAAGTATTGTCACTAAACGATGAATTAGAAGCACAACGTTTCCTGCTTGAAGAAGAAAGAAAACTGGTTACGACAAGACTAAGCGTGAAAGAAGAGCAGTTATTATCAGCCATGAGTGTTGATGGTAAAAATGCCTGGGGTCGTTTGTATGACAATATTACAGGCTCTATGAAAGTGACACTGCAACTTCCAAATGGAATAGAGGAAACCATTGGGTTGTCTCAAGCGGCAAGTATTCTCTATGGCAGCGATACACTACGTAGAGAGCCTGCATGGCGTGCAATACAGTTGGCAATGAAACAAAACCAAGAAAGCTTTTCGGCCATCTTAAATGCACTGGCAGGTTGGCGTTTAACAGAATACCAAAAGCGTAGCGCTGCGAATAAGCTGCATTTTCTTGAACCAAGCCTACATGGTAGCCGTATTGAGCAACAAACGCTGGATAGCATGATCTCGGTAGCAAAAAAGAACCGCGCAGTAGGACAAAAAGCAGGACGCTTAATGGCAAAAATGTTTGGAACTGAGCAGTTAACGCCATGGGATCAACAAGCGTCAATGCCACCATTAGTAGGAGAGGCCTCTAATTACAGCTTTGATGAAGCCATTGACATCATAAAAGACGCTTTTGCTGGTGTGTCTCAAGAGATGGCAGATTTTGTTGATTTGATGGTTAAAAATGGCTGGATTGATGCCGCACCACAAGAAACTAAACGTCTTGGTGCTTACTGTACAAAATTTGCAGATACACGTACTCCTTTAGTCTTTATGACTTGGGGTAATAGCATGTCTGATGTATTAACGCTTGCACATGAGTTAGGTCACGCCTTCCACAACTGGGTAATGCGAGACATGCCATTATGCAAAACTAAATACCCAATGACGTTAGCGGAGACGGCGTCAATCTTTGCAGAAAACGTTGTTCGTGATGCATTACTGGCTAAAGCAAAAACCAAAGAAGATAAAATTGAAATGCTATGGGAAGAGTTATCTTCAGCACTCGCATTAACCATTAATATCCCAGTACGTTATGAGTTTGAAAAAGCATTTTATGAGCAACGTGCAACGAAAGAGCTTGGGCCAACTCAACTCTCTGATTTAATGAGCCAAACATGGTCTGAATGGTACTGTGATGCAATGTCTGAGCCCGATCCCATGTTCTGGGCAAGTAAGCTTCACTTTAGTATTCCGGAAGTTAGTTTTTATAATTACCCATATTTATTTGGTTACTTATTCAGTATTGGTGTTTATGCACAAAGAGAGGCAAAAGGAGAGAGCTTCTACCAAGATTACGTCAGTTTATTGCGTGATACTGGCTCTATGAGAGCTGAAGAGGTGGTTCAAAAGCATTTGCAGATGGATTTAACCGAAGAAACGTTTTGGCAGCAGAGCTTAGACAGAGTAAGCCAACAAATTGATGAGTTTGAACGATTAGTCAGCTAATTTTAAACTAGAGCCTAACGAAAAATGTAATCGAAAATAATAAAAAAGCGTCTCACTGATAAACAGCAGAGGCGCTTTTTTTATATCTATCAAACAGCAATGTTTTTAGATAATTAAACTGGATTAGTCACGGAAGTTTGTGAACTGGAAAGGCTGACCAAAGTCACCTTCACGTACAAGTGCCATTGCAGCTTGTAGATCGTCACGATTCTTACCAGTAATACGCAGTTGTTCGCCTTGAATTGCAGCTTGAACTTTAATTTTTGATGCTTTGATTTCTTTTACTAATTTCTTAGCGATAAGCGTATCAACACCTTGCTTAAAGTCGATATCTTGATAAAAGTTTTTACCAGAGTGAACGGCGTCTTTGATCTCCATAGCACGAGCATCAACACCACGTTTTGCAAGGTTACCACGTAAAATATCTACTAACTGAGACAGTTGGAAGTCATCTTCCGCTTTAATTTTGATGTTTTCGCCTTTTAATTCAAAGCTAGCATCAACGCCACGAAAATCGAAACGAGTAGCTAATTCACGAGTAGCATTGTCTACCGCATTTTTTAGTTCAACATTATCAACTTCAGAAACGATATCAAAAGCAGGCATAGTTTTAATCCTTAAATTAACGAGATGTTTTAATTGTGTTTGATAACATGTCTAACATAGTCACGGTATCTTCCCAGCTTAGGCATGGGTCAGTAATTGATTGGCCATAGGTTAGGTTATGTAAATCGGTCATTGGTTGATTGCCTTCAACAATGAAGCTTTCAGCCATAATGCCAACCACTTTGTTGCTACCAGATTCGATTTGAGCACAAATATCTTTGGCTACATCAAGTTGGCGACGGTGTTTTTTCTCACAGTTTGCATGGCTGAAGTCTACAATCAGATGAGGTGGTAAATCAACGTCCGCTAAGCGTTGACACGCATCCGTTACCGAATCAATATCAAAGTTAGGCTTATCGTTACCGCCACGTAAGATAACGTGACCAAAAGGGTTACCAGCAGTACGGTAAACCGTCATACGACCTTGCTTGTCTGGAGAGTAGAAAAAGTGAGAAGCTTTCGCTGCACGAATCGCATCCATAGCTATTTGTACATTGCCATTTGTGCCGTTTTTAAAGCCAACAGGGCAAGATAGGGCAGAAGCCATTTCACGGTGAATTTGAGACTCAGTCGTACGAGCGCCAACAGCACCCCAAGTGATTAAGTCAGCAATATATTGACCCGTGATCATATCTAAAAACTCAGTCGCCGTAGCTAAACCCAGTTTGTTGATATCAAGTAGGAGCTTACGCGCTTTATGAAGACCAGCTTCAAGTGCATAACTGCCATCTAAGTTAGGATCAGTAATTAAGCCTTTCCAACCCACAATGGTACGCGGTTTTTCAAAATAAGTGCGCATAACGATGAAAAGATCATCTTTATACTGATCTTGTATATTGGCTAAGCGTTGTGCGTAATCTAAAGCCGCATCTGTATCATGAACAGAGCATGGACCCACAACGACTAAAAGACGTTTATCTTTGCCAGTTAAAATTGCTTCAACCTGTGCGCGAGAGTGCTCAATATGTTCAGCAACCTCATCTGTAATAGGGTGAGCAGTCGTAAGCTCAGCAGGAGTTGGCATAGGGCCTAATGGCTGAGTACGAAGTTCATCTGTTTGAAATGGCATAGTTTCGCCCGTTAATTCTTTAATACACAAGGATAAGATAACGGAAAATCAAAGGGGATGAAACCCAAAATTTTTGTATAACGAAAGATAGAGTAAAGAAAAGTTAACGTATTGTATCTTTTAGACTTGAGTTGTTGCTCATGTATCGGTATGTTCAACATAAATAACATTAAATAATGAAACCGACTTATTGAGTTCATTGGAGCAAGCATGACAGATACAATTTTACCAACGCTAACTCGTGTGGCAAGTTTACCTTCATATCAGTCTCAAACCGATTCAGAAGCTACTTTGTATGTTTCTATTGCAGGGTTAATCCAAGAGCATTTGTTTTACCACCCAAAAGCCGTTATTAAAGCACCAAAAATGAGCGATATTGATGCGCAAAGTTTAGCCATTATTATTGAAGGGGCGGCAGATGGCAAAACACATTTTGTAGATACTTTAGCTAATGAGATCCTAGCGAATATCAAAGCATCAACAAAAGAAGTGAAAATTGCGTTCTCAGACGCTGACAGTGCTGCATTTGCAGGGTTACTGGGAGGCCAATTAGAAGCACATGAAGAAAACCCAAAAATGGGCGTTCGTGGTGTTACTCGTTTTGCCTCTGATGCGAGTACAGAGCAATTTGCTTTAGAGTGTGAAGTGATAAAGAAAGTCATCGCAGCGACAACAGCAAGTGTGCAAATTGTGGTGCCATTTGTGCGTAATTTAAGTGATGCAGCAACCATCATTGATCGTTTAGCAATTCAAGGTTTGCCACGTGGTTTAAATGGTTTACAAGTCCACTTTGTATGTGATGTACCTGCCGCGGCTTTAATGGCAGATAAATTACTGCAGTACTTTGATGGTTTAATTATTAATGTGGATACATTGACGCAATTTACGTTAGGCGTAGACAAACAAAATGAAGCGCTAGAGCATCACTTTGATCCACAAAACGAAGCCGTTCTTCATCTTGTAGGTAACGCGATTCAAGCGGCAAATAAAGCGAATAAGCCAGTGTTAACTACCATCGATGAATTGGCTCAAAATCTACGTATTCAAGAGTTGTTAGAGCAACTGACAGCAACCGAGGTTGTAGTTACCGCGTAACGATAATGTACTACCGTTAAGATACAAAAACGCTTTTAGGGGATTAAACCTAAAAGCGTTTTTTATTGTTTGGATTTAATTAGTATTACTTATCGATAGCAATTTTTTCAATATCGATAATTTTTGAGCGGTTTACAATAATCTTCCAACGATGCAGTTGAGTACTGTAATCATCCATGGTTTCACGCACGATTAAATTAATTAAGTGGCGCTTTTCAACTGATTCTTTACTCACTTGCCCCTCATTCAATTGATAAATCTTCTGAGAGCCTTTTTCCATTAAACGAGCGATAGGGCGCAGATCAATCAACATGGTTTCACGGGTTTGTTCATAACCACTCATGAATTTAGTAATGGCCATTTTGGTCTGGCTTTTGTATGAAAGAACCACTTCTTCACGCTGCACCACACGATGTTTACGCAGTTTTTGAATATCAGAATCCAACTCAGAGAACGTCATGTAATCTAGCCATTCTAACTTACGCCCAACATACGTGTTGGTGGTAGGATCAAGGTAGCGCTTACGCCATTTAGGTTGACCTTTACGTATCCAGCGCCACATAACATCACGCAAATCATCTTTAAAGACTTCACGCATGGCATAAATAAACGAAACCGCAAAGATAAAAGAGGCGGTAATTTCACCCAAGAAGCCGCGTGCTTGAATCACCATTAATGAAACAAAGATCATCACAACAGCCGTTGCGCCACCTTTCACCATACGTTTAATGTGTTTACCAAGCGCCAGGTTTTTTTCTTTCAATACGATAGGAAACTCAATTAAACGGCGAAGTAAGCGCATTTTATTCGACATACGAGTCATATCCTCACGCGCTTTACGAGAGTTATAACTCTTATCTAAACGATGAAGATCTTCTTTTTCACAAAAATCGATAAGCTTCTCTTTTATTTCTTTATATTCTTCATTGCGTGGCATATGGGCAATGAGAGAAAGAAATTTTTGCTCGGTATACCAAGAAAGGTAATTATCAATATTGGCGTAGTAACGCTTTAATGCATCATCATAAGGTACGTTACGTCGTAACTTTCTGAGGATATCAATCGCTAGTTCAATCGCATCTTCAACTTCATCATGTGTGATATCGTCACGAGTAGTATCGCTCAGTTGCTGTATGGCTTTCTCTAATGCCAAAGCATATTGATAAGCATATAAACTCAAACTTAAACGGTATTGTTCAGTAGACAAGCGTCCACGCTGTGCTAAACGGGAGTGCACAAGGGGAAGGTGGTTTTTATCACTGAAATACGTACGATAGCTCTGGATTGAGTTGTAATAAAACTCAGATTCAGAAACCATGTCCTTGTTTAAACCAAGCTCTCCGGGAACAAAAAGAAACATCTCTAGTTCGTGCTGCTTAGATTCTTCAACAATATGTGAGATTTTTAGTGATAAGCCATCTTTCTTACCAACTGTAATCACAGGAAATGCCTATAAAAATGGTAATTCATAAAGCAAGCATATCAGAGTTCAGGTATAATCACAGAGTATTTTATTTAGGAATTGAAGTAATGATTAAAATTGGTCAAATCAACAAATTAGAAGTAACAAAAATCGTAGACTTTGGCGTCTTTTTAGATGGTGATGATTATGGTTCAATTCTTCTTCCAAGTCGTTTTGTTCCAGAAGGCACTGAAGTTGGCGAAGCGCTTGATGTGTTTATTTATCTTGATTCAGAAAATGAAGTGGTCGCCTCAACTGAAACACCAAAAGCTCAAGTAGGCCAATTTGGTTTAATGAATGTCATTGGTACTAACAGCATTGGTGCATTTGTTGATTGGGGTATTGCGAAGAAAGATTTATTAGTTCCGTTCAGTGAACAACGCGGTCGTTTAAACGAAGGTCAATCAATCCTTGTTTATGTGTATATTGATAAAGCATCTAGCCGCATCGTAGGCACAACTCGTTTTAATAAATGGTTAGATAAAACACCTGCAAATTACGAGAAAGGCCAACAAGTAGATATCATTATCGCAGAGCGTACCGATCTTGGTTATAAAGCGGTTGTAAATGGCGAGCACTGGGGACTAATCTTCCATTCAGATGTGTTTGGTAAGCTATTTATTGGTAAGCAGTTAAAAGCGTTTATTAGTGATATGCGTGAAGATGGTAAAATCTCATTGTCATTACAACGTCCAGGCGTTGCACGTATGGATGATTTAAGTGAAAAAGTATTAGCGACCTTAGAGAAAAAAGACGGTTTCTTACCATTAAGTGATAAGTCATCTCCAGAAGATATTTTTGCTGAGTTTAGAACCAGTAAAGGGACGTTCAAGAAGACTATTGGTGGCCTATATAAAGCAGGCAAAATCACCATTACAAAAGAAGGCATCAACCTCGTTAAATAACCTCGTTAAATAACCGAGAGTTGAACCAATATTGCCCTAAAAAATAGCCCGTAACGATTCCTGGTTACGGGCTTAGGGAAATGGCTCAAATCACTGAGCCTTGCGCTAATAAAATGGAGAACTTACTTTATTTAGCGTAGTACAGCTTCTCAGCTTGTCTATTATTTATTCCCTTTTTTATTTCTCTTATATCGATGAAAACCATTCAGCTTACAACTCTCGATAATGAGTAACCTTATTTCGGCCCGTATTTTTTGAGTGATATAATGCTTTATCTGCCTGTTCAATTACATCATCTAATAGCACATTTGGTTTACTGATTGTGGTTATTCCCGCACTTAATGTTACTTTCTCGTGCAGCGTATTGTACTGATCGATTTTCTTTCGGACTTGTTCTGTAAATCGAATCGCTTGTTTTGGATCACTCTCAGTCGTAAATAAAACAAATTCTTCACCGCCATAGCGTGCCGCTAAAATAC
>NZ_JARACR010000109.1:0-692 GCF_028765505.1 Aliivibrio sp. A6 | reverse complement strand
TGGAGTTACCCACGTTTTGTAGACACCACATTAAGTTAGAACTACAGTCTAATCAAGAGGTGTTATATGGGTAAACAAAGAAAGTCAGCGTACACGGAAGAGTTTCGGAAAGAAGCTGTACGTCTCTCACAACTTCCAGACCGAACTGCAACACAAGTTGCTAAGCAACTTGGTGTCAGTGCGCAACAAATAGCTAATTGGAAACGTCAATTTACACGCCTCTCTGATAAACAATTCAATACCCTTGAGGGTATTGATTATTCAAAGCAGGAGACGAAAGAAATGCAGCAATTAAAACTTGAAAATATGCGACTCAAAGAAGAGTTAGAATTCTTAAAAAAGGTCTCTGCGTACTTTGCGAAGCGCCAAGAGTAAAGTACGAATATATTCATAGCTTTATCGGAGAGTACACTGTGACGCTAATGTGTCGCGCTTTGAAGGTATCTAGATCTGGATATTATCGCTGGAGAGGCCGTTCACCAAGTGAACGCCTCTTGAGAAGACAGCGTTTTGAGCTGCTAATTATGCAAACTTATGCTGAGTTTCGAGCTCGTTATGGAGCAGTTCGAATTACCAGGGAGTTAGTCGCACAAGGTGAGAGCTGCAGTGTTAATTATATTGCTGATATTATGGTAGAAAAACAGATAAAAGCACGTAATGGCAAGTCGTTTAAATATATCAAAGATGTTGCA
>NZ_JARACR010000108.1:0-699 GCF_028765505.1 Aliivibrio sp. A6 | reverse complement strand
AACGCCTGCATAACACGTTTGCTACTATGCGATTATACTTAATATTGACGGCTTAAAACGAGAAACACCCGGCAAACTGAGATTGCCGAGTGTAGTAAATCGTGTTGATGCATTTGTTAACCGTTTTGATATCAGTGGCTTGCTGCGTGATTCGCCGCTACACTTTCTAACCTTTCAGCTAACCAAACTTTAATAATCGATTGGCGAGTTACACCTACACGATTAGCTTCACGATCTAATGATTCGATCATCCATGTTGGAAAATCAACATTTACTCGTTTTTGAGTTTGCATTGGACGCTTAGCTTTAGATAAATCTAGATCGCCTAAAATATCGTCGCCATCGTCAAACTTTGCATCAAATTCATTAGCTTTCATAAACCTTTACCTCACCTTTTCTTGAGCGTCGAACCGAAATTATTCGGATATTTTGACCTCGATATGTAATAACACCAGTCCAATGTTTACCATTAAGCATGGCTATTACGATATACCTTGGTTCATCGTGAGTATTTACTGGGATCTCTATTAAATCTGGGTCATTCCAAAGCAATTGAGCTACATTGAAATCCACACCATGTTTTTCAAGATTCGAGTTACTCTTAACTTCATCAAATTCAAAATTAACCATAGAGTTAAAAGTATACCATTATTACTCAAAAGGCAACTTTCGATGATGTTTCGAAAAGACGGTTAACGC
>NZ_JARACR010000107.1:0-739 GCF_028765505.1 Aliivibrio sp. A6 | reverse complement strand
TAACGCCTGCATAACACGTTTGCTACTAGGCAAATTAAGCCTAAATTTACCACTTAATGCGGTAAACCCAAAGAAACCTAGAATGCCGAATGTAGCAAATCGTGTTGATGCATTTGTTAAATGCCTTTTTACGTTATATACTGAACCCACATACTTAATGCGCATGAGCGGTAACATTATGAGAAATCAATATAATACACAAGCGGTAAAGAAAGCGACCAATTTAACTTTAAATAGTGACCTGCTTGCTGAAGCAAAACGTTTAAAAATAAACCTTTCAGCAACAATGGAAAAAGCACTTTCACAGGAAGTGAGCAAACTAAAAAGACAAGAATGGTTAGAGCAAAACTCTGAAGCTATTGATGCTTGCAACGAACTAACCGATAAACACGGTCTTTTTTCTGATTCATACCGAGTATTTTAAATGTCTCAATTTACGCTATATAAAAACAAAGATAAAAGTTCCGCTAAAACCTACCCTTATTTTGTCGATGTTCAAAGTGATCTACTTGATAACTTAAATACTCGATTAGTCATTCCATTAACACCAATCGAATTACTTGATAAGAAAGCCCCAAGTCACCTTTGTCCTACGATTCATATTGATGAAGGTGACTTTATAATGCTGACTCAACAAATGACAAGTGTTCCAGTTAAAATCTTATCCGAACCTGTTAATGAGTTATCGACTTTCAGAAATGAGATTATTGCTGCAATTGATTTTTTAATCACTGGCATT
>NZ_JARACR010000106.1:0-750 GCF_028765505.1 Aliivibrio sp. A6 | reverse complement strand
AGCTCTCTTCATCATGTAATGGATATTAGCTATAAGATCAATTATGGCTATCACTCTTCGCAGCCTGCTTACAGTGATATTAAAACGAAAGAAGCTGAATTAAATATAGATGGAAAATATAAGAGTGAGTTATTAGCCTTTTCTTCTATGGTTGTTAAAGAGGTTATGCAAGCTCCTGAACTTTTTCTCAATCAGATAGGGTCTAAAAAGCTGTATGTAATAAAGTTTGATTTGGACTATATCTCGCCAACAGGTAAAAAGGTAAAAGGATTAAGACCGTTTGGCCCGATCTTAGATGATAAGAGTGGTGAGATCTATTCTTCTGAATTACGTCTTTTCGGGGTGTACCAAGAAGGAATTGATAAGAGAGAGAGTAAATATTTTACAGGTTCTCCACTAGCACTTAGGCTCCCAAAAAGTAAGCGTTTTTATGGCAATGATTTACCTTGGACTCAAGAGGGTAATGAATTAGAGAAGTTAAATATATCAGCACAAGCGAAATGGAAAGAGTTAAAAAATGAAGATCCTAAAAAGCAGATAGAATGGTTGAAGCGTTGGATAGAGGATAATCCTGAAAGTCTATCTGCTCCTGATTAGAGAGATATGTTTTAGTAAGCATCGCTCACACTACCTAGTGAGAAAATAGGCTGTCGGTGCTTACAATTTATACTTCCATATAGCGTGTAAAGCTTAAAATTTACAAATTGTGCTTAAATATCATGCAATCAATTAGTTAAGTATAAAAAAGTG
>NZ_JARACR010000105.1:0-752 GCF_028765505.1 Aliivibrio sp. A6 | reverse complement strand
TTCGCACGTGTTATTGCGGCGTTGTGCGTACTGAGTCCGAAATTTTTTGCACGGTTCATCAATAGAATCGCGGCTTTCGTAGTTTCGGCTTAGTAAGCGTGAATTTCTTCTTTGTTGCCTTTTTGCTTTCGTTTCGTCAGGTTCGGCAAATTAGCCTTTATTTCCCTAAGTTCAGGCGTTTCAGCTGCTAATTTACGCTTCAATTGTTCTTTGGTTATGCCTCATTTTATTCTGCATCAGTGTTTTACTCGCAGCATTTTCAATCCCAATTGTGGTTAGGATATTTGGTTTATCAGTTCCAAACTTGCTGAAATCAAGCCGTTCAAATGGTGTAAAAAATGTATCTGTTTTCCATTCACTTTATCTCGCAATTTAAGAACATTTTGTTCGCTTAATTACTATTGGTAAATTAGAATCAGGGCTTAGAAAATCTTGACAGGGCAGTTCTTTACCAAGTTAACCGAGCCGAAAGTAAGCACGCACAACAATCGCATCAACACGATTTATTACATTCGGCGTTCTGGGTTTGCCTTGGTTTTTGTGATTAAGGCGGTTAATTCAGGTTGGTTTGCATAGTAATAAACGTGTTATGCCAGCGTTATGTTTCTAAAGGGAAAATATGGATATTAATCGTATCGCTCAGATAATCTGCTCTGTGGCTGAGAGTGAAAATAAAGAACTATCTGATATTTCACAGGAAGGTATATTTCATATGCCTGAGTTAGCTTTTGCATATGAATGCGGTAAGGCAA
>NZ_JARACR010000104.1:0-754 GCF_028765505.1 Aliivibrio sp. A6 | reverse complement strand
GTAGTTTCTTTGATACCAACGATTTCTACTTCGTCACCTACACGTAGGATACCACGTTCGATACGACCAGTAACAACAGTACCACGACCTTGAATTGAGAATACATCTTCAATTGGAAGTAGGAAAGGCATGTCTACAGCACGCTCTGGAAGTGGAATGTAAGTATCAAGAGCTGTTGCTAGCTCAATGATCTTGTCTTCCCACTCTTTTTCGCCGTTTAGAGCGCCAAGAGCTGAACCTTGGATTACTGGTAAATCATCACCTGGGTAATCGTATTCAGAAAGAAGTTCACGAACTTCCATTTCTACTAGCTCAAGAAGCTCTTCATCATCAACCATGTCACATTTGTTCATGAATACAACGATGAAAGGAATACCAACTTGACGACCAAGTAGGATGTGCTCACGTGTTTGTGGCATTGGACCATCAGTTGCAGCAACAACTAGGATACCACCATCCATTTGAGCAGCACCAGTGATCATGTTTTTAACATAATCGGCGTGTCCAGGACAGTCAACGTGTGCGTAGTGACGCTCAGGTGTATCGTACTCAACGTGAGAAGTTGAGATTGTGATACCACGCTCGCGCTCTTCAGGAGCGTTATCGATTGATGCGAAATCTTTAGCTACACCGCCGTAGATTTTTGCAAGTGTAGTACAGATAGCAGCTGTTAGAGTTGTTTTACCGTGGTCAACGTGGCCGATAGTACCAACGTTTACGTGCGGTTTCGTACGTTCAAATTTTTCTTTAGACA
>NZ_JARACR010000103.1:0-772 GCF_028765505.1 Aliivibrio sp. A6 | reverse complement strand
AGAGCTGTGTAAAGTTAATTGCTTACTTATAGAAAGCTTCAACAGTACCTTTTAATTTGATTAGCATTGGTTGACCACGGCGATCTAATGCTTTTGGTGATGGGATTTTAACCCAACCTTCACTGATACAGTATTCTTCAACATCTGTACGTTCTTTGCCGTTAAGTTTTATACCAATATGATATTCAAAACACTCTGCTACATGATGCGGGCTGCGTGGATTACCAGAAAGGTGATCAGGTAAAGCTGGTTGAGATTTGATATCGTTCATGTTTGTTGCCTGTGAAAATAAAAAGTGCGCTATTGTAGTCAATATACTTCTAAGGCTCAATAGCTATGTCTGATTATAATCAGAACCGTGAACAACGGAGTGAGATGTTATAATGTTCAAATAAAAAATGTTGCATTCACGTCCTTGCCCTGAGTGGAGTACCCCACGAAAAGTAGACACTCTCTATTTTACTTATTTTCATACTCAACTGGGCTTACATAACCTAACGCTGAGTGCCTTCTTTTACGGTTATAGAACACTTCGATGTACTCGAAGATCCCAGCTCTAGCTTCATTTATAGACTGATAATCTTCCGCATAAATCAGTTCGACTTTTAGTCGACTGAAAAACGATTCCATTACAGCGTTATCCCAACAGTTACCTTTACGACTCATACTTGGCTCTCCGCCATGTCTACGCATAAAGTCTTGGTATTTTTGAGAGCGATATTGTACACCGCGATCTGAGTGGATAATAAGCCCCTTAGGGGGCTTACGTGAT
>NZ_JARACR010000102.1:0-786 GCF_028765505.1 Aliivibrio sp. A6 | reverse complement strand
TAACGCCTGCATAACACGTTTACTACTATGCGATTATACTTAAAATTGACGCCTTAAAACGAGAAACACCCGACAACCTGAGATGCCGAGTGTAGTAAATCGTGTTGATGCATTTGTTATGCCTGATTACTTATTTTCAAAATGATTATAACGTAATCCTGCTTCTTGAAAAATTTTCTCTAATGCCTCTTGAATCATGAAATCAGGATCTTTTCGTACCAATGACGTCCTAAATGATTCACCAGTAACTAATAATTGCTTACTTTCAGCATTACGGAAATCTATTTTAATTTGAATTAGATAATTTGTGATATCCCACTGCCAGTTATCGACATAAGTAATAACAATATCTGCATCATCAGGTATAACTATTGTATCCAGAGGGGTTGCAGGATAACCAAGTAACGTTAACTTATCAGCGATTATATAGTTTAAATGCCTTTTATCAGGAGAAAAGTGTTGGACGTAAATATTACCTAAATCATCCAATGATTGCCCTGGAGCCATTGTAGCTTCTAACCTAGTAACACAACCTGACAACATTGAAAAACTAACACACAAAATAAGTAACTTTATTATTCTCATTTTAGATACAACCAAAAATTATAAAAACAGATAGTATTTAAAAAGTAATTATATTTCAGTGATATATATCAAATAAAGGCATAACGCCTGCATAACACGTTTGCTACTATGCAGATTAAGCCTAAATTTACCACTTAACTCGGTAAACCTAAAGAAATCTAGAATGCCGAATGTAGCAAATCGTGTTGATGCATTTGTTAT
>NZ_JARACR010000101.1:0-787 GCF_028765505.1 Aliivibrio sp. A6 | reverse complement strand
AAAACCCCTTGGGTGTTGTATGGTTAAGCCTCACGGGCAATTAGTATCAGTTAGCTCAATGCCTCGCAGCACTTACACACCTGACCTATCTACGTCGTAGTCTCCAACAACCCTTTAGGATACGTAAAGTATCAGGGATGACTCATCTCAGGGCTCGCTTCACGCTTAGATGCTTTCAGCGTTTATCGATTCCGAACTTAGCTACCGGGCAATGCCACTGGCGTGACAACCCGAACACCAGAGGTTCGTCCACTCCGGTCCTCTCGTACTAGGAGCAGCCCCCTTCAATCATCCAACGCCCACGGCAGATAGGGACCGAACTGTCTCACGACGTTCTAAACCCAGCTCGCGTACCACTTTAAATGGCGAACAGCCATACCCTTGGGACCGACTTCAGCCCCAGGATGTGATGAGCCGACATCGAGGTGCCAAACACCGCCGTCGATATGAACTCTTGGGCGGTATCAGCCTGTTATCCCCGGAGTACCTTTTATCCGTTGAGCGATGGCCCTTCCATTCAGAACCACCGGATCACTATGACCTGCTTTCGCACCTGCTCGAATTGTCATTCTCGCAGTCAAGCGGGCTTATGCCATTGCACTAACCTCACGATGTCCAACCGTGATTAGCCCACCTTCGTGCTCCTCCGTTACTCTTTGGGAGGAGACCGCCCCAGTCAAACTACCCACCAGGCACTGTCCGCAACCCCGATAAGGGGCCAACGTTAGAACATCAAGCATACAAGGGTGGTATTTCAAGATTGCCTCCACACATACTGGCGTACGTG
>NZ_JARACR010000100.1:0-791 GCF_028765505.1 Aliivibrio sp. A6 | reverse complement strand
AATTATAGCCAAAGCTGAAAAAGAAGCAGGGAAATTGGAGAGCTATAATTTTGGCTAATATAACTCAAATTTTACAGACACCTACATTTAAAAAGGCAGTAAAAAGGTTACATAAAAATCAAAAGACGGATCTTGATAATGCAATTAAAGAATTAATGAAAGAGCCATTATTAGGAGAGCAGAAAAAAGGTGACTTATCCTTTTTACGTGTCCATAAATTCAAAATGGTTAAGCAATTAACACTACTTGGTTACAGTTATGAAGATGGCACGGTCACCCTTGAGCTAATGGCATTAGGATCTCATGAAAATTTTTACCGTGATGTTAAACATATCTTCTGAGCCATAACGCCTGCATAACACGTTTGCTACCATGCAGATTAAGCTCAAATTTACCACTTAATACGGTAAACTCAAAGAAACCTAGAATGCCGAATGTAGCAAATCGTGTTGATGCATTTGTTATAAGTACTATTTCACCATGAATAATTTATGCTTAAAATACATTTCAAATGCATCTGGTTTACCGTCAAACAGCTCTCTTAATTCTGAGTCATCAAACAAAATACCTAACACAATCCTCAAATATTCATCGCATTGCTGACTAAGTACTGATAATTGTTGCTCTTTCTTTGGTCTAAGACTAGAACCATGTGTAACACTTGAGCGAACATCATAAAATGATTTAAAGCGATCAAATGTTTCTATTGGTTCAAAGCCATAATCCCTCAAAAACAAAGCTACTCGTTCAGATAACTTATGTGATAGCCCAGTATTATCAGTAGAAAATAA
>NZ_JARACR010000010.1:0-117575 GCF_028765505.1 Aliivibrio sp. A6 | reverse complement strand
AGCTGTTAAAAGCCTTAGTTTCATGCAGGAATATCAAATAGAATTAAGTAATATTTATTTTATCAATAGAATAAGGATTAATATACATTAAAATCTTATTATTGAGAGGTTGTTTTTATTGTTATGAGACATTCAACAACAAATGAAAATGCGAATAATCAGTTCTAGCGGATTTCTTTCATAATTACTGCTTATTTTTTTATTCTTCTGCATCAACTGCTTATTAAATTTATTTTAGTTATAAATATTAGTGTTCAAACTAAATTTTCGTTCAGCGGCTATCTTTGATACAATCTCGCGCCTGTTTTAGAGGAGAGCTAAATGAAATTACTGTATTGGTTAGATGAGTGGTTAACCAACTCACGCTCAGAGCAACAAGCAAGACTTCCAATGACTGGAAGCGATTTACTTGACGATGTCTTTGTTAAGTATGAGTTTATTGACTTGGATAAGCCATTACTGTTTACGTTTTCTCCTGCTGGAACTAACCTAAAAGAACAAGACCTTCATGATGACTTTGCACCGTGGGGTTATCACTTGGCGCAAAAGCAAGAAGTGAATATCATTGCCTTTCAACATTTAGGTCAAAGTAATTGGTTCCGTAGTCGCAATTTAATCTTCTTCCTCGAACAATTATCAACATTACTCGAACCGTTTAAAAACCGATTGGGTTATGGGTTAAGTCGTGGTGGTTTTGCCGTTGGTGCTTTTGCCGATGTGTTGCAACTTGACCAAGTACTGCTGTTTCACCCTGTGAGCACTAAAAACCAGAATATAGCGCCGTGGGATGACAGATCAAGCACAGAGATAGCACAACAGTTTGATTGGGAAGGGGATTACCACGATCTTAATTTAGGCAAAGCGAAAGGTTATATCATTTATGATCCGACTAACCGCATTGATCGCCTGCACGCAAAACGTTATCCAGAATTGACACATTTACGTGTGTTTGGCATGGGGCACGGTACTCATGCAACGTATTTGAATAAGTTTGGTTTTTATAAGCAAGTGGCGGTTGATTTTATGCGTCACCAACAAATCGATATTGCTCAGTTCCGTCAGCAGACTAAAACATTGCGTTTTAAAGAAGATTATTACAAGCGCCTTAATAAAGCCAATTCAAGCTCTGAGCATCGTCTAGGCTTATTGAGTAAAGCACACAACATTGTCCTTGGTGAGAAAGAAGCGCACGTACAAGAGCATCAAGCTCAAATAGATGTACAACCTTTAATTGATATCGCAATGAAGCATCAAGATGAACACCCACAAGATGCGATCCAACTGTTAGAAATGGCGCAGTTATTAGTGCCTGATGACCCAATGGTTGAGCATAAATTAAGACAGCTAGCCTAGCGCTTGTTGCTGAGAATTAGTGCTTGTGCCGATAACTGAATAAAAACGCCTCATCTTGAATGGGGTGTTTTTGTATATGTGTTTTAATGATATTTCACTAAGGCATTTCATTCTTTATATAGACCTATTACTATAAAGATTAAGTCCATTAAATAAGAAGTAATCGAATATGTCTCTTCCTCCTTGCCCTGCATGCCATTCAGAATTTGTTTATCCAGATCAAAACCATCTCATTTGTCCTGAGTGTGCCCATGAATGGAACCCTGAAGAAGTTCTTATGGAAGAGATGGTGAGCGTAAAAGACGCGAACGGAACCTTGTTAGAAGAAGGCGATAAAGTTACGGTTGCTAAAGATCTCAAAGTAAAAGGCAGCTCTTTAGTGATTAAAGTCGGCACAAAAGCTGTTATTAAACGTATCGTTGATGGAAAAGATCATCAGTTAGATTGTAAAGTCGATGGCGTTGGTGAAATGATGGTCACTGCTCAATTTGTTAAAAAAGCTTAACTATTATGAATGATGATCGAGAAGTCATTGAGATTTTACGACAGCGTATTCCATCGTTCGAATGCACAAAAGGGTGTCACGATTGTTGTGGACCAGTCACGGCATCAGCAGAAGAAATGCGACGTTTGCCTGTTAAAACAGACGCTGAACATGAAGCCGCACTAGAAGCGTATAATTGTGTGCACTTAGGTCCGTATGGATGCACTGTATATGAAGAGCGTCCACTGATCTGCCGCTTGTTTGGTACAACACCACGTATGGCCTGTCCAAATGGATGTAAACCTGAGCAAATGATAGATGAGAATATCGAAAAATTAGTGCATCACTTTAATAGAAGTACACGGCAAGTGTTGGTTTGAATACAATAAAGACCCAGATATTAATACCTTACTGCCATAGTATAATTGTCCAATTTTGAGTCGCATAAATCATGTGCATTTTTTATAAATTTAGAGTGACAAAATGGTAAATCTTGAGCAAAATGCGTCACGATAATTTATAGTTGAGTGTTATTGAATAATGGATATCCAACGTATTAATCCAAGTGAAAAATGGTCTGATGTAACGGTGTTTAATAAGATGGCGCATTTTGTTGAAGTGCCAGCTGATGAAACCGCAGATATGCTAGGTCAGGTAGAGCAAGTGTTTGCTCAAGCAGAAGCGATGCTTGCAAGCGTAAATAGTGATAAATCACGTCTTGTTTCAGTCACTATCTATGTTACTGATTTTGCAAATCTAAGCATTTTAAATGACGCATGGATTAAGTGGTTACCTGAAGGCTGCGCACCAAGCCGAGCTTGCTTAAAAGTAGAGTTAGCCGATCCTGATTATTTAGTTGAAATTGCTTTTGTCGCTGCGGTGAAATAACAAGACGATTTGTATTAAAATAAAGCTCGATAGACAATGGTTTATCGAGCTTTTTTATTTTAAATGCTATGCAAGGAGAGCAGCAGATGAATAATGTATTTGAAGATATTCCAACCTCAGTCCCTTCTGAGATATTTGAAGAGATAGTGACAACTCAGAATCTTCGTATTGAGCGTGTTTTATCTTATGGACAGAGTTCGCCAGAGCAAGGGTGGTATGATCAGGATGAAAATGAGTGGGTCGTGGTGTTATCTGGTTTTGGTGTCATAGAGTTTGAAGATGGCCGTGAAGTACACTTAAAGAAAGGCGATTACCTTAATATTAAAGCGCACGAAAAACACAAGGTTAAAGCGACATCTTTAAAAGAAGTAACGGTTTGGTTAGCTATTTTTTATGTTTGAGTAATAGATATGGATAAAGCACGAATTTCTGGTTTATTGGCTTCATTTTTTACGTTAATAGGACTTATTGCTCTATTATCCACAGGTTCGCATTTTCCTGTTTATCAATGGCCTTATGAGGCTTTTCAGGGATTGGTTTTTGCGTTAGCTTGGGGATTTGGTTTTTCTGTAGGGATCAGTTATTTGGTGTCTACCGTCTTTGTTTTATTGTTGCTTATTATCGCTTTTATAGCAGGATCTAAGGTATCTCGATGTGTATTAAAATGACTGAAAAAGAAAAAATGCTTGCAGGTTTACCTTACGATGCTTGGGATGACGTTTTGCTCAGTGAAAGGATGAGAGCGAAGGCAATATGCCATCAATTTAACTTGGCTGATCCAACCAAGCTAGATGAAAGAGCTGAGATTTTAAAAGCTCTGCTTTGTATAAAAGATCACGTAAATATAGAACCGAATTTCTTTTGTGATTATGGCTATAACATTGAGCTAGGGAGTAATTTTTATTCTAACCATAATTTGACAATATTAGATGTGTGTAAGGTGACGATTGGTGATAATGTTCTGTTTGGTCCGAATGTTATGATATCTACGGCAACGCATCCGTTAGATCCTATTGAGCGTCTAAGTACTGAGTATGGCTCTCCAATCACTATTGGCAATAATGTTTGGCTTGGAGGTAATGTATCAATATTACCAGGGGTTACTATTGGGGATAACTGCGTGATTGGAGCGGGGAGTGTGGTTACGCGTGATATACCAGAGAGCAGTGTTGCCGTTGGGAATCCATGTCGCGTAACAAAATCAATATAAGTGAATTTACGCATTAAAAAGAGCAAGTTGAATTAATAGTACATATCACTTTTTACTTATAGTTATGTGTACTTTTGTATAAATGTAGATAAATAACCAATGCCGGGTTCTCCGTTTTGTTCTGCTTTCCAACATTGGTAAATAGCAGTCTCGTGGTCTGCGATTAGCTGGAAGACTTCAGTATGGTCTTCTGCTTCTAGAGCCCACTCACGATATTTTTTTTCGTATGGCTTGACCCAATCGGTGAGTGTATCTACAAGCTCATTCCAAGGCAGAGTAAGCCAGCGTTTTGCATCAATAATGCCTTTATCGATCATTAAAGGGTCGTGGCGTTCAAACGGTATTTGAAGCTTGTGTAGGCTGATCTCAAGTAGATCTGCCGTTACTATCTCAACTT
This sequence comes from Aliivibrio sp. A6, assembly GCF_028765505.1. NCBI lineage: Bacteria > Pseudomonadati > Pseudomonadota > Gammaproteobacteria > Vibrionales > Vibrionaceae > Aliivibrio > Aliivibrio sp. A6. The sequence continues at coordinate 113,243 of NZ_JARACR010000010.1, read as the reverse complement.
GAGTCAAGGCTAACCACAGTGGGTGAGATGTTTTATCAGTATAGTTATCTGCAAAATAAGTAAAAAATGAAATACCATAGATTTCACCTTTGTATGCACTATGTATACGTTTTTTCATCAAGAGCCTTCTTTATTTTTATCCAAAGAGTTTACGTAATCAAAAGAGTGTAAATAAGCCGTTATGGACAGTTTTTTTAGTAGTGAGATTATACTCTCCAATTCAACGTTTTTCTTCTTTATGACCTTACTTCTTACTGGAGTTTTACATATCCCTTTGTGGTGTGGCAAAAACCTATCTAAAGTGCAATGGAAAAAAGTCGATTATCTTTGGCCGCTTGTTGCTGGCATAGGATTGATGGGAACCGTCTCTGAAGTCAGATCAAGAGTAGCCAGTGATTGGGCAGAGACAGAGCATACTCGTGCGGTACTGAGCCTTGAATCCATCAATAAGTATACCTCTAATCAGCTAGAGAGTTTCTTATGTACGAATGAGAAAGGCGTGGATGAGGGGGTTGAGTCGCAACAATCTTGTGCTTGGTTTTTAGAATCAACACTGTATTTACGTTCGATGAATTTTAATGAGCTTCCTAATATTACGTTTGATAGCTTACCAAAAATTACTTTTAGCTCGGGGCTAATTGAATCTAATATCATGTACTTAGAAGGTATGTTTGATAACTACCAGAGTCAAAAGCATGTGTATGAAACTACGATGCTAGAAACCAAAAAACATCCATTGGAAGAAGCTTTTTGGTATTTAAGCCCTTATTTGATTTGTATTGCGATTTCAGTTCGCGTAACTAAAGTCTCTGCAGAATTAAAAATGGAAAAGCAAAATAGTTAGCAGTTGTTAAGTCGTTCTGGTCTGTCCAGTTGTTACTTGGTTCACACTATGACGAATGGATAATGGCATTCCCTTAATTAAGCAGTATTTTTACTAGATGTAGATAATAATTCTAATTAAATATACATAGGGAAATGTAATGCTTAATGAAAAAACAACAGGTTTAGAGCTTTTGTCTGGCTTAGAACTGATGCAAGCAATGGTGACTGGTGACTTTCCACATCCATCAATGTCGGAAGTTGTGCCAATGAAAATCACTGTTGCTGAATATGGAAAAGTCATTTTTGAAGCGATGGCGGATGAGCGTCATTTAAATCCTCTTGGTGGTGTGCATGGCGGTTTCTTTGCAACAGTAATGGACTTAGTAACAGGCTGTGCCGTTCATACCACCTTAGAACCTAATGTAGGTTATGGGACGATCGACTTGCATGTGAAAATGTTGAAGGCAATACCCCAAAACATACTATTGATCGCCGAAAGCCGTGTCATACAGTCAGGTTACTCTTTGGGTATATCAGAAGGAAGCTTGAAAGATAAGCAAGGTAACTTGTATGCGCATGCTACAGCTACCTGTATGATCTATCGAGATAAATAATTTTTCCGCTAGTTGAAAATGTGCCACTTATCAAATTCCATAATGACAATTCAACGTATTATAGATTAAGAACTTAGATAACTGATTTGTTTTTAAAATATTGTCGTAGTAAATGGAGTTTATGATGATTCACACGATTAAGGAAACGGTATTACATTACCCTCAAACGTTGTTAGATAGCTGGAATCAAGGGAGAGTGGATTGGGTCTCCTCCGATTTATTTGTTCCTGCTGAGGTTTATGAAGAGCCCTCATTATATTTTTCTAAGTATTATACGCTAGCTCAATATAACGATAAGGGGTGGTTAGGTACGGCATTTTATGCTCTAGGTAATTGGGAGGTTGAAAACCCAACTTATCACTCAGGACGAGTATTAATAGCTCAATATATAGATCCAATTAAGCTTTCTCTTTTTAAAGGATTACGAACAGGGATTACCTCTGGTGAGCCAGATCTATTTTTATATAAGCCAGATGGAACATTGTTATTCGTTGTGGTTAAACAGGCTGATGAGAGCTTAACCGATGCGCAATTGATCTGTTTATCAAACATTAAATCTGTTTTGGAATGCGATGTGGAAATCGTATCTTTAGTTGAAGAAAGTCATCAATATGCGGCGAAAAGCTATGACATTAAAGTGGTTCAATTTCCTAACCCACTTGGCGTGTAATTTTTAATAGATAGAAAAAGCCCCCTTTTAAATCAAAAAGAGGGGCTTGCTATTATCTAGCGGTTAGCGGTACAAAAATTAACTATTTCCCATGGTGAATTATCCACAATTCCTGGAATTTCAAGTTGAGTCCACCATTGGGCTTGCCATATTTTTCCTTGGTAGTTAACGGTTTCACCTTTGCGGTAAACATCATGAGGTTGCCATTCTGACTTAGGGCATAACGTTAGAGGTTCTGGATCTCTCATCCAATCAATAATTTGTTTGTGATTAACAAATCGAACTTCGGGTTTACTTAATGCGTAAGCTATAAATCGAGTTAGTACATTTTGGCGAGATTTGACCGTTGTTTCTGGCATACCAAAATGTTCTTCTCCATTAAGATAACCATAAAATGCAGAGTGTAATCCAAGTACAAGTGGTGCTCTATTTCCCTGTAAGCGTAGATCTAAGTTATAGCTGTATATGGCAACGACATCATTTTCATTAAGGCCTGCAGCACCCCAGTTCGGTGTTGTGTATAGGTTCCAATCAAAATTATCACCTTTACCTGATAACGGGTCAAAATAACCAACACGGCTTGCTATTTTATCTCTTAGTGAATAGGTTAAACCATATTTTTCTAATAGTTCATCAGGCGGAACAATTAATGTATGAAGGGGGATTTCCCATAAACCGGGGTAATTATTAATTGCAGGCTTCCACCAACCATTCACTGCAGCATTATGAGAGGGACTGCCATTATCTAGAGTAAATGGCCAATAATTATTCAGGCCATTTTGCTCTGGTGTGATCCCTGCGGGGAAACTAACATCATAAGCGCTGTTATTGGCAACAACCGCTTTAAGTGTATTGTCATTGTAGGTCATAAAGGGAGCTCGGAAGCCTGAAACCTGCGTAACTCCAATACCACCATCTTTTTGAGGCTGTTTCAAAAAATCATTACAATCTTTGACTTCTTTTTGCCATTGCTCAGCAGTCATCCAAGGCTGTAGAGGATTGTAGTTTACCTTATCATCAGGATGTGTTTCTGTATGGTTACCTATATTATGTCCATTAGTCACTAATTGGCGCCATAATGTTTTAATGTCTCCATTATCTCTAGCTGGCCCACAATGCATGAAGAAAGATGCAGAGAGAGTTTGATTTGCATATTGGTCATTACCTTTTGGGTTATGATTATTGGATAATTGTTTTATTACCCACTTTAAACCATCTATTTCAAGGTTGTCATCAAAGCCTAAACTAATGAACATCGGTGTATGCGACACTTGAATTGGTGGTAATACTGATGGTGCAACATTGTCGATAGATAATACTTGTGCTTGAGTAAGTGCAGAGCTAAAGATTAAGGTGCTTGTTAAGATTGGTGGAATGAATGACCTTGATTTTTTCACATTACAACTCCCTTTGAATTAAATAAAAAAAGAGTGTAGTAGAGGCGCTTTATAAAACAAAAATGAAGCCAGTAAACTCTAATCGTTAACTTGTTTTTGCGACTCTTTTCAAGAGAATATGTAACAAATTGAATATAGAGTTATTAACATTGCTTGCCTTCAAAAATAAATCAATGAATGGAAAATGATCAATAAATAGACCACACTTATTGATTATAAAAAGTAAAATAAAGGATAGCTGATGAACTTAAGGATGAGGCATTGGTGTATAGGGATGATTTTTACTGGCTATTGCTCAGAGGCTGTGTCGGTTTCTGAATTATGGTTAGATCGCTATGCGTATGACGCCATTCAGCAAGGTTTTAATAAGAAAGACATTTCTGTTTATGATAAGAAACGTGCCAGTATCAATGGCTACCCATTAGCAGCATATACTGACTATCGTGCATTTTTATTTGATATCACCAATAAAACACCACCTCAAGTGAATCAATTCTCAACAGAGTATTCTGACTATCCTTTTTCTGTTTCCATTCGTGCTGATTACCTTAATGCGTTAATCGCATCTAAAAATTGGAAAGCGTTAACTGAGTATCAAATCACGTTACCTCGAGATCAAGATTACCAATGTTGGTATTACACCGCTCATTATCACCAAGGAAATACCGCGTTCGCATTTAAAGGAGCCGAATCACTTTGGTTAAATGGGGAGAGTGTCTCTACTGCTTGTAATGCGTTGTTTTTATATTGGACGCAGTCGGGAGGAAAAACAGATACGGAGATCCTTCAACGTGCACTATTGGCAGTAGAGCGGCGTAATTCACGTCTAATTACTTATTTACGAAAATTAGCATCTAGTGAGCAGAGTAAGGATGTATTGACCGAAATGCTAGAGCTATATCAAAAGCCAAACAAAATGATAATGCGCTTTGAAACCAAAAAAGATAATTCGTTTAATCGTGCTTATGCTCAAACAATGTTTATGCATGTAGCTCGCCATGATGTCGCTAAAGCCTATCCTACGTTTCAGTTTTTAATGGATCATTTTAAGTTTGAAGAGGGAGAGTTTCAACCGGGGTTAGAATTTGCTGCTGTACGATTATTAGAAGCAAAAGATCAAAATGTAATTGAATGGCGAGATCAGGTATTTAAAAACTCACGCAATAAAACAGCATTAGAGCAACGAATCCGATTGGCGATTAGAAAGGCTGACTGGAAAGGTATTCAACATTGGGTCTTGAAGTTACCAGAAGAGAATATAACGTCGTATCGCTGGCAATATTGGTTAGGACGAAGTGAAATTGAATTGGGCGATAAGGCAACGGGAGAGGCGAGATTAAAACGTATATCAGGGGAGCGTCACTTTTATAGTGTGGCAGCAGCAATCAGTCTTAATAGGCAAGTTAAATACCCTATAGCACGGGCTGAAGTAAACAGTGAAAAGTTGTCTATGTATGAATCTGATATAGCTAGAGTACATGAATTGTTAGCACTTGGAAAAGAGGGGGCAGCAAAGAGTCAATGGCGGCATCTAATTAGTCGAACACCAATGAAAGACAAAGCTTTACTTACTACTTATGCGAAACAACAGAAATGGCAGGCTTTTGTCCATGATGCGACATTGGTTGGCCAACTATGGGATTACATTTATTTGCGTTTCCCAGTTCATTATTATGATGTATTTGAGCGCTATGGTAAGAGACATAAAGTAGATGTTATTTCGTTATTGTCATTAACACGGCAAGAGAGTGGCTTTTCTCCGTTCGCTCATTCTCCTGTGGGGGCTTTGGGCTTAATGCAGGTTTTACCAAGTACAGCAACATACATCACAGATAAATATGATATCAGTTATCAGCAAAGAACTGAGCTGTTTAACGTTGAAAAGAACATTGAAATTGGCAGTCGCTATCTTGGTCATTTATTGAATCACTATGATCAAAATAGGATTTTTGCTTACGCTGCGTATAACGCGGGGCCAACGATGGTGTCTGTATGGCGACGACAGTCTAACCCGAATATTGATATCTTTGCGTATATCGAGGGCATTTCATTTAAAGAGACCAGAGTTTATGTGAAAAATATTTTAATGTTTGAAATGTATTATCGAGAAATTATGGGTCGAAAAGGTCCTTTTCTAACACAAGCAGAATCAAACTGGCATCCATAGCGCAGCAGTCAAATTACTAGAAGTGACGCCGTCACCTATTGATGCTATAAGCATCCGGAAAAGAGATGGTTTCTAACTTTATCTGGTCATTATTATTTATATAATGGCGCCAACATTAATCTTTGGAGTTTTTATTATGAGAAGTCGTTTTGACCGAATTCGCCACGCTATTATGTTTGAATTGATAGGTCTTATTCTTATTGTCGGTGTTTTGAGTCAATTTGGTTTTGAAATGGGTCATGTTGGCATTATGGGGGTTGTATTTTCTCTTGTCGCCACTGGATGGAATTATGTTTATAACATCCTATTTGATAAGTACATGATGAGAAAAACAGGCACTACGATTAAATCAACATTAAACCGTGTTGTTCATAGCCTAGGGTTTGAAGGTGGGTTATTGTTTTTAACTATTCCTGCAATGGCATGGTTTTTAAATATTAGTTTATTAGAAGCTTTTATTCTTGATATTGGTCTCGTTGTTTTCTATCTGTTTTATGCGTATGTTTATAATTTAGCTTATGATGAAGCTTTCCCTATTAATGAGATAAAACAAGTCACTCAATAGATAGGGATTCGCTTAACTAAGGAGTGGTTATGAGTTATAAGTTGTCAGATTTTTCAGTTCAAATTCCTATTAACAAAGAACTGTGTGCATTTCAGGATGAAGTAAAAGAACAGCTGTATGACTTTAATCACTCTCGTCCATCTGAACATCAATTAAGGGCAGATGTATTACAATCCATATTAGGTAATTATCAAGGTGTGATTATCGTCCCGCCATTTTATTGCGATATGGGAAAGAATATTCATTTCGAATGTGGTGGTTTTTTAAATTCAGGAGTTAAGATCTTAGATCTTGCTCCTGTTTTTATTGGTGAGTACGTTCAAATTGGACCGAATGTCGTAATAAGTACAGCAGGGCATCCTTTTGATTTAGCTGAGCGAGTGTTACCAATTGCTTCAGCTAACCCAATAAAGATTGGAGATAATGTTTGGATTGGGGCAAATGCTGTGATTCTTGATGGCGTAACAATAGGAGATAGAAGTGTTATTGGTGCAGGCAGTGTAGTAACTAAAGATATCCCACCAGACTGTGTAGCTGTTGGTAATCCTTGCCGAGTTATTAAAACCATCACGCATTCAGAAATGCCAACAGATGAAGAGCTTGACGAAATGTGGGCAGATTTAACATGAGTTTTACTATCAATAAAATACACAATTGAATGATTTGTGAACAATAATATTTATTCGTGATCATAACGTCATATTGCTTTAAAAAAATCTCCTAGAATATATTTATAACCACAAGGAGGTAATTATGGACAGTGTCACTATTGCACTACATCAATTAAATAGAGCAATTGATCTTTATTTTAATGACCGTGATTTTATTAGCACGCTCACTTTAAGTAATTCAGCGCAGGCTATTCTAAGAAAAAAACTGAGTTCACAAAGCCAGGTAAAAGCCTGTGAAGATGTAATTTTCAATAAATCCTTAACTACTTTTCAGCAAAATTCAAAGACAGAACCATGCGTATCCTTTCACTCATTAGAAACTGAACGTGAGTGGGAAGAGAAAGCGACAGAAGTTTTAATGACTTGCTGTGAAAGTGTAATGAAACTTAATTTACCACGCAGTATACAAGTATCGGCATTTGTCAGAGCAAAAAGCAAAATGTTTGTCTGTTCGTAGATAGATGCAAATACACTAACTTACCACGCTGTAAGCCTCGCTGTTTTGCAAAAATATTTTTTTGACCTTGGCGCTTGATTGTAAGTTTAAAGTGCCGTGAACCCCTTTTATAGCTCGTTCTAGGTGGTAAAATTAGCGAATTTAAGTTGTTGATATTAAAGGTTTTGTTTTTATTGAGTTTATTGTACTTACTGGTAGTCTTCTTCTTAACAAGTTTAAGGAGTATTTATGGCTATATATAATGAAATATTTAATTCTGTTGATTTTTCACGTCAAGATTTGAGTCATGCTTATTATGAAGGGTGTAAGTTTTACTTATGTGATTTCTCTAGAGCAAATTTAAGGGATGTTCAATTTGTCGATTGCAGTTTTATTGAACAAGGTGCAATTGAAGGCTGTCATTTTGAATATGCAGATTTACGAGATGCGTCCTTTAAACGTTGCAAGATAGCAATGGCCAATTTTAAAGGCGTAAATGCTTTTGGCGTTGAGTTTAGAGAATGTGACTTAAAAGGGGCAAACTTTACTCAGGCCAGTTTTTCAAATCAAATTAATCACCAAATGTACTTTTGTTCAGCTTACATTACAGGCTGTAATTTATCCTATGTAAACTTTGAACGCTTATGCATTGAAAAGTGTGATTTATTTGAAAATAAATGGAATGGGGCGAATTTACAAGGGGCGTCCTTTAAAGGTTCTGACTTATCTCGAGGTTCGTTTTCTGAAGACGCTTGGGAGCAGTTTAAAATGCAAGACGCCAACTTATGCCATTGTGAATTAGAAGGCTTAGACCCGCGTAAAATAGACGTGACGGGGGTTAAAATTTGTAGTTGGCAACAAGAGCAATTGCTAGAGTCATTAGGATTAGTTGTACTCCCCGAATAAAAAGAGTCTAATAGAAAATCATGAGCTTATTCAGTAGAGCGGAAGCATAAAATGACACAGATATTAACGATTGTTGCAAGAATTGAAGCCCAAGAAGGGAAAGCGGACTTTGTTAAGGCAGAAATGCTTAAGTTACTTGAACCAACACGCAAAGAAGTTGGTTGCATTCAGTATGATTTACATCAAGACAACGATAACCCACATGTATTTGTATTTCATGAACAGTGGGAAAGCGAAGTGCTTTTACAAGATCATTTAAATACGGCTCATATTGCTGAGTATGTAAAAGCGGTAGACGGCTCAATCACTTCATTTGTACTTAATCGTATGACGAAACTTTAATAGACGTTAAGTGATTAGCCATTATTAGGTTACTTAACCCATTTATAAACAAAAAAGCCACTCACGTATTACCATGAGTGGCTTTTTTATGTCTTATGTTATCAGGACTGACTTCTTTAGAAAGAAAGGAAGATGCCTGCAACGGTTGCACTCATCAAGTTTGCTAATGTTGCGGCAAAGATAGCTTTCATGCCTAAGCGTGCAATGTCTGGGCGACGACTTGGTACAACGCCACCTAATCCACCCATTAACATAGCAATAGAGGTTAAGTTTGCGAAGCCACATAAAGCGAAAGTTACAATCGCTTGAGAATGCTCACTTAATTGATCTTTTACAGCCATTAAGTCAGCAAAGGCTACGAATTCATTAATTGCGATTTTTTTACCAATTAAACTTGCTGCGATGGTTGCTTCTGACCATGGAACCCCAATTAGCCATGCAATAGGTGCAAATAGGTAACCAAAGATCAGATCTAGGCTTAAGTTATCAAAACCAACTAATAAACCTACTTTATGTAATCCACCATTAACCAGTGCAATTAAACTGATAATAGCTAATAAGCTTGCGCCAACCGCAAATACAATTTGTAAGCCATTTAATGCACCTTGTGATGCGGCATCTATAATGTTTACTGGTGCATCATCAACGATATCGTCTTCATATTGCTCGGCTTCGTTAATCTCTTCGGTTTGTGGAACCAGAAGTTTTGCCATCATTAGACCAGCAGGAGCAGACATAAAGCTTGCCGCAATTAAGTATCGTAATTCAACACCTAACCCGGCGTAACCTACCATTGTGCCACCAGCAACAGAAGCTAGACCACCAACCATTACAGCAAACAGTTCTGAACGAGACATTTTAGCAAGGAAAGGACGTACAACTAATGGCGCTTCAACCGATCCAACAAAGATATTTGCGGTTGCTGACATTGATTCGGTGCGAGTTGTACCAAGAAAGCGTTGTAATCCGCCACCAATAATTTTAATTACCCAACCCATAATACCTAAGTAATATAAAACAGAGATTAGGGCTGAGAAAAATACAATGGTAGGTAAAACGTTAACGGCAAAAATAAAGCCTAACTTGTATTGAGCAAGATCACCAAAAAGGAATTCGGTACCAACTCGACCATAAGCAATAATGTCTGAAACAGCCATAGAGATACTATTAAGGATAGTTTGGCCAATTGGTACGTAGAGGATGAACCCAGCGAACAATAACTGAATTAAGAACGCGCCTAATACAGTGCGCCATTTGATGGCTTGTCGGTTTTCTGAAAAAAGAAACGCAATCGCGAATAGGCAAACAATGCCTAAAATACTGACCAAAAAGTTCAAGGTCAAACTCCAAAAGTATTTAGTTGATGATTGCGGGGGTATTTTAGTCAAAAATAAAAGTGTGACAAGGATCAAAATGTTATTGGATCCACATAGCAATAACAAAAATAAGGTTATTTGTTTATACTTTCATCAATAAACGGTCATTTGAGAACTTTATCACATATAAGAGAGTCAGTTGTTACTATATGGGATAATGGGGCGATTTATTAGACCTAACTATCCCTAAATTAGAGTGGTGGTTATATGATTAGATGTTATCAATTTTGTCTGAGTTAATGTGCACTCGAACAAACTCCATAAAAATATGAACTTTTTTCGCTAAGAATTTATGGCGTGGGTAAACGGCATAAAGTGGCATGGATTGATTTAATTCCCAATCAGGTAAAAGTTGAACTAGCTTTCCATTACGCAGTTCATCAGAGAGAAGATAAGTGGCAATATAACCAATGCCATTACCTGACACGGTCGCATTACGAATCGCATCGGCCGAATCAATACGATAATTCCCCGATACTTTTATTTGTAGATTCTCATCACCTTTATGGAAACCCCAGACATTATCTTTACGTTCACGACTCATATAGGTTAGACAATTGTGCTTTTTAAGATCGTAAGGGTGATAAGGGATCCCATGCTTGGCAAGATAAGAGGGATTTGCAACGAGCACAAAGTGACAATCAATCAGATGCCTTGCGACAAATCCTTCTGGAGGGGAATCCATTACACCTATCCATAAGTCTAATTGCTCTGCAATCACATCGATCTTATGATCAAATAAAGTTATCTCTATATTAAGCTGTGGATAGCGCTGATGCAGCTCTGATAAATAAGGCAAAATGTGGTTGGTTGCAAAAGACTGTGCGATACCAACACGCAATTTACCATTTAGCGTGTCGATATTAGAAAGCAGTTCATTTTCAGCTTCGTTAATTTCATCGGCAATATTGGCACAATGCACCGCGAAGGACTGCCCAGCTTCGGTAAGCGAAAAAGATCGAGTCGTGCGTTGTACTAACTGAACACCTAAGCGCTCTTCAAGAAGTTGAATTTGTAAGCTTACTTGTGTTCTAGATATATCGAGAAGCTGAGCGGCCTTAGTAAAGCTTTTTTGTTGTGTGAGCGCATTAAACACGATCATTTGTTTGGCTTGCTTTAACATAGGCTTCTCTATTGGTAACTTTAACAGGAAAAAGAACGCTTCTATTGTAATAGAGCGATGGAATTGAATAAAGTGAGTTGTGTCTTTGTTTTTAGCTATCTATTGAAGAGGCATCGTTTTTTCGTGATAGAGTTTAGAAACAAAGACGGCGGGTAAGGATATTAAAATGCTATTTCCATATAAGAATATTGTAATTTTAACGGGAGCTGGGATCTCTGCAGAGTCAGGGATTCAAACGTTTCGTGCCAGTGATGGTTTATGGGAAAATCATCGAATTGAAGATGTTGCGACTCCAGAAGGTTTTTTAAAAGATCCTGACCTAGTTCAAAGTTTCTATAATAAACGTCGTGCTCTGTTAAAAAGTGATGATATTCAGCCTAATGCGGCTCATAAGGCGTTAGCTAAACTTGAGAATGAACTTGATGGTACGGTGACGATTGTGACTCAAAACATCGATAATTTACACGAACGTGGTGGCAGTTTAAATGTGATCCACATGCATGGCGAGTTAAATAAAATTCGTTGTGAAGAATCAAATCAAGTGATTGTATGCACTGATGATATACATACTGGCGATTTATGCCATTGTTGTCAGATCCCTGCGCAGTTGCGTCCTCATGTGGTTTGGTTCGGTGAGATGCCATTAGAGATGGGACGAATTCATGATGCATTAAATCGCGCTGATTTGTTTATTTCTATTGGTACTTCTGGCTCAGTGTACCCAGCTGCGGGTTTTGTTCATGAAGCAAGATTACATGGCGCTCATACCATTGAGATTAACTTAGAGCCAAGCGCTGTTGACGATGAATTTGAAGAGAAACGCTATGGAAAGGCTGGTGTGTTAGTTCCTGAGTTAGTCTCAGAGTTGTTAGAGAGTGAGATTAATAAAACTTAATAATTAAAAAAGCCAATGAATCGTATAATTCACTGGCTTTTTATTCGGTTACTTCAATCTTGATGAAGCTAAGTAGAGTTATATTACATATCTACTTTTAGACGTTGGAAGTATTCGTCGTATAGCGCGCTTGCTTCACCGACTTCATCTTGCCATTCGCCTGAATCCATTACTTCTTGTGGTGGGAAGATATTTGGATCATTCGCAAACTCTTTTGGAAGAAGAGGGTATGCTGATTTAACAGGTGTTGGGTAACCAATTTCTAGTGCGATTTTAGCTGCATTTTCAGGACGTAATAAGAAATCCATCATTTCATGCGCTGCGTCTACATTTTTTGCGCCAGCAGGAATAGCTAGGCTGTCCATCCAGAAAATTGCGCCTTTATCTGGCCATACGATTTGAATGTTGGCACCTTCTTCACGTGCCATATAAGCTGAACCGTTCCAAAGCATACCAACACTTGTTTCGCCGGCTAAGTACGGGTTTGCAGGGAAGTCTGAGTTAAATACCAAGATGTTTGGCAGTAATTTTTTCAACTCTTCGTAAGCGGCTTTGATTTCATCAGGATTAGTTGTATTTGCTGAGTAGCCAAGCTTTGTTAATGCAATATGGAAAACTTCGCGTGAATCATCCATCATCATTAACTGGCCTTGCCATTTTTCATCCCAGAAGTCATTCCAAGAGTGAAGTTCATTCGGGTTCATCATATCGGCATTAATACCAATACCTGTTGCGCCCCAGATGTATGGGATAGAGTAGTTGTTGTTTGGATCAAAAGACTTATTGAGGTAGTTTGGATCTAAATCTTTAAAATGAGGAAGTTTAGATTTATCAATCTTTTGTAGCATGCCTTCTTTGCGCATTTTAGATACAAAGTAGGTAGAAGGAACAACTAGGTCGTATCCAGAACCTTGAGTTTTTAACTTAGCGTACATGCTTTCGTTAGACTCATAAGTTGAGTAATAAACTTTGATACCGGTTTCTTTTGTGAAGTCTTCAAGCACTTCATTAGGAATATATTCTGACCAGTTATAAAAATAGAGCTCCTTATCTGCAGCTTGTGCATTACCAGCGATTAAGGCTGCAGCGCACAGTCCTGTAGAGACGAGAGTTGTCCACTTTTTCATTTCCTTCTCCTATTAAGATGAAAGGTGTTCCATTAATTAGCTGTACAGTATAACCATTTTTAAGAATTACTTCATTGCTTTATAAAACAATATCTTGGTTTATACCAATCTACATAAGTATTTGATCATTCTTGCTTGTTAAAATCGATTATATCTGCGTTATACCTTTCTATTGCAAAAATCAGGTGTAATTAGAACCACTAGTTACTGTAATTTATGCCTTGCTCTAATCGATTTTTCCTACGCAATTATCTGAACAACTACTTATCCAGAATGGTATTAAATCAATTAATATTGATAAATCAGTTAGTTGAAAACCTATAGCACAGATACAAAAATGGCAGCGATAAACGCTGCCATTAGTTAAGGTCAGTAAAGGGTTAGGTTACTGTCCGGCTTTCAGTTTTAAGAAGTACTCTTCGTATTTCACTGTCATGTCGCCAACAGCTGATTGCCATTCAACACGGTCAAGATCTTCTTGAGACGGGAACAGTGGAGCAATATCTTTAAATTTGTCATTTGATGCTTTAACAGCAGTCAAGTAGCCTGTATCTTTAGAAATACGCTCTGCAATTTCAGGACGAAGTAAGAAGTCGATCATTTTATGAGATGCTTCTACGTTTTTAGCGCCAGATGGAATTGCAAAGTTATCAACCCAACCGATACCGCCTTCTTTAGGGAAGATCAGTTTAATTGGTAAACCTTCAGCTTGTGCAGCCGCTGCAGAACCATTCCAAAGCATACCAAGACCCACTTCACCAGCCATGTATGGTGCTGCAGGGTTATCTGAGTTAAATACTAATACGTTTGGCATTAGTTTTTGTAGCTCAGCGTAAGCTTCGTCGATTTCTTTTGGATTTGTTGAGTTACCTGAGTAACCTAATTTGCGTAATGCAATGTGGAATACTTCACGAGTATCATCCATTAACATTAATTGACCTTCAAACTCTGGGTTCCAAAGATCAGCCCAGCTATTGAAGTCATCTGGGTTGTACATTTCTGTGTTTACAGCAAGACCTGTGATCGCCACTACGTGTGGAATAGAGTATTCATTTTTAGGATCAAATGGCTTGTCTAAGTAGTTTGTGTCCAATTGAGCAAAGTTTGATAGCTTTGACTTATCAATTGGTTGAAGCATTTTTTCGTCGCGCATTTTTGCAACGAAATAAGTCGAAGGAACAACAAGATCGTAGCCTTGGTTGTGCGCCTTCATTTTTGCGTATAACGTTTCGTTCGACTCATAAGTCGAGTAGATAACCTTAATGCCAGTCTCTTTAGTAAATTCTTCTAAAATATCACTGTTGATGTATGGTCCCCAGTTCATGAATACCAATTCATCATTTTCTTTTGCGTTAGCAACATTCATTGTTAGTGCTAAAGCACAGGCGGTTCCAGTAAAAAACGCAGCCATTTTGTTCATTGATTGACTCTCCATTAGAGTGATAAAAAAGAAGACATGTCGAACAAAAGGCATGTCTTCCAGATTCTATTGTTTATCTAAACAATAGTTTTTTAAAAAATTGAAATTTACTTTATTTTTTCTCTTGCTAACAGTTGTGATAGAACAACCAAAGCAAGTGAAACAATTAACATAACAGTAGCTAGAGCATTAACCTCAGGTGAAATACCCACTTTAACCATTGAGTAAATCTTCAGTGGTAAAATTTCGTAAGTTGGACCCGTTACAAATGAACTGATGATCACATCGTCCAGTGATAGGGTAAAACTCAATAACCAGCCAGCCGCTACAGCAGGTTTTGCTAGTGGAAGAATAATTTGCTTCAAAATTACCCATTCACTTGCGCCTAAATCTCGTGCTGCTTCTAACATTTTCACATCAAAGCCTTTTAAGCGGCTATATACTGTTACTACCACGAATGGTAAACAGAAAGTGATGTGAGCAATTAATAGTGTTAAAAAGCCAAGTTCAAAACCGATTACTAAGAAAATAGCCAATAATGAAATTGCCATTACGATATCAGGTGACATCATTACTACAAATAATAGTCCATTAACGAATTTTTTGCCTTTAAACTGATAACGAAAAAGGGCAACTGCCGTTAAACTGCCAATAATGGTTGCAGCGGTACCTGAAATTACTGCGATAGTAATTGAGTGCCAAGCTGCTTGCATTAAACTGTCATTACTGACTAGAGCTTCATACCATTTTGTAGTGAAGCCGCCCCATTTCATACCAAATTTACTTGCGTTGAATGAGTTTGCAATCAGAACAATGATTGGAAGGTATAAGAAAAGATATACCAAACTCATAAAACTAAATCTTATTGTGCGTCCCATTAGTCTAGATCCGCCTTTTTATTTAATAACTTGCCTGCACGGTAGTAAGCGTAGAGCATTAATGCCATTGCTAAGGTGAGGGCGATACTGGTTGCTGCACCAAATGGCCAATCACGAGCGTTTAATACTTGGCTCTTAATTACGTTACCGATTAGTAGGTTTTTCGCACCGCCTAACAGGTCGGAAATATAGAACATACCAAGTGCTGGAAGTAATACTAATAAACAACCACCAATGATACCTGGCATCGTTAATGGCAATACAATCTTCCATAGTGTTTGAAGTTTGTTTGCACCTAGATCACGAGCCGCTTCCAAGTAAGTACCGTCAAGTTTTTCAATCGCTGAATACAGTGGCAAAATCATGAAAGGTAATAATATGTATACCAAACCAATCATTACTGCGCTTTCTGTGTACATAATACGTAATGGTTTATCTATGATATCCATCGCGATTAAGCTTTTATTTAAAATACCTTGAGTACCTAACACAATTTTTAAACCATAAGTACGGATTAATGAGTTAGTCCAAAAAGGAACAATAATTAAAAACAGCATAAATGGACGCCATCTTTCAGGCATTTTCGCAACGATGTAGGCGAATGGATAACCCACAACCAAACAAATTAACGTTGCAACAATGGCCATATAAAATGAATGCCAAAGCACTTTTGCGTATAGCGGATCAAAAAGACGCAGATAGTTATCCATCGTAAACGTCATTTCGATTAAATTTGCTTCATCACGAGTTAAGAAGCTCGTACCGATGATCATTACATTTGGAATGAAAACGAACAGCAGTAACCAACTAACAATAACCGTGATGATGATATTTTGGAGATTAAACTTCTTGTTCATCTGCTAACACCACTTCCCAGCTTTCAACCCAAGTAATTGCTACTTTTTGACCTAAAGAGTGATCAACATCTGGATCATCTTCATTAAAGAACTCACTGATCATTACACGCATACCTGAATCTAATTCAAGTACAGAGTCTAAAGTCATGCCTTTATATGTGCGCTCACGAACATATCCAGTAATGCCTTTGTTATCAGACTCTTTGATTTCTTCTAGGCGTAAATCTTCAGGACGAAGTAATACCTTCACTTTATCGCCAGGTGCAACATCAAGGTCACAGTAAACGACAGCGGATGTATCTTCGATCTCTGCTCTAATACGTTTTTCATCAAGGCGCTCTAGCACGGTGGCAGCGAACACGTTGATTTCACCAATGAAGCGAGCAACAAATAAGTTCTTTGGTTCTTCGTAAATTTCACGAGGAGTGCCGTCTTGTTCAATAACACCATCACGCATTACGATAATACGGTCAGACATTGAAAGAGCTTCTTCTTGGTCGTGAGTTACAAAGATAAAAGTAATGCCCAATTGACGTTGTAATTGTTTAAGCTCAATTTGCATTTGTTTACGTAATTTGTAATCAAGTGCAGACAAAGATTCATCTAAAAGAAGAACTTTAGGCTTATTAACCACTGCACGAGCAATAGCGATACGTTGTTGTTGGCCACCAGATAACTGATGAGGTTTACGATTTGCCATTTGTGCTAAACGAACCATTTGCAACGCTTCTGTTACGCGAGGTTCAATTTCATTATTTGGCACGTTTTGCATACGCAAACCAAAAGCAACGTTTTCAAATACCGTCATGTGTGGGAATAGGGCGTAGCTTTGGAATACGGTATTCACATGCCTCTGTTCAGCGGGTATTGACGTTACATCTGTCGAATCCAGTAAAATTGTTCCAGCATCAGCAGTTTCAAAACCTGCAATCATGCGTAACACTGTGGTTTTACCACAACCTGATGGTCCAAGAATGGTTAAAAATTCGCCGTGATTAACATCTAAATCGAAATTAGAGATCACTTCTTTGCCATCAAAACTTTTTGAAATGCCTGTTAATTTAATAACGGCTTCTTTTTCGGATTGTTGTGTAACGTTCAATGTCTTTTTATCTCCGCCTTGGGTAGTGATACCGCGCTTAGTATTATGGATGTAAGATGGGATTTCGGGCGCATGATAGACCCCAAGTTACGATATGAAAAGTGTTTTTTATTTGATTGCCCTATTTTTTTTCTAATAAGCTACTTTTTATGCATTGTGTGCTCATTCATTGAGCTTCATTATAGACAATAATCGGCCACTTGATTGGTTTTATTACAAATAAATCTCCTTTTTTTTTGAAGATTTGTAAAATTCTTTTTTATGAATACTGCACTAGCTTAATGAAAACCGTATAATCGACTCATGTTTTATAGTGGTAGACAAAAATGAGTGACCAACCAAAAGAAAAAAAGTTTATTCTTGGTGGGAGCATTGAAAAAGCGATGGCAGGGGATTTTGAATTAAGTCCTGTTAGCGTACTTCAAGAAGCTTGGCAAAATACAATTAAACATTTTTTCACGTTTTCTCCAGCAATTTTGTTGCTTACATCTTCGTATATGGCCGTCTTTTTTGTGGCTTTACAAATACAGCTGGGTGATCCTGCGGTGTTATTTCATGCATTTCTTGGTGAGACGGAACTAACAACTAAGATATCTTATGCTGCTTTTGTTGCAGGGTTAAGCGCACAAGTGATTATTTCGCCATTAACGGCAGGCGCCAGTTTGATGGGAATGAGTCATGCCGCTGGTTTTAAATGTCGTACTAATTATATTTTTAAAGGATTAGCGTCTGCTGGAATGGTCGCATTAGTGACGATTTTGTCGGAAGTGCTGCAAGGCTTAGTGAATATCTATTTGCCAATGGTTGCACTGTACTTATCAATGGCTTTTGGCTTCGCTGTACTTTTAGTATGTGAGAAAAAAGTACCACCGCTAAAAGCCCTGCTATATTCATTTAGAGCAACAAATAAAAAATTAACATCAATGCTGCTGATTCATGTTGTGATTATGCTAGCGTTAGTCTTTGGCATTGCATTATATGGTGTTGGTTTAATTGTGGTAATGCCGTTTATTTTCAATGTGAAAGGAATTATTTACCGCAATATGTTTGGTGTTACTTTAAAAGTAATGGTGAAGGATGATAAAGGTAATTCTGATAATCCGAACCAAGATGTTAACAATGATATTTTCAACGCGTGAGTTTATTATGATTAAAAAGACGATTGTTTTGTTCGCTGTTTTATTGATGGCAGCGTGTACACCAAAAGAAAAAGTGCCTGACTTTAAAGCATTCACAGATGTAAAAGAGAAAAAAGCGGCGTTTTTCAATTTTATGTATCCTGCAGTAATCGCTGAAAACGCTCGTGTACAGAAAGAGCGTGAATTTATAGAGTCATTAGTTATGAAGTTGGATAATGATTCTGGCACTACCTCTAAAGAATTGGATAAGGCAACTAAGTTAGGTGAACTTTATAAAGAAAAGCTAACGGATGCTGGCGTGAATGCAGATTGGGTTAACGCGATGCTAGTCAAAGTAGATTACATTCCTGCGCCTTTAGTATTAAGCCAAGGGGCAAATGAATCGGCATGGGGGACCTCTCGTTTTGCTCGCGAAGCCAATAACTACTTTGGTCAATGGTGTTACACTAAAGGTTGTGGTGTGGTTCCTAGTAAGCGTAATGAAGGTGCAGCGCATGAAGTTGCAAAGTTTGATTCATCACAAGAGGCGGTTCACGCTTATTTTATGAACGTTAACCGCAACAATGCCTATGCTGAACTTCGTGTTATTAGAGAAAAACTACATAGCTCTCCAGAAGCATTGACACCAGAACAAGAAGCAAATGCATTAGCGCATGGGTTAATTCGTTATTCTGAGCGTGGTGAAGCTTACGTAGAAGAGATCCAAGCGATGATCCGTCATAATAGTCAGTATTGGAGATAAAATGAAAAAATGGATTGGTGCGACAACGTTGTCACTGTTGTGTTTGGCGTTACCAGTTAAAGCTGAGCAGTATCGTTTTACTTATTCGAAACTGTATTACCAGTTAAAAGTGAATCAAAAAGAAGGGCATGATGATGTTCGCATGGCATTGTTCTTCAATGATTCTCAAACAGGTAAAGCATGTCAAATAACCAAAGCATGGATGGAAAAAGAAGAGCATTACGAAGAATTTACGATTCCAAGTAATCAGGAATTGACTCTTCCTATTGATGACAATTTAAAATCAGCCAATCCATTAGTTTATATTCAAACTGAAGAGGGTAAGCAGTGTGATATTTCGATGGAAGTTCTTGCAAATCAGCGCTTTGATGGCTCAGTTTCGATTAAAGAGTTAAAAGAACTCGCTATTCAAATGGATGCAATGTTTGCTGATATCGGTGGCATGTTCTCAAGCTACTTTATGCCTGATGTTGAAGGCATTACGTTTGTTTTTGGTGACACTGTCACTGAAGCTGTCAAACTGTCAAATGGTAAGGATCTTTCTTTAAAAAATGGAAGAGCTACAGTTAGTCTTGAAAAATATGCTGATGATGTGCGTATTTTACTGCCTGCTGAACCATTGAAAGTAACTCCCTGGTTAGCGAAATAATTCTATTTTTTATAATAAAAAAGGCGCTAACTTTAAAAGTTAACGCCTTTTTTGTGCATAAATGAAAGATTACTCTACAGTAATAACATCAAGTTTTAGTGATGGGTCAAACTCTGCAACTGCGTCATCAGCATCAATAGGCTGTACTGGCATTTCTTCTTTATCAAAGCCAATATCACCACCATTAATAACACCAGAGTCGCGGTTAATACTTTTGAAATCAAACGTATTAAAATCGGCTAAATGGCTAGGCACTACGTTTTGCATTGCTGTGAACATTGTTTCAATGCGTCCTGGGAATTGCTTATCCCATGTGTTTAGCATTTGTTTAACGTTCTGACGTTGCATGTTTGGTTGTGAGCCACATAGATTACACGGAATAATCGGGTAGTTACGCATATCAGCGTACTTGATAATGTCTTTTTCACGACAGTAAGCAAGTGGGCGAATAACAACGTGCTCACCATTATCAGAAACTAATTTTGGTGGCATACCCTTTAATTTACCGCCATAGAACATATTTAAGAACATAGTTTCTAAAATATCATCACGATGATGCCCTAATGCAATCTTAGTTGCACCAAGTTCTTTTGCGGTACGGTAGAGAATACCACGGCGTAAACGTGAACATAATGAACAAGTCGTTTTGCCTTCAGGGATTTTATCTTGAACGATAGAGTAGGTATCTTCTTCTACGATCTTGTATTCAACACCTAGTTCTTCTAAATATTCAGGAAGAATATGAGAAGGGAAACCCGGTTGCTTTTGATCAAGATTCACAGCAATTAAGTCAAATGAGATTGGCGCATTTTTCTTTAAGCTCATTAAGATATCAAGCATAGTAAAGCTATCTTTACCGCCAGACAGACATACCATGATACGGTCGCCATCTTCAATCATGTTGTAATCAACAATGGCATTACCTGTATTACGACGGATCTTCTTTTGAAGCTTATTAAAATTATATTGCTGCGCTTTGGTTAATTCGCTCATTTACTTACTCTAAACTAATGATGGAACTGATAAGGCGGGTATTATACCCAATCAAATTCAATAAGCGAGTTTCCACAAAAATTATTTTGGGATGCAAAACAAGGGCTACTTAAGTAACCCTTACTTTTACGTTATTAATGTAGGTAATATTAGATATGATTAGGGTCTAATGGGCTAATGTATCCCTCTGGTTTTAGCGCTAAAATATCACTATTGAGTAAGTCTAATGTATTCTCAGCGGTATTTCCTATAAAGATAGCGGACAAACCTGTTCTTCCTGTTGTACCAAGTATAACAAGCGCAGCATGTAATTCATCTTCTACTTCAGAGATAACTTCTTCTGTATGTCCTTCATATACGTGTGTTTGTTCTTCGGGGATACCATGTTTTTGTCTTAGTGCTTTCATTTCTGTTAAATGATGACCACGAATTGCATCTTTGTATTGTATAGCATCAAATTCAGGCAGTTCGGCATGAATTGAAGGAGGGGTTGAAGGGTAAGCATTGACTAGGTGCGGTGTTGAGTTAAGCACCTCTGCAAAATATTTAGCTTCATCGACCATTTTATCATTGAGTGCTAAGTGTGTTGGATTTTCGGAACCAACGTGCACTGAAGCTAAAATATTACCATTTTCTGGCCATGTTCTCTCTTTTACAAGAAGAACAGGAATAGGGGATTTACGCAATAAATGCCAGTCAGTTGGAGTAAAAAAGACGGTTTCTAATTTTGCGTGCTGGCGAGTAGATTTTACTAATAAATTATAGCTGCCATCAAAGATTTCATTGACGATGGCTTCGTATGGCCGATTATGCCAAACCATTTTCACTTTGATAGTAACATGTTCTGGAATATTGTAATTACTGATAATCTCATCAAACATTTTCACTTTTTGAGAGACAACACCATTTCTCATGGCTGTACGTTCATCAGCAGATAACATGGATGTCATTTCATAAGAAAAATCATACGTTGTACAGAATAGCGTTATTTCAGACGATTTTGTGCTGCGCTTTGCTATATCCAGCGCACGGTCTAAAGCGGGTTGTTCATCCTGATCAATTATCCCAACAACAAGTATTTTACGGTAGCGGTTCATACTAACCTCCTTGGTAAAAACCAATTCATAAAATCATTTTGTTATCTTTACTTTAGCAGTTTGAGGGGGAATATGGAGAAATTAGATACAAAAAAGTGAGGTACATCAGAAGATATACCTCACTTTTTAAATGTTTTTATTTATATAATTTACTTAATTTCTTTTGCTGAGCCAGCAAGTTCAGCTAAAGCATCATGATCATTGATTGTGATGTATTTACCTTTAACTGTTAACATTTCACTTTTTTGGAAACGACCTAATAAACGACTGATTGTTTCAACAGTTAACCCAAGGTAATTACCAATATCACCACGAGTCATTGTTAAACGAAACTCTCTAGGTGAGAAACCACGTTGATGGAAACGAGTTGATAAGTTGTATAAGAATGCCGCTAAACGTTCTTCTGCATTTTTCTTAGACAGTAGCAAAATCATTTCTTGGTCGCCTTTGATTTCGTTACTCATCAAACGCATGATTTGTTGACGAAGTTTTGGCATTTTACCCGATAGGTCATCAAGGATTTCATAAGGTATTTCACATACCATAGATGTTTCAAGAGCTTGAGCAAAGCTTGGGTGCTCAGCTTCAGTAATAGCATCAAAGCCAACAAGGTCACCCGCTAAGTGGAATGCAGTTATCTGTTCATCACCTTGCTCAGTAATCGTGTAGCTTTTGATTGTGCCTGAACGAATAGCGTATAAAGATTTTAATTCATCGCCAGCTTTAAACAGTTCCTGACCTTTTTGAATAGGCTTTTTACGTTCAATGATTTCATCAAGCTGATCAAGCTCAGACTCATTTAAAGTAAAAGGAATACATAATTGACTGATACTGCAATCTTGGCAGTGAATAGCACATCCGCCTGACTGGATTCGTTTGTTTGCTGAGTTATCTGACATCATCTCATTCAATGCTCTTATAATTGATATATGTCAATTTTAGCATTAACCAGTACCAAAGTGGTAGCATAAATACAAAACTATGCAAAAATTTATAATTATATTAGTTGATGTAACGCAATATAAACAGTGTGAATACCATACGTTAATAATAACAATGCACTTATGTTTCTGGTGATCGAATTATTGATGAATGACTGAAGGGCATGAGCACCAACACCTACTAGAAACATAGCGGGAAGCGTACCAATGCCAAAAGCAAACATGATTAATGAACCGTTAATCGCACCACCAGAAACGGCTGCCCAACTTAATGTTGAGTAAACTAAACCACAAGGAAGCCATCCCCATAAGAATCCAAAGGGAATCGCATGAAAAGGGGTTTTAAGCGGTAGCAGTGGTTTTGTTAATGGCGATATATATTTCCATAATTGCTTACCAATGACTTCTATATACACCAATCCTTTCCACCAGTTTGCGATATACAAAGCGAGTAAGCACATAAGGATACCAGCAAAGATCCTTAAATAAACTAACGCACTATAACTTTCTGATGTGACGGCAATAGAAACAAACACACCACCAATAATAAAACCGAAAACTGAATAAGATAGAATTCGGCCAAAATTATAGAGTAAAATAAACAGCCAACGAGGGGCCTTTGAATTACTGGTGTTCATTGAGATTACAGCAGAAATACCACCGCACATGCCTATGCAGTGGCCAGCCCCCATCATGCCAACAAGAAAGGCTCCTAATAAATCAATGTTCATTTATCTTCTTTATTTATGGGAGGTTGTTCATCGAATAATATTTCGGTACCTTGACGATCGAGATCTTCAAATTGGTCGCTTTTAACGGCCCAAATAAAAATTGCTACGGCAACGCACACTAACATAATCGCAATTGGGATTAACAAATATAAACTAGCCATTTTCTTTTAATAACCTAAGAGAATTAGAGACAACAATAATTGAGCTTCCCGACATTCCTACAACAGCAATGTAAGGTGCAACTAAACCCATGACAGCCAGTGGTAATATAATGGCATTATAGCCTAAAGCCCACGCTAAGTTTTCACGGATAATTTTACGAGTTTTCATCGCAAGTTCTCGCGCTTCTATTAGTCGAGAAAGGTTATCACCCAGAAGTATCATATCTGCAGAGGCTTTAGCAACATCAGTTCCAGACCCCATCGCTATAGAGAGGTGAGCTCCTGCAAGTGTAGGTGCATCATTAATGCCATCGCCAACCATCAAACTGATTTCACTTTTTGGTAATGATTTTAAATAATCTAACTTCCCTTGCGGTGTTGCTCCAGAAATTACCTCATCAATATCCAAAGCATTAGCCACTTTCTTTACGGATGAGCTACTGTCACCAGTTAGCATAGTCACTTTAATGCCTAAATGATGCAATGATTGAATTAATGCTTTGCTTTCTTGACGTATTGGATCATCTAAAGAAAAAGCAGCGACTGCTTGCCCATTTTTAGATAACCACACTTGGTAATCTTGATGATTTTCTAACAGGCAATCTTGTGCAGCAAAGGCTTTATGACCAATCTTCCATTCATCGTTACCAATGTATCCTTGCAAGCCAGAGCCTATAATATTTTTAACGCTATCAAAATGAGTTTGAGTTGAATCTCTGTATTGTGAGAAAGCTCGAGCAATAGGGTGATTAGCAAAAGATTCCATTTCAGACGCTATTGTTTTGACTTCTTTTTCTGATATATCAGTAAAGGAATGGACTTGAGTTAATCTGATATTTCCTTCTGTTAATGTTCCTGTTTTATCGATAACTAAGCGATTCACTTTGCACAGAGTTTCTAAAACATGGCCACGGCGAAGCATTAAACCAAGCTGTGCTAATCGAGAGGTTGAACAAGTGATTGCCGTTGGTGTCGCTAATGATAAGGCACAGGGACAAGTTGCAACGAGCACAGATAACATGATCCAAAAAGCGTCATCTGGTTTTGTTTCATGCCAATAAAACCAAGTGAAGGCAGAGATAATTAAGATACCTGCAACAAAATAGCGAGCCACTAAGTCAGCAATTTCAGCGACTTTAGGCTTTGACATTTGCGCTTCATCTTGAAGTTTAACAATGTTTGATATTAAAGAATCCGCTTTGGTTTTGGTTACCTTAACAGTTAAATTACCATCACCATTAATCGTACCAGCATAAACTGGATCAGTTTCCTTTTTAGCAACAGGCATCGACTCACCGGTAAACATTGATTCGTCAATCGCGCTGTAACCAGCGATGACAATACCATCTGCCGGTAGATGCTCACCTGGAGGGACAATAACAGTGTCATCAACATCAAGTGTGCGCGCGGGTACTTTCTTTCCTGAGGTTAATGTTGCCATTACGGGGATAAGTTTGAGCAAGTTTCCTGTAATAGCTGCTGCTTTGCGGCGAGCACGCATTTCAAGAAATCGGCCTAATAATAAGAAAAAGGTAAACATGGCAACTGATTCAAAAAATACTTCACCTGATTCAGTCACGGTAGCAACAACACTTGCGAAATAAGCAAATAACATCGCGATAGAAACGGGAACATCCATTCCTAGTGTTTTAGCTTTTAAGCTTCGCCATGCATTCATATAAAATGGCAGAGCAGAGTAAAGCATTACAGGTGTTGCAAAAACCAAGCTCACGTATCGAAGATAGTTTCTGAATTCCGCATCGAGATCACCAAAGACTTCTAAGTATAATGCAACAGCAAGCATCATCACTTGCATGGTTGCTAGTCCTGCGATACCTAAACGATATAAGTATTGCTTCATTGAGCGGTGATATTCTTCTTCTTGTTTATCGGCTTCAAAAGGGGCTGCTTTGTAACCAAGTTGATGAATAAGAGTAAGCAGGGTACTTAATTTAGTTTCTTCTGGGTTCCAACTTAATAATGCTCTATGAGTAGAGGTATTTACTTTTATTTGATGTATACCTTGTGCGTTGGCAAGTTGTTTTTCAATGAGCCAAGCGCAGGCAGCACAAGAGACACCATCTAGTGACAATGTCACTTCTTTGTAGTTGTCATTAGTTCGAATAAACTCTTTTTGAATTTCACTATGATCATAATGAGCTAATGCTTTTAATTGCTCAGGGATTAAATCCGCTTTATCGGCAGGGGCCGTACGATATTGATAATAAGAAGAAAGGCCGTTTTCAACGATAGTTTGCGCTACTGATTCACAGCCTGGGCAACACATATCACGAGTTTCACCTAAAATATCAACTTGAAAATGTGAGCCTGATGGAACAGGCTCACTGCAGTGGTAACAATCCTTCGACATATGGTTTATTTACCTAATCTACTTACCTAAAGGGAAAAAATCTTCACTCGGGAAATTTGTGCGTCCTTGGACCATCCATGCGCTGTCATGTGGGAGCAATTCGATAAACCAAGGGCCATTTAATGGTTCATCTAATTGAAGGCGATAAATACCTTTCGCATCTGATGTTAATACTTGCGAAAAGTCGTGATTGGGAAGCGTTCTATGAGTGAAGATAGCTTTTATTGCTGGATTATGCTCCAGTTTACCTTTATCAAGTTGGATCTCAATTGTCTTATCTACACTACGTACTTTGGCAAATATAGATAACTCTTGAGCCACTTTGATTTTTGAAAGATCGACGTTGATTGCTTTACCTTTCTTGTAATAATCCTCTGCGACTAGATCAACATCGTGCTCTACAAATAAAATGTAAGTTGATATACAAGCAACAACAACGGTACCTGGAAGGATGATGAGAAACCAAGGCCAAAACTGCTTATACCAAGGCTGAGACATAGTAATGATTCCTATTAAAGTCGAGCTATTAGCGCTTTATATATAAAATTTTTAATATAAGAGCGAAAAAAGCCCCTGTACATGCAGGGGCTATTATATTTATTATTTGTTGCTTAGGCTCCAGACGTATGCTGAAATAAGTTGTACTTTTTCCTCACCTAATACGTCTTTCCATGCTGGCATAACACCTTGACGGCCATTTTCTACTGATTCAGTAACTGCTGCGCGTGAATCCCCAAATAACCAATCATTATCAGTTAGATCTGGTGCACCCAACGCTGGGTTACCTTTGCCATCAGTACCATGACATGCAGCACAAACGATGAAGCGTTGTTTGCCTGCTGCGGCTTCTTTCGTGTTAACTTTACGACCCGATAGGGCAAGTGTATAGCTAACAACTTCTTTAACGCCGTCGGCGCCTAAAGCGTCACCCCAAGCAGGCATGTTACCAATACGACCATTCATGATAGTCGTTTTGATTGCTTCTGGCTCACCACCATATAACCATGCGTTATCGGTTAAATTAGGGAAGCCAATCATACCTCTTGCATCTGATGCATGACATTGAGAACAGTTTTGTAGGAACAAACGTTGACCTACTTTTAGTGCTTCTTCGTCATTTGCGATATCAGTAATAGCACGGAACTCTGATGTCCCTGGCTTATATGCAAGTTTTGAGAATGTTTCGCCAAAATTCGTATTTGCGTCATCTAATTCACGAGCAAATTGGTCAAGTGTTTTCTCTTTATGAGAACGCTCAATCGATGTGTGTGATTCTTCAACAGTACGAACCGTTTGGTCTGAACTTGTCCAGCCTAAAACGCCTTTAAAATTACCTAATCCAGGATAAAGGATTAAATAAACGATAGAGAAGACGAGTGTAGCTAAGAACATGTAAGTCCACCATTTTGGCAGTGGATTATTAAGCTCACGAATACCATCGTATTCATGACCCATGTCTTCACCTTCTTCAATTCCTGTTGTATTTTTCAAGCAGAAACGAAGCAGTAAACCACAACCAATTAATGTACCAATAGTAATGATACTTATCCAGAGACTCCAAAAAGTACTCATTGTTTATCAACTCCTGTCTTGTTTTGGCTTGAAGTATCTTCTTGTTCATCAGCAAAAACCAAGTTAGCAGCTTCATCGAAGCGAGCCTTTTGCTTTTTACTGTAAGCCCAAAAAATAATACCTACCATGCTTAAAAACAGAATAACTGTCCAAATTGCATGAATAGTTCCAGCGTCCATAGGGACCTCCTTACTTCATTGCATGACCAAGTGATTGAAGATAAGCAATAAGCGCATCCATCTCAGTCTTACCTTTAACCGCATCAGCCGCATTCTTTACGTCTTCTTCAGTGTATGGAACACCAAAGTTGTTACGGAAAATAGCAATTTTTTGCGATGTCAATTCACCATCTAACACGTTCTCTTCCAACCAAGGGAAGCCAGGCATGTTTGATTCAGGAACCACATCACGAGGGTTGATTAGGTGAACACGGTGCCATTCATCAGAATAACGCTCACCAACACGAGCTAGATCAGGACCTGTACGTTTTGAACCCCATAAGAATGGATGCTCCCAAACACTTTCACCAGCAACAGAATAATGTCCGTAACGTTCTGTTTCAGCACGGAACGGACGGATCATCTGGCTATGACAAACACTACAACCTTCACGGATGTAAATATCACGGCCTTCCATTTCTAACGGTGTATAAACACGTAAGTTTTCTACTGGTTCAGTTGTTTGCTTTTGGAAAATTAGAGGAGTGATCTCAACTAATGCACCGAAACTAATAGCAACAACGATAAGAACCGCAAGAAGGCCAACGTTTTTTTCTATGATTTCATGACGATTAGAACTCATAACATAGCCTCCTTATTGAGCTGGTTGAGGAATAGCTTTTAGGCTGTTCTTCGGAGCAGTAACGGTCTTATATGTATTGTATGCAAGTAAGAACATTCCTGATAAGAAGATAAATCCACCTAAGAAGCGAACAAAATAGAATGGGTAAGAGGCTTCTAATGACTCAACAAAGCTGTATGTTAATGTGCCATCTGCATTTACTGCACGCCACATTAGACCTTGCATAACACCAGAAATCCACATTGCCACAATGTAAAGAACCGTACCGATAGTCGCTAACCAGAAGTGAACATTGATTAGTGAGACAGAGTACATACGCTCTTGACCGAATAGCTTAGGAATTAAGTGGTATAGAGAACCAATTGATACCATTGCAACCCAACCTAATGCACCAGAGTGTACGTGACCAATTGTCCAGTCAGTATAGTGAGATAGGGCATTTACTGATTTAATTGCCATCATCGGGCCTTCAAAGGTAGACATACCGTAGAAAGACAAAGAAACAATTAAGAAGCGAAGAATTGGGTCATAACGAAGTTTATGCCAAGCACCAGACAGCGTCATAATACCATTAATCATACCGCCCCAAGATGGAGCAAATAGAACTAGTGACATTACCATACCAAGTGACTGAGTCCAGTCAGGCAGTGCTGTATAATGTAAATGGTGAGGGCCGGCCCAGATATAAAGTGATACTAGAGCCCAAAAGTGAACAATAGATAAACGGTATGAATAAACTGGACGCTCAGCTTGTTTTGGTACGAAATAATACATCATACCAAGGAAGCCTGCAGTTAATAGGAAACCAACTGCGTTGTGCCCGTACCACCATTGTACCATCGCATCAACAGCACCAGAATAAATCGAATAAGATTTAGTCATAGATACAGGAACAGCAAGGCTATTCACAATATGAAGAACGGCAACGGTTAAAATGAAGGCTCCAAAGAACCAGTTTGCAACGTAGATGTGAGATGTCTTACGCTTAAACAGGGTTCCAAAGAAAACGATGGCATACGCAACCCAAACCAGAGTAATTGCGATATCAATCGGCCACTCTAATTCTGCGTATTCTTTTCCTGATGTAATACCTAGAGGCAATGAAATTGCTGCTGCTAGAATAATTGCTTGCCAACCCCAGAAGGTGAACGCAACTAATGGACCACCAAACAAACGTGTTTGACAAGTACGCTGAACAACATAATAAGATGTTGCAAAAAGGGCACTTGTGCCGAATGCGAAAATCACTGCATTGGTATGCAGAGGTCGCAGACGACTATACGTAAGCCATGGTGTGTCAAAATTAAGTTGCGGCCAAACTAACTGAGCGGCAATTAGTACACCTACACCCATGCCAACAATACCCCATAGTATGGTAACTAAAGAGAATTGACGAACAACGGTATAGTTGTAGTTTTGTTCATGCTGCTGTACTTGGCTCATAATTGCATGCTTCCACTTTTATTATTAACTACACTTTACTTTCCATAGTGCGAACAATTTGTTCGCAATGCCATCCAAAATTCAATCTCTAATAATTAGATTTGTGACCTTTTTATTTTGAAATATCCTTTTTTAATGCAAAAATGGCATTTTCGGCGTTAATGATACTTCACTTCAAAATTGAATCATAGTTGATGCCCATAGGAATTTTACGGTTAAGCAACATTTTTTCATTTTTTTTGAACTAGATAACACAGGTTTTTTCAACTATGGCTGTAGAAAAGTTAACAGGTCCTCGTTTATTTCAACTTATTTTCTTGTTGGTAGTATTAATTACTGCATTTACTTGGAGAACAATTACCTACAAAGATCCGATGGATAGTGTGAAAAATGACCAAGATGCGACTGTTTGTAACATAACTGAAAAGTCTTGTGCTTTTAATATCGATAATAATCAAGTCATTATTGATGTAAAAGAGCGTCCTATTTTGCAAAATACAGAGGTCAGCATCTTAGTTTCAGGTCTAAGTGAGGCTTGGGAGATGGAAGCAACTGGCGTGAAGATGAACATGGGAACGTTAAAGTTCATGCCTTCGGTTAAGCAAAATGACAAACAAATGTATTCAGTATTTGTACCAAAATGTAAACATAATGATATGGCATGGAATGTAGAAGTATCGAATAGCTCTCAAAAAATAAATGTTATTTTTAATTCCACAAAATGATAACTTTCAATGTGTTATTCTTTAAATGTGCAAAAATCAACCGCTCAATGACAAATTAGAGTTTGTTTAATAAAAATAAAACAATTTGGAAGGAATATGAAGATAATTAGCACAAATTCACAGAATAACGATTCAGGAAAAGCACTTGAATACTGTCTAAGTAATTTACTTGTTCATCCTATTGAACCGGATATTTTGTTGTGCTATTTCACTGAAGAACATGATAGTCACCTTATTATAAATACGTTAAAAAAACGATTTCCTAATACCAAAATTCATGGCTGCACCTCATGCCGAGGGGTAATGACTGATCATGGATTTCTTGAGTGTTATTCAATTGCATTATGGGCACTCTATGATTCAAAGCATGGACGATATGGAACAAGTATAGCTAAACTTAATAACAATCATGAGATCACTCAGCTTACAAAACAATTATTAGAAAAAGCAATTAAGGATAGTGGTCGCGAAGGAGAATTGCCTGCATTGGTTTTACTCCATGCAACACCTGGACAAGAAGAGGAAATAATTACAGCAATAGATGAATATTTTGGGACGCCAATACCTCTTATAGGAGGAACCGCTGCGGATAATAATGTACAGGGAAAGTGGTGTATCTTTACACAAGATGACCTGCTTAGTTCTGGAATTTCTTTATCTGTTTTTTATCCCTCCTGTAAAGTGTCTTATTCCTTTCACTCTGGATATGCTTGCTCTTCAACATCGGGGATTGCAACAAAAACACATAATCGAATTATTTATGAAATTGACCATAAACCGGTTATTGATGTTTATAAGCAATGGACTGAATTACCAATGGGGCTTGGTGATAAAACAAATCTTCTAGAAAGAGTAACTCTATTTCCTTTAGGAAGAATTGCTGGTTACATGTATTCGTCGCCATATTTCAAATTAGCCCATCCTGTAAAATTTACTCATGATGGAGGCATGGAATGTTTTGCTAGTATTAATGAAGGAGAGGAGGTTTTTATGATGTACGGTGAAGAAGAACAAATTATTTCTCGACCACAGCGAGTCATTAATTCGGCCATTAATTCTTATGAAGATAACTTCAGCCCAATAGGCGGCATTAATATATTTTGTGCTGGCTCAATGATGCATATAAAAACATCTATGGATGCAGTTTGTCATTCAGTTAACTCGGCAATGCATGGTGCTCCTTATATATGTCCATTTACTTTCGGTGAGCAAGGACGTTTTACTGGTGGCGAGAATGCTCATGGCAATTTAATGGTCTCTACCGTTTTATTTCATTATTAGGATAGTGTAGTTGTGAAGGTTCATGCAGAGAAAGAACAACTCCAGGAAGCATTGCTAGAGTTAAAGCGAAGTAAAGAGCGAGAATCTCATCTTTATAAAGAAAACCAAGCGATACTAAATGGCTTATCGGCCATTTCAGATGCTCAAAATAAAGAAGACATTTTTAATAGTTTACTTGTCGTTATTAAAAAGTTTATTCATTTCGATAATGCGTTTGTGATTTCTTCTTCTGATGAAAAATGCTTATCCGTTCTTGCTTCAACAGATGATATTTTTAACGACTTAACTTGGTCTTTTAGTGATCTTTTTTATCGAGCTTGTCATAACGAAAGTATTATTCTTTTTAAACCTAAGAATACCCAAGAATTTTCATCTATTCCTCCTGAACTTAAAACTGAATTCTCTTCAGTTGCAATCTCTGGGATTCAATCTTCATCAGGACATGCTGTTATTGTTTTGACCAGTCGTCGATTTGGTGAATATTCAGCATCAACTAAAAATAGCTTACAACGTTTTACGCCACTTATTGAGCGGGCAGTTATTGATATTGATTATAAACACAGGCTTCAATCACTTGTTGACATAAAAACTAAAGCATTGCATTTAAGTAAGCAACGTTTTCAAGACTTCGCTAATACAGTTGGTGATTGGTTCTGGGAAACTGATATTAACTTTAATTTCAGTTATTTAGCAGGAACAAAAATCAATGAGACTAAAATGAGTTCACAAAACTTATTAGGTTTAATTGAAAGTGAATCGATTCGAAAGCAAATATTAGCAGCAAAGCATCATAATAAATCATTTAATGAATTAGAGTGGAGCCCTGAAAAGTTGAATAATAAAGTATGGTTTAGTTTGAGTGGCACTCCATATTATGATGAGTTTGGCGTACTTACAGGTTATCGAGGTACAGCAAAAGACATTTCAGCTAGAAAAAAACGCATAACCGAAATACATAAAGCAAAAGTTGAAGCTGAGAAAGCTAACAGAGCTAAATCTCAGTTTTTAGCGATGATGAGTCATGAGATCCGAACACCACTGAATGCTATCCTAGGTATGATAGATGTATTTAGTGGAAGTCATTTATCATCTGAGCAAAGACAATGGCTTGAACAAATGGAAACTTCATCTCAGCTTCTCCTCACAATAATTAGTGATGTATTAGATATTTCAAGAATTGAAGCAGGAACTTTTATTCTAGATGAGCAACCAATTGATTTAATTAAAACCATTCATAGCGCCATTGATTATTTCATGGTGATAGCTCAGGACAAAGGCATAAAATTAACTGTGACAACGTCACAAAATATACCTATTAATGTCATTGCAGACCAAACACGCATCGCTCAAGTCATCTTCAATTTAGTGGGAAATGCTGTAAAATTCACCAATAATGGGTCGGTTTGTTTAAATATCAGCCTTTCTGATGGTGATTTAATCTGCTTTTCAATTAAAGATACAGGAATAGGTATTGCTCGAGATATTACTGAGCAGCTTTTTAAACCTTTCATACAAGCAGATAGCTCAATTACCCGTCAATTTGGAGGGACAGGTTTAGGTTTATCAATCACAAAACGTCTTACAGAATTGATGAATGGTACCATTGAAGTTGAAAGTTTAATCGGCGAAGGAAGTACTTTTACTGTAAAGTTGCCATTGAAAGAGACTGTGCCAATATCTAGAAAATTTCCGATAAATGAATTAATACCAGAGATAAGTAAACAATATTTATCCGTTTTAGTTGCTGAAGATAATAAAGCAAACCAAGCAGTCATGAAGTTACTATTAGAACGGCAAGGACATCAAGTTACTTTGGTTAAGAATGGTGTTGAAGTAATTCAAGAATGGTCTGATCATAACAATAACTATGATGTCATTTTAATGGATGTGTCGATGCCATTAAAAGATGGCATTAGTGCAACTAAAGAAATACGATCTACAGGATCGCTAATTCCAATCGTTGCAATAACGGGTCACGCATTGAATGAAGAAAAGAAATTATGCATTGATGCTGGAATGAATGACTTTATTTCAAAGCCAATAAGAGCAAAGCAATTAAAAGCAGTGTTAAGATCTTTAAATCTATAGAGATAATTTATAACGTTATGAAGATAATAAATCTATAGAGATAATTTATAACGTTATGAAGATAATGTTTTTAAGCTAATAATCATTAGATGGATACGAAGTATTATTTAATGATTATTAGCTATTTTATGGTAAATACGATTATGGTTAAATTGATTGTTCTCGAAAGAAGTTGTGCAGAAAGGGAAGCTATATGTACTTATATTTGAGTATTAACAAACTCTATTTAACATAAGATATATAATGCGCACTGTGGTGTATTTTAAAATGACCCGGGAATTGGCTGGTTTTGACTTAATTTAGTCAGTTATCTGTAATTTATCTCTTTTGAATTTGTGCCTATTTAGGATTGCCATTAAACTAAGCCTAATTGTATTTATGTTACCTTGTCACGAGTTAAGTTTATTTTGGCTTCGTTGTAATCTGGTATCTAAGGCTAAAATTCTATGTATATTAAAAAACGTGCTCTATTTACTTTAGTTTCTGTTCTGACATTATCTGGTTGTGCGAGTTACTCAATAACAGAAAAAGAAATGACTGATTATCTTTCAGATGAAATTCATGTAGACAAGTCTGTTGGTATTCCTGGTTTTCTATATGCTCAAGTAAATGTTGAAAATGTCGATGTTCAAATTGGCCGCATTGCAGCTGATCGGATTAGTGTTTTTGCAAACACAACTGCAGATGTTCAAATGCTCGATGAAATAAAACAGAATCTGTCACTCACGTTAGAATTCAGCGCTGTGCCAGAATATGATAAAGAAACGGGTGAAATTTATTTGAAATCACTACGCTTAGAAAAATTTGAAGATAAAAACCAAAAATTATCACCCGAGTTAACGTCATTACTAAAGCCTGCAGTATCAATAATTGGCTATGCACTATCAAATGAACCCGCTTATAAGTTAAATTCAGATAAACTAAAAGAATCTCTTATTAAGTCAGCGGAACCTAATTTAGTTATAAAAAACAATAAGCTAGTGATTGAATTGTTTAATTGAAATAATAAGTGACTTGTAGTTATAGTGCATTAGGGTCTGGTATTAATCAGTATATTACTATTACATACTGATTAACTTTAAATTGAGTATTTAAGCCTATTTTAATAACTCATGAAGATCGGCTTTAAGCGATGAGACTGTTTGACTGGCCTTTTCTGTTCTTGATGCTTCACTTAATAAATACTCTATAGTATCAGAAAGCGTAGAATCAAGATCTTGAGCACGCAGAGACAGTTTTTCCCACACTCGGTAATCTAAATCTATCGATTTTTTACGAGTATGTTCTTGTTCAGCATTAAAATGACGCTTTCTTTTTGCTCTTATCGCTTGTTTAAGTTTGTTTTCTAACTCTGGATTCATGTGTTTTTGAATCCACTCTAAAGCCTTAACTGGCTCATGTTCAAGTTTTAAAAATTCAGCGACCATTTGCTGTTGTTCGCTGGAATCAATATAGCAAGTAATTGATTCCCCCATACGATGCTTATTAAATAAATACATCCATTTCCAACCGGCTTCTAGGTTTTCAAGTTGTTGATATTTCATAAATAATAGGCTCGTATTTTAGGAGATTAAATTCGGGTGACAGTGTAACTCGCATTACTTAATTCTTCAATATAATTACTCTGCAATGGGACCAAGCTCTAAATGTTATGTATCGACTGAAAAATCAGACGAAACAAATTATGTCATGTATAATCGATTTTATTTTTTATTAATAAGTAAGCATGCCACTAGACACGCCATTTTTAATTGCGCCTCAATATGATCATATTCAAGATTCTTTGAATCAATCTTACCAGATAGACGCACAATCACCCTATTCTCTGCAGCCTCGATTGACTCAAGCTTTAGAGATTTTCTCTCTTATAAATGGTGTTAATATTCTTCAAATCAACGCGTTAGATAATCACGTGTATCGTGAATATATCGCTAATTGGTTAGTGTTGAATGCTGCTCACTCAAAACAAGATATCACACCTGTAATCGTTGTTGAGAGTTGTACTGATGCAGAGCTTTTTGGTGTGTATCATAATAAAAGCGATATTCTTGAGCCTGGTTTATTGCAAAAAGCCAATGGCGGCTTTCTTATTATTTCGCCGAGTCTGTTGCTAGCAAACCCTTATTTATGGCCTCGTTTAAAGAGCCTTTTACAAGGTCAATCAGTCTCTATCTCATCTAGTGATTCAAAATCACCAACTAAAGAAGATCACCGTTTAACGAGCAATGTAAAATTAATCATTGTTGGCGACCGTGCACTATTAGGTGAAATTGAACAATTAGAGCCTGATTTATTGGCAGGCATGTCTATGTTTGCTGAATATGAATTTGACACCAAGGTAACAAGTGACACTGTCACTGAGTATTTGCAATTGATAGGTTTCCTATCAAAGCAGCACTCTCATCTTCCTTTAGAAAATGGTTTAGCCCTATTACCATTACTAAAAGCAGGCGCAAAAGAGTGTGAAGATCAAACACGACTAAATTTATGTTTACTGTGGTTAAATTCAGCTTTAGCACACGCTTCATTGGCCTCTTGCTCAAAAACATATATTGATGCTAATGATTTCAAAGCGTCGTTTGAAACTAAATACCATATTGAATCATACCTTCCATCTCGTGCGTTAGATGATATTTTAGAACAAAACATCTTCATCGAAACTGATGGCGAAAAAGTTGGCCAAATCAATGGATTAACGGTAGTGTCAGTTCCTGGCCATCCTATTTCTTATGGTGAACCATCACGCATATCTTGTGTAGTTCACGTTGGTGATGGCGAATTGTCGGATGTTGAGCGTAAGGTTGAGTTAGGCGGAGATCTCCATGCTAAAGGTATGTTGATTATGCAGGCTTATATTCTCAGTCAGCTAAATACGCATGAACCATTACCCTTCACAGCCTCAATGGTATTTGAGCAATCCTATTGTGAAGTTGATGGCGATAGTGCTAGCCTTGCAGAGCTTTGTGCTTTTTTAAGTGCTCTGGCCATTAAGCCTATCGATCAAAGTTTGGCAATTACAGGCTCGGTTGACCAATTTGGTATGGTTCAACCGATTGGTGGTGTAAATGAAAAAATTGAAGCCTTCTTCCAGCTGTGTGAAAAACGCGGGTTAACTGGTAAGCAAGGTGTTATCATTCCAGAAACAAACGGAATTAATCTTGTTCTATCTGACGAGGTAATTCGTGCTGTTGAAGAGAAACAGTTTACGATTTATCCAATTAGTCATGTTGAACAAGCTGTCGAACTTTTAACGGGCATGCCGTTACAATCCGAAGAACATGAGTCGATTTTCTCTTTAATTGCGCAACATATTGAAGATGTTGAACATAATCCGTCTCAGTGTTCTGCGCTATTTTGTCGTTTTAAAAACTGGTTTAACCAGCGCTGATCCGACTTGATAAGCGTACAAGTGTTAGCTAGAATTTCAGCAACTTATTTAGGAGTAATACTTTAATGCAAAACAAACCTAGTTCATACAATCGTGAAGATTTACTAGCATCAAGCCGTGGTGAATTATTTGGTCCAAACGGCCCACAGCTGCCAGCACCAAATATGTTAATGATGGATCGCATCCCTCTTATGTCTGAAACTGAAGGTCTATTTGGTAAAGGTAAAGTTGTTGCTGAACTAGACATTACTCCAGATCTTTGGTTCTTTGACTGTCACTTCCCAGGTGACCCAGTAATGCCTGGTTGTCTTGGCCTTGATGCAATGTGGCAACTGGTTGGTTTTTTCCTTGGTTGGATTGGTGGCGAAGGTAAAGGTCGTGCTCTAGGTGTAGGTGAAGTTAAATTCACAGGCCAAGTACTTCCTACTGCGAAAAAAGTAACGTATGAAATTGATTTTAAACGTGTTATTAACCGTAAATTAGTAATGGGTCTAGCTGATGGCCGTGTTCTAGTTGATGGCAAAGAAATCTACGTTGCTAAAGATCTTAAAGTGGGTCTTTTCCAAGACACATCAAAGTTCTAATTAAAGAATTGAGATTTAGATAAAGCTGGTTTTGTGCTGGCTTTATTTTTAAATAACACAACAAAGTTATAGTGCACTAGGTGCGTGCTTAAACATGTACTAATTAATCTCTATCGTCTTAATAAAATTAAAGCCCCATAAAGAGGCTTTAATTTAAAATTCTATTTTATATAGGAAACTATTTAAACAAACCGGAATGTTTGTCATCTCTTGCGTCCCGCCAGCCCCCTAGCCAACACGAACGAGCATCCATTGCTTGATATGGGCAATTCTCTGATGAACGGCCATTTAACCCTGCTTTATAACCTTGTGATTGTGCTCGTTCTAAACGGTCACGCTTTTGTCTCTTCATAGTTCAGTCCTCATAGATGGAAGGCATAATGCTTCAATAAATATACTACTTTACTACTGATACCCTTTTATTCCGTTAGGGATCATCATGAACATTTCATGATGACAATATTAAGAATCGGACAAATCTGGTCGTTTTTCAAGTATAAAAAAAGCCCGAAGTCTCAATTTGTGACTTCGGGCTTAATCTTATAAATTGCTTTTATTTAATTCGCTTTCGCATGAAACCAAATAAACCAAGCAGTGTCATAGCACCAAAGCCAAGTGAGCCACCCTGACGTTCGATAGTGCTGTTCTCAAGTGGACGAGATTCAATACTACGCTCTGCAGGATCTGAAATAGGTACTAATTTCACTGCAACTACAGTTTCATTTGTACTCCCATTACCACAATAAGAATCACTCGCGACAGAATCATAGCCACCAGCACATTTCAGTGCCGTTGCTGAGATAACACCTGCATCGTTAATGTCACTTGCATCGTAGATACGATATTGGTTGTTATGAGAGCTTAATGAACCACCGTTAGTTAAATTATCAATAATCCAAGCTTTATTTTGAAAAATTGCACCACGTGTGGCTTCAGTCGGAGCATATGGATAAATAAACGCACGTTGCCTACGTTGTTTACCCTCATATTCACGGTTATTTTCAATATCTATACGCCCAACAATTTCATTAAAATTATTGATTCCACCCATCTCACCACCAGCACCAGCAAAAAAGATTCCGCCAGAAAGGAAAGATGCACTAGGTGTTGAGCTTGAAGCGTCTGAAATAACAAATAAGCGATTAGCAACTGCACCATTTTGAGGGTAACTACCAGAACGCTTTGCTTGACCAACCGCAACTAAATTTTCATTTATATTTGTTACAACAGAATTAGAGTGAATAAAATCACCACCTATTTCAGCTTGAGCATTTACAACAGTATTAGAGTCCCAATTACTCTTACTAATATCAGTACCTGGTGTTTTTTGCTTAAAAATAGTTGCTTGCATTAAACGTGAATCGCCATCTGCAGTACTATTATATCCAACAATATACATGCGTTCTGAATCATTAGCATCGATAATTAAATCACGAGCACTACCTTGAGCATAAATATCATTCCCACTGCCGTTATCTGAGGTGTTTTTCCAATCTAATTCAATTGGTGCATTACTCCCATCCCATATAGCTGCTTTAGAGAAATTATTTATATGCCCAGCTCCTGAAGATATACTACCTACTGTATATGTATCCTCTTTTGCCCATGCTCTAGATTGTTTACCAGTACCATTAGCTAAATCGGCTGAATTAAATGCTTGGTTTCGGGTCGTTGATGAATGGTAATTTCCAATAGCTTCAGCTGCCGATACTAAACTATTAATAATCACATTGACTTCAGAACTCTTAAAAGATGCAGCTTCAATAAATGCAGCTGAATTATTTGGTGGCGTAGTACCGCCATTTAATTCCTTATACCAGCCATTCCACTGATTTGAAGCCCAATATTCACAAGTTGAATAACCTAACTGGAAGAAACAGTAGTCTTCAAAACCATCATACCCATCTTCAATATAATCAAAAGAATTATCAATCGCGAATGCAACCTCTTCACGATAAGAAACACCCTCAGCCCAATTGCGAGTTTCACCAGCTAAAGCAAAGAATAATGAACTAGATGAATTTTCCGCGCTAGCATCACAAGAGTTTGATCCATCGACTAACGTTGGATCAAAACAGCCAAGTGGGTTGCTTGTATTTAAAGCCTTATCAGATGGCTGAATAGCCGTACCATAATACTCAGAACCTGAAACACCAGGCGTTACTTCCACCACTTTATAAAGCGCCGCTTGCGCAGGAAGCGCAGCGGACACCAAAACAGCTAATGTGGTTAATTGTAATTTACTACTCATTTAACTTCCTATTGTAGAGCTTCAAGTTCTTCCCAACGCTCGAATGCGACTTCCAACTCTTGCTCGGCTTGAGCTAGGCGTCCTAAGACTTCATCTGTCTTTTTAGGATCTTGTTGGAAGAAAGTTGCGCTGTTTACCGTCTCTTGAAGTTCTGTAATTTCATTTTCTAGTTTCTCTAAAAGTTCAGGCAACTGTTCAAGCTCACGCTGTAACTTATAAGATAATTTCTTTGGCTTCGCTTGCACTGCTGTTTCTTTAACTTCAACAGTTTCAGATTTTTTCTTTGTTACTTTAGGTGCCATTGCATCGCGAGTGGCCTGTACATTAGCACGCTGTTGCTGTGCATCGTGATAACCACCTACGAATTCTTCGATCTGGCCCTCACCTTCGAAGATCCAACTTGTCGTTACTGTGTTATCAACAAACTGACGGTCATGGCTCACTAATAATAATGTACCCTGATAGTTGGCAAGTAATTCTTCTAAAAGTTCCAATGTTTCGATATCTAAATCATTGGTTGGTTCATCAAGAATCAATAAATTGTTTGGACGAAGGAACAAACGCGCAAGTAATAGACGGTTTTTCTCACCACCAGACAATGCTTTCACAGGTTGACGAGCACGTTTTGGCGAGAATAAGAAATCTTGTAAGTAGCTTAATGCATGACGCTCACGGCCACCCACAGTTACTTCTTGTTTACCATCTGCTAGGTTATCAATTACTGTTTTTTCAGGGTCTAACGCTTCACGGTATTGGTCAAAGTAAGCTACTTCCAATTTCGTACCACAATGCAATTTACCTGAATCAGGTTGTAGCTGGTCAAGCATCAGTTTAAGTAAGGTACTCTTACCACAGCCATTCGCACCAATTAGTGCAATACGGTCACCACGCATAACATTGAAGCTGAAGTTCTTAACAATGTTTTTGCCATCAATTGAGTAATGAAGGTTTTCAGCTTCAAATACAATTTTACCTGAACGATTTGACTCATCCACTTGGATATTGGCTTTACCCATTACTTCACGACGCTCTGAACGTTCACGACGTAACTGTTTTAATGCACGTACACGACCTTCATTACGAGTACGACGCGCTTTAATGCCTTCACGGATCCATGCTTCTTCTTGAGCTAGCACTTTATCAAACTGAGCATTTTGCTCGGCTTCAACACGCAGCGCTTCTTCTTTTGCAAGTAAATATTCTTCATAGTTACCAGGGTAAGAAGATAAGTTACCACGGTCTAAATCAACAATACGTGTCGCCATTGATTGAATAAACGCACGGTCATGCGAGATAAAGATGATTGAGCCTTTAAAATCTTTTAAGAAAGTTTCAAGCCATTCAATCGTCGTTACGTCTAAGTGGTTGGTTGGTTCATCAAGAAGTAATACATCAGGATCAGAAACCAATGCACGAGCTAATGCTGCTTTACGTTGCCAACCACCCGATAAATCCGTTAATAATGTATGACCATCTAGCTTTAATGATTCAAGTACTGATTGAATACGCGTATCAAAGTGCCAAGCACCTAGGTGATCAATTTTTTCTTGAGCACGAGAAAGCTTATTAATGTTTGATTCACTTGGATCAGTTTCTAGCAAATCAAGCAGACGATGATACTCTTTTAAGTATTTACCCGCTTCAGCTAAACCTTCTGATACATAATCAAATACTGTTCCGCTTTCATTACGTGGAGGATCTTGCTCTAGACGAGAAACCACCACATCTTGATTAATTTGAAGTTTGCCGTCATCCATAATGATGTCACCAGCAATAACCTTCATTAACGTTGATTTACCTGCACCATTACGGCCAACTAAACACACACGCTCGTTTTCTTGTAAAGCGAAATCAGATTTGTCTAATAATGGGTGATCGCCAAACGCTAATTGCCCATTATTAATTGTAAGTAATGCCATTGTCTTCTAACCAATTCTTTAATTGCGATATATCAAAGGGCCAATTAAGCTCAGATAAGCCATTCGCCACTACAGGTATTGTGACACCGTAACGAGAGAAGAGCTCATCGTTGAACGCAATGTCTACCGTGTCTACTTTTTCAATGTCTACACCCACCTCCACAAGCAAGTCAAACGCTTGCTCGCAAAGGTGGCAGCCTTCCGTGCTATAGAGAGTAATCATTCGTCTCTAGTCTTCCTTGTGAGTAATAATCCAGCAGTTATGAATGTGCTTATTACGTGCAAAATCAAGAGGCAAAGTTTGCTTAGAAATATTCTTCGCTTTAAGCCCTGCTTTCTCTAGCGCCGCATCATCCATCTTGAAGTTACGTTTGTTATTTGAGAATACAATAGTTCCGTTCTCACGTAGCATACGTTTTAAGTTTTCAAGCAGCATAATGTGATCACGCTGTACATCAAACGTTTGTTCCATACGCTTAGAGTTAGAGAACGTTGGTGGATCGATAAAGATTAGATCAAATTCACCGTCCGCTTGTTGTAACCATTGTAAACAGTCAGCTTGTAAGAACTGGTGCTGTGTACCCGTTTGACCATTGGTATTCATATTCTTCTGTGCCCACTCTAGGTAGGTACGAGACATATCAATCGTCATAGTAGATTTCGCGCCACCACAAGCTGCGTGAACAGTAGCTGAACCTGTGTAAGCAAATAGGTTTAGGAAATCTTTTCCTGCAGCCATTTCACCTAACATTTTACGCGTCAGTTTATGATCTAAGAATAAACCGGTATCTAGGTAATCTTGTAGGTTAACAATCAGTTTTACACCGTACTCTTCAACATCAAAGTAGCGAGATTTCTCTGCCAGTTTTTGATATTGATTTTTGCCTGATTGCTTTTGACGAACTTTCAAAATAACGTTATTTGTTTCTACACCCGTTACTAGAACTGTTGCACGGATCATATCGGTTAAACGACGACGCGCTTTATCTTCAGAAATCGTTTTTGGTGCCGCGTATTCTTGAATAATGATGTACTCTTTATATACATCAATGGCTGCATTGTAATCTGGTAAATCCGCATCATACAAACGGTAGCAATCTAGCTTTTCTTTACGAGCCCATTTACCAATCTTACCCATGTTCTTTTTAAGACGGTTCATGAACTCAGGAGCAACCTCTACACTTACCGCTTCTTTACGTTCAGCAGATTCAGTAATTGAGTAGTTTTTCTGAACACAAGGTAATGCACCATTGTTCAGTTTAAATTGCTTATCTGCACGCATACGTAAACAAGCAAGTAAATCATCATTGCTTGAATAGATAGATGCCGTACAGCCACCAAACTCTTCTTTCAGTTGACGGCCAAACTCACTGTATAGTGCAATCAATGCAGGCTCTGTACTTAGACGCTCACCATAAGGAGGGTTACAAAGAATAACGCCGTTTTCAAACCCTTCTGGACGCTCAACTTTGGTTGCATCACCCACATCAAACGTAATTAAATCTTCAACACCAGCACGACGCGCATTTTCACGAGCTGTTTGAATAACACGGTAATCACGATCAAAGCCGTAGAAACGTGCATCTACTTTCTTAACACCGCGACGGCTCTTAACTCGAGCTTCAGAACGGATTTCAGCCCAAACTTCTGGGTCAAAATCAGTCAGAGCTTCAAAACACCATTTCTCACGTTTAACACCCGGAGCCATTTCACAAGCCATTAGTGCCGCT
This sequence comes from Aliivibrio sp. A6, assembly GCF_028765505.1. Classification (NCBI taxonomy): domain Bacteria; kingdom Pseudomonadati; phylum Pseudomonadota; class Gammaproteobacteria; order Vibrionales; family Vibrionaceae; genus Aliivibrio; species Aliivibrio sp. A6. The sequence continues at coordinate 69,266 of NZ_JARACR010000010.1, read as the reverse complement.
TCAATCAGTAAGGTACCAGAACCACACATTGGATCTAATAGAGGTTTTGAGTCATCCCATGTACTACGCATAACAAGCGCAGCGGCTAACGTTTCACGAAGTGGTGCGCGACCCGCTTCAGTACGGTAGCCACGTTGATGTAAGCCTGAACCCACTAAATCAAAACCAAGAATCCCTTTCTCGCCTGATAAACGCATATGAACACGTAAGTCTGGTTCTACTTTACTGATGTTTGGACGCGCTAAATCAGCCTTTGTAAAACGGTCAACAATCGCATCTTTTACTTTTAGAGCACCGTACTGGCTATTTCGAATCTCACTGTTAGTACCGTTAAAGTCCACCACTAACGTTTTATCAGCAGAGAAATAACTAGGCCAGTTAATTGAAGATGCGCCTAGGTATAAGTCCATATCATCACGGACATCGAACTCAGAAAGAATTTGAATGAAACGTGAAGCAATACGGCTCCACAAACAACAACGATAAACGACCTCGATTGGCGCTTCAAACTTAACACCAGCGTGAACCACTTTAGGGTCAGTCACACCAAGCGCAATAAGTTCATCTGCAAGTAAGTTTTCAAGGCCTTTAGAAGTAATGGCTAAGTATTTTTTCATGGGATTCTTTTCGTTATTAAATTGCCTCGCATTATACATGAATCTGACTGAAAGAGGATAAATAGATTACAGATAAATCCCCGAGAAACCACCGTACATAAGCCTTTTAAAACAAAAGGTTAATAATTAATTTTATAGTTAATGAATTAGAATCAAACTAAAGCGTTTCTATATATAAACATTAAGGTGCGCCCATTTACAGGCGCAATCTGGAATAGACCAGCAGGCATAACTGAGTGAAAGTTTATTACATAATGAGGTAAATGCGGAATTTTCAAGGTTATTACGGTGGGAAATTTAAGTAATAGTACTGATATAGGGGTGATATTTTTTTGTCATTCTTAGCTCAATCTCTCAATTTTAAGATGACAGCACTCCACTGTTGGACGTGTTTTTAATTGAATGCTAAGTGTTTAACTAAGAATTGAAATGAATAATATTGCTCATAGCGCGATTTTATGAGGGTAACAATACAGAAGAAGTAAGGGAGGAATAAGGTAAAAATAGATACTGAAGAGGGATTAATGTAAAAAAGTCACTGACCTTTGTTTTACAGGGCTTTTATTAATAATGATAACTATCTACCCTACCATTGCATAATAAGCGGAGTTTACCACCTGCATCTGTGCCATACGATCATGCATTACTTTAATCGGTTCACAAAATGCCATGTATTTTGTTGGATTTAGAGCAAATGAGTCCATATCGACAAGCATACACATACTGGCACACTCGTAATTCCCAACAATAATGAAGTGCCCTTCTCCTAAGTCGTTCTTTAGGGACACCACTTCCCCCTCTTGAGGGAAATAACCTTGGCCTTGAGGCTCAAAGAACCAGCTCTTAGGCAACATAGGCTTGTGAAAGCGTTTAGCAGCCACACAATTAAGTGCAAGCTCTACTTTGCGAGGTTCTGATAGTGGAAGATAAGAAATGTGTTCTACGAACATTTGATATGCAGAGGCATCATCAACAGAGAATTTGCACGCATCAAAAGCACCGTCAATAAGCACTTTAGAAGGAAGGTTTACACGGAAGACCATGTCCATACCTAAATCGAGCATTAGAGATTGTGCTTTATTGTCGTAATACCAGTTCCATGTATCACTTGGTTTAAGCATTATCATTTCTCTCTTGAAAAAATGGGAAGAATCCCTTCGATAGCCAATCACCAATGACTGCAAATTATGCTGAAAATTCATCTATGTTTTCAGTCAAAATAATACTGGTGTAATTAATCGTTAATTTTACAAGAGGTTAGCAATAAAAAAAGGGGAAATTTTCATTCCCCCTTCCGTTTGAACAGTCTGTAAGCAACTTTCGCTACTTTTTATAACAATTAGATATTATTCACAATATCTTTAACTAATGCCGGACCTTTATAAATAAAGCCAGAGTAAACTTGAACCAGATCTGCACCAGCCATCATCTTCTCTTTTGCCGCAACATAAGAGTCAACACCACCTACCCCAATGATTGGTAAAGAATCACCAAGCAGCTCTTTAAGACGACGAACGACTTCTGTACTGCGAGTTTGAACAGGACGACCACTTAGCCCCCCCATCTCTTCTGCATGCTTCATGCCTTCAACCATAGATCGATCTAAGGTGGTGTTTGTTGCGATCACACCGTCAATTTTATACTTCATTAAAGAGTCAGCAATTTGAGATAATTCACTATCATCTAAATCAGGTGCAATCTTCAAAGCGATAGGAACATACTTACCGTATTTCTCAGCTAACTCTTTTTGCTTCTCTTTTAACTGAGAAAGAAGATCATCCAATGCTTCGCCATATTGAAGAGTGCGCAGTCCTGGAGTATTTGGAGATGAAATGTTTATCGCAATGTAACCCGCGTATTGATATACCTTCTCCATACAAATTAGGTAATCTTCCGTACCCTTTTCGATTGGGGTGTCTTTATTTTTACCAATATTAATACCGATAACACCGTCAAATTTTGCTTTCTTTACGTTCTCAACTAAGTTATCAACGCCTAGGTTATTAAAGCCCATACGGTTAATAATGCCTTCCGCTTCAATAAGACGGAATAAGCGTGGTTTATCATTACCAGATTGAGGACGTGGAGTTACGGTTCCTACTTCAACAAACCCAAAGCCCATTGCACCAAATGCTTCAATACATTCGCCATTTTTATCAAGGCCAGCGGCTAAACCAACAGGGTTTTTAAATTGAATGCCCATGACTTCAACAGGTTTAGAAGCCAATTTTTGACGATAGAATAAATCGAGAGGAGTGCCGGTGAAACGTTTGAAATTTTGAATTGCTAGGTCATGTGCTTTTTCAGCATCAAGTTTGAAAATGCCAGCTCTGGCGATGCGGTATAACATTGTAACTCCAAAATAAGTCCCGTATAAACGGGGAGTCATTATTCACTGATTTTATTCACAATTCAAACTTAATCGTACTTTATTCATCATTATTTATCGCAATAAAATAAACCAACATCAAAGGAAAGAATAAAGATTCACAAAAAAGGATTAAAAATATAGGTTAATGAGAAAATTCTCGGGGTAATAAAAAAGGAAAGTGAATTTTTATCCACTTCCCCATTTATTATGCAAACGTTTGTCTGAGCTTAGTAATCAAACAATCGGTTATTTAGTTACGTTTGATGTGCAACTCAAATTTAGCAAGGTAAGCTCCCTTAACGCAACCGAGAATTTAGCAAATTCATGAACAGAACCGACTTTAAATTCATTCAGAATATTATCCCAGCGCCCTATTGAAACCGCATTCTTTTCACACCATTCTTCAATTGCACTTTCCACAGATTCTGCATCTTTATATTCAGTCAGAACCAATTGAGTTAGTTGGCGTTGTTGCCAATCTAAGTCTTCACGGAAAGAAGCTCGAGCTAATGCTTGCCAGTGGTTGTCAACACCTTGGTTATTAATCTGTTTTAAGAACCAATGCAAAGATAACTTATCACCTAGAACATAGTATAAGCGTGCCGTGGTAGATACCGGTTGTTCCATATCTACAGCAACTGCTGAAATATCCATTGCTGAATATAAGCTGCTTAAACGTGCCAGTACATTACCTAGCTCACATGGCACACCCATCTCTAAATAATGGTTAGCTTGTTCAATATGCTCCACTACTTCATCTTTTACTAAATAACTATCAAGGTTCACTTTAATGTCATTAACCGCTGGCTTATATTTTTCAATAACCTGCTGAATCGTCATATTTTGTGAACCATTACGGAGTAGCCAACGAGTCACTCGACGGATAGTTCGTCGCATTGCAAATAAAGCTTCATATTGTGCTTCAGCGGTTGAGATATTATCTAAGCTGCGAATTTGCTTAAATAAATCCCCAAACTCAAAAATAGCTCTTGTTGCAGAGTATGCGTTAGCAATATCAGTGACACTGTAACCCGTTTCTTCTTGCAAACGAGTGATGAAGTTACAACCCATTTCATTAACCATTTGATTTGCTAGACACGTAGCAATGATTTCTGAACGCAGTGGGTGGTTATCCATCTCTGCTTTATAGTTACGTTGTAACTCAGTTGGAAAATACGTGGTTAGTAACTCAGCATGATATGGATTGTTTGCAATGTCATCGCAAGCCAATTGCTCTTTAAGCACCATTTTTCCATAAGCAACAAGAACTGAAAGCTCTGGACGAGTTAACGCCTGCCCCATTTTCTCACGCTCAATCAAGGTTTCATCATCAGGGATAAATTCTAACCCACGATCCAATTGACCTTGTTTTTCGAGATGATGAATAAAACGGATCTGCTCTTTAACTAATGAAATGCCTTGTTGCTCTGTTACCGAGATCGACTCTGATTGGCAATACGCATCATCAAGAACAATCTCACCCACTTCATCTTCCATTTTCTCTAGTAGAACATTACGTTGCTTGTAGGTTAGATCACCATTAGCCACTAAGCCATTTAGTAAGATCTTAATGTTAACTTCATTATCTGAGCAATCAACACCACCTACGTTATCAACAAAATCAGTATTAACACGGCCACCTTTTAGACCATATTCAATACGACCCAGCTGAGTCATACCTAGGTTTCCGCCCTCGCCAATTATTTTTGCATTCAGCTCTGAGCCATTGATACGTAAGGAATCATTCGCTCTATCACCCACATCAGCGCTGGTTTCTTTACTTGATTTAACGTAAGTACCTATGCCGCCATTCCATAACAGATCAACATCCATCCTCAAGATCATTTGAATCAAATCATTCGGAGCTAAAGACTGTTTACGAGTACCTAGCATCTTCTGAATTTCAGGAGAAAGATCTATCGACTTAGCACGACGAGAGAAAATGCCACCACCTTGAGAAATCAGATCTTTATTGTAATCCTCCCAGCTTGAACCAGGCAGTTCAAACAGACGCGCACGTTCTGGCCATGTAATTTCAGAGTTTGGGTTTGGATCAATAAAGATATGCATGTGGTTAAATGCCGCTTGAAGGCGAATATGTTTTGATAGCAACATACCATTACCAAACACATCCCCTGCCATATCACCGACACCAGCAACGGTGAAATCAGTCGTTTGACAGTCAATTCCCATTTCACGGAAGTGACGTTTAACCGATTCCCAAGCACCTTTTGCAGTAATACCCATGGCTTTATGGTCATAGCCATTTGAGCCACCAGAAGCAAATGCATCACCTAACCAGAAGTTGTATTCTTCTGAAACTGAGTTAGCTAAATCAGAGAAAGTTGCCGTACCTTTATCTGCTGCTACAACCAAATACGGATCATCATCATCATGGCGAACGACATTTTGTGGTGGGATAACCTCGCCTTCAATAATGTTATCAGATACATCCAAAAGTGCTCGAATAAACTGTTTATAACAGCGTTGACCTTCCGCAAAGATATCATCACGGGTTGTGAAGTTATGTTGCTTTTTACAAACAAAACCGCCTTTTGCACCAACAGGAACAATAACCGTGTTTTTCACTTGCTGTGCTTTTACCAAACCAAGTACTTCGGTACGGAAATCCTCTTGGCGATCTGACCAACGCAAACCACCACGAGCCACTTTACCACCACGTAAATGCACACCTTCAATATCTGGTGCGTAAACAAAAATTTCAAATGCAGGCACTGGCGCTGGAATTTCAGGAATATTTGATGGTTGCAGTTTCAATGATAACCATGGCTTAGGCTGACCGTCTTCATTTTGTTGATAATAGTTAGTTCGTAGCGTTGCAACAATCATCTCAACATAACGACGAATAATTCTGTCATCATCCAAGCTTTCTACTTTATCTAAACTTGCATAGATAGCATCAAGGGCTTTCTGCTCTTTTTTCTCAGACCAATCAGCTTTTGGATCAAAGCGTAATTCAAAAAGTTCAACCACCGATACTGCTAATTTGGTATGTGTTGATAATGTATCTTCGATGTACTGCTGACTGAATGGGAAACCCACTTGACGCATATAACGAGCATAAGCACGTAAGATAGTCACTTCACGGCCAGACAGACCTGCACCAAGAACCAGACGGTTAAAGCCATCACTCTCTAATTGACCATTCCAGATCTGTGCAAATGCTTCTTGAAAACGATCACGAGCTTGACGAAGATCGACTTCTTCAGAACCATTGTGGATCATAGAGAAATCTAAAATCCAATCCACCGAACCATCACTCTTCTTAACGGCATAAGGTGACTCACCAATGACTCGTAAACCTAAGTTTTCAAGCATTGGCATTACATCTGATAAGTGAATTGGCTCATCACGGTGGAACAGTTTCAATTTAACGTTCGCAGAGCCTTTTTTCTCTTCTTGCGGACGATAAAATAACATACCAAGTTTATTATCATCACTTAATAATTCAAGACGTTCAATATCAGCAACAGCAGAGCCTGGAAGTGTTGCTTCTTTGTATGAGCGAGGAAATGCGCTTTGGTATTTCTTCGCTATTGCAGTTCCTTTACTCTCACCTAAGTTAGCCACAATCACATCACATAGACGGTCATCCCAAGTAGATGCTGCTTCCATTAAATTATTTTCAATATCTTTCACATTAATGTCGCCGTTATTGTTGTCTACACGAATAATGTAATGTGTTCTCGCTAATGCACTCTCAGAGAAAAACGTCGTAAATTCAACTTCTTGATCAGAACCAAAATAGTTTTTAAGAATACGTTGAGTTTGACGACGAAGCTCTGTGTTATAACGCTCTTTGGTTACATACACCATGCACGAGAAGAAACGACCAAATGGGTCACGACGAACAAATAGACGCAACAAATCACGGTCTTGCATTTTAACAACACCGGTACCTACCTCTAGCATCTCTTCTTCTGTAGCTTGGAAAAGTTCATCACGAGGATAAGTCTCAAGAATATTGCTTAATGCTTTGTATGAATGTGAACCTTTAATGTATTGGCTCGTCTCTAAAATACGTTCTACTTTATTGCTTAATAGCGGGATATTAGACACACTTTGGTTATAAGCGGTTGATGTATAAAGCCCAGTGAAGCGATGCTCACCAATTACTTTTCCTTCTTTATTCAAACGTTTAATGCCAATGTAATCTGTATAAGCAGGACGATGTATACGAGACTTAGTATTTGATTTTGTTAAGATTAACAAGTCTGATTTTTTCGCTGCAGCGCGCGCTGAAGATGGCATCTCTGACAGTTTTGTCATATGAATACGAGAAGCTAGTGAGAATAATCCTAAACCGACATCTGCTGTTGGTGTTAATTCATGATCGCCTTCCACAGCCGTTAAATCAAAATTCTTGTACCCCATTAAGGTAAAGTTATGATTTTGAAGCCAAGTTAAAAACTCAATTGCTTCATTCACTTCTTCTTTTGCTATTGGGGATTTACTATCTTTAAGCTCTTGAATTACGGCTGTTAATTTGTCTGACATTGGTTGCCATTCATTTACCACGCGGCGAATATCTTCAAGTACCAACAGTAATTCAGCTTGAAGTGCGTCCATTTCAGAAAGATCACTCATGTGATCAACTTCGAAATGAAATAACGTTTGTTGCATTTTTCCATCACTGCTGCATACCGAAATAATCTCACCGCTCTCATCACGAGTAAAGCAGTGTGGTCCATGCAACATAAAGTGGCTTGTCATATCAAGACGGGTTAGCGCCATCTTAACGGAATCGACTAAAAATGGGCTATCAGGCGCAACAATTTCTACCACTGTATGGGTTGATTGCCAGCCATCTTGGCTTAATTTTGGATTAAAAACACGAACCGATATATCAGAAAGATTCACATCAGATAAATGGTTCCAAAGACTAAGAGTTGCACCGTACATATCCGATTCATTACGTTGCTGTAAATCATCATCATCAATGTTGGCAAATAAACGCTGAGCAAGCTGCGTTACTAAGGATTGTTGAGGCATTTCAAGCTTTTCAGCAATTAGAGCGTACACTTTCTCAAGTAGTACTGGAACGATAGGATCACGCGTCGTCATAAAGCGAATGCTCCGTTTCTTATGATTTAGAATTATTTCACCAATCACAGTAAGTAAGAGTTCAGAAATAGCGAAGGAAAAATACTTAAGAATAAGACGGAATTTTTCGATAAGTAGTTACCCTACAATCAAAAATTTCAACGCAGTTATCAAGTATTTTAACAAGCTAAGATGACCTGTTATTTACTACGGTTGGTTTATATAGTGTAGCAGTTGAAACTGCTTATGCGCTTCACATTGTAAGGATAATATGGATAAAACGTTATGACTTTTTTACGTGCTAGATGCTTTATAGTTAGAAATGTGATTAAGGTAGAGGTTTATCCTACTTGCTCAAGATTTACAAAACGATTATTTTGATCAACCGTTAAACGAAAGCGACCTTTAACGCCTAATTGAGTTAAAAATGAACGGAATCGAGATGCAGGTAATTGCAGCTTTAGTCCCTGCTCTGTCATTACCATAACAGTACTTGCAACACCTGAATAATGACTTAAAAAAGCCTGATACGTCACATTCATTCTAAAATAATAAAATTTGTTCATTTACTTAATATCTTTAATAATTGAAGTGCATATTGTGGCGCTGAAATAAAAAAATGGCCAGTAAAAAACTGACCATTTTGATTTCACTATAACGATAAACTCAGCATATTATGCTAATGCTTTGGTTACCTTCTCAAACAGATCTTTGGCTAAGCTATCAAGATCAGCCAAGCGTTGAAGTTGAGCTTTCATTAGATCCTGACGATCACTATCGTACTTCTTAAATTTCAATAATGGATCAATTAAACGAGAAGCCACTTGTGGGTTACTTTCGTTTAATTCCAGTAATATATCACCTAAGAAAGCATAACCTTCACCAGATTTAGAATGGAAGTTAACAGCATTGTTGGCAGCAAATGAACCAATTAAACTGCGAGTTCGGTTCGGGTTCTTTAAACTAAATGCTTTATGATTCATCGTCTCTTTAATAATATTTAAAGCATCAGTGCTTGGATTAGAACCCTGTAAAATGAACCACTTATCCATAACTAGACCATCGTGAGACCACTTGGCACTGAAATCATCCATTAACGTTTGACGAATAGGAAGCTCAGCCGCATTTGCAGAAACCATGGCCGCCATAGTATCGGTCATGTTATCTGCAGTTTGATATTGCGCTTGAACTAACGTCTCACCAATGTCTGTTTTTGCTAAATAACTTAATGCGCAATTACGCAATGCACGCTTACCAATCGCATCATGATCAACCGAGTAATCCCCCTGCTTTAGGCTATGATATGTAGCAGAAAACTCGTCTTTAAGTTCAACGGCCAATGTCTGTTTAATAAAACCAAGTGCTTTATCAATCGCGTCCACATCGACAGTATCAAACCAACCAGTGATCTCGTTATGGTTTGGTAACACAAACATCTCAGCAATAAATGCTTGCTCTAGATCGACATTGAGCAATACGCCACGGAAAGCATCGACTACCGCTTCTGGTAATTCAAGTGCTTGACCATTTTGTACATTAGTAATATTTGTACGAATATAATTCGCCAATAACATTTGGCCGGCATCCCAACGAGCAAAGTCATTTTGTGCATGAACCATCAGGAAAATCAACTCTTCATCTGAGTACGCATAGTTTAATTTAACTGGCGCAGAGAACTCTCGAAGTAAAGAAATAACTGGTTTTTCAGAAACTTGCTGGAATACAAATGTCTGTTCTTCTTGTGTAATGTTAAGTACGTTATCAATCTTTTCATTGTTACAACGTAACTCAATAATCGCTCCATCTTGACCATATAACTCAATATCCAATGGAATATGCAATGGCAACTTTTCAGTTTGATCTTCTGTTGCTGGAGTCTGTTGTTTAACGATCAAGGTGAATTCTTGAGTTGATTCATCATAAGAAGAAACTACTGATAATGTCGGCGTACCCGATTGACTGTACCAACGACGGAATTGAGTAAGATCGACGCCTGATGCATCTTCCATGGCCAAAACAAAATCTTCACACGTTGCTGCTGTGCCATCATGACGCTCAAAGTAGAGTTTCATCCCTTGTTGGAAATTCACTTCACCTAATAAGGTATGCATCATACGAATAACTTCACTGCCCTTTTCATACACCGTAAGCGTGTAGAAGTTATTCATTTCTATTACTTTTTCTGGACGAATTGGATGTGCCATTGGGCTTGCGTCTTCAGCAAACTGTGGGCCACGCATAATACGAACATTATTAATTCGATTTACTGAACGCGAGCCAAGATCTGAAGAGAACTCCTGATCACGAAAAACCGTTAAGCCTTCTTTCAAACTTAGTTGGAACCAATCACGACAAGTAACACGGTTGCCAGTCCAGTTATGGAAATATTCATGGCCGATTACCGCTTCAATACCTAGGTAATCAGTGTCTGTTGCTGTTTCTTGTTTTGCTAATACAAACTTAGAGTTAAAGACGTTTAAGCCTTTGTTTTCCATTGCACCCATGTTAAAGAAATCAACCGCTACGATCATGTAGATATCAAGATCGTATTCAAGATCAAAACGATCTTCATCCCACTTCATCGAGTTAATTAACGAAGTCATTGCATGAGGAGTACGATCCAAATTACCTTGGTCGACATAAATTTCAAGAGCCACATCTCGGCCTGACTTTGTCTTGTAAGTATCTGTTAATACATCAAAATTACCTGCAACTAATGCAAAAAGATACGCTGGTTTTGGGAATGGATCCTGCCAGTGAACGAAATGTTTTCCACCATCAAGATCACCCTGGCTAATACGGTTACCATTACTTAAAAGATGTGGGTAAGCCTCTTTATCTGCAATCACTTTTGTTGTGAAACGCGCTAATACATCAGGGCGATCAAGATAATAAGTAATACGACGGAAACCTTCTGCTTCACATTGAGTACAGAAACCATCGCCTGATTTATACAAACCTTCAAGGGCTGTGTTTTCTTGTGGATTCACTTCGGTCACAATGGTAAGCGTAAAATCACCACTTACATTATGAATGGTTAACTGTGTATCTGTTAACGTATAATCTTTATGCTCAACATCATTTATTTTCAGAGACGTCAATGTCATCCCTTCCCCTTCAAGAAGAAGATCCGTTGACTGTTTTAGTTGTTGTACTTTTGAAGTCGCGGAAATAAATGTTTTTGTATCATCAAGATCAAAAACTAAATCGATATCTGAAATGGTGAATTCTGGAGATTGGTAATCACTGCGAAATTTAGCCTGAGGTTGTTGGCTCATAATATATCCTTATGATGTCTATCACTTTAAAAACAGGATGAGTGATAGTTACTAGTTAACCCTCTTATTCTCGCATAAGATCTAATAGATTTGTTAATAAAAAGAGTTTTAGTCTCATATTTCTATCCTTAGAGTCACATTATTCTTTCATTTATAATTCACTGCCTTACTAATAATGCGTACATACCAAACTGTTCATTTTTAATCTCGAGTAGATCTTCCGTTATATGAAAAGTTGATTCTTGTTCACCCTCTTCATAAAGTAAAACTAAATCATTATTCTCAAAATAATAGTAGCCAATATGTTGATTCGATTTTCCGGTGTGTGAGATCACTTCAAGTGAAAATATAAAATCAGAACGTAACTTTAAGTTTAACGATTTCACATTACTCACCATAATATCTTCACCTGACACCAATTCCGAATTCCAAGAACCGATAATGCGTTCAGGTACTACTTTAAAAAATTCAACCCCATTAAGATAAAGTCTATTATGGCTGACTTGATAATGATAAATTTGAGACTCATCTTCATTTCCTTCAAAACGAATACTGTCTTGGGAGATCTCAAAACTTCCTTCCCACTCTTCCGCCGTATTCGATGCCATCTCTATCATTTCAATACGAAATTTATTATTTGAGCTTAAAGATATATGTAAAACATCATAATCATTTTCTACATTTGCAGGCTTAAAGAAATACCAATCACCAATTAAAAAAGGATTTGAAAAATAAGTCAGTGACCTGCGTTCTTCTATTATCATGCTTTCATTTGAAGCAAAAGACGTAACAGAAAATAAAATGAAAAATACAATTATTGTTTTCATACAATGCTCCATTTCATACTAATTTAGTATTCAAAATCAGTACAACTTGTGAATGAATACTTGCATAACACCAAACGGAAAATCTGCTCACTAATACTTCGTAGTAAAAATCGGCAATAAAAAAGAAGACTTAACTAGATATCAAGATTAGTATTATTTTGATTGGCATAATATAAGCCTAGATGAAAAACCATACTTTGCTTTTATTTAGGCAAAAAAAAACAGAAATCCAAATAGATTTCTGTTTAAGATGGTTAATAAATATTACTTATTAACACATTATTTTTGATTCATTAACGCCAAATCAATCGTAATTGCGACGGCTTCATCAAGATACGCATCAGGAACTTCATAGTCTTTTGGAATATCATCAAGAGTTTTAAATTCTTCTTTTTTCAGAAGTTTTTGTCTCTCATTCACTCGTTTAAGACGGCGTTCATCTGCTTCATCACCTTCTTTCTCACGAACTTTTTTATTCAATGAAATCGTTGTGATGTCTTTTTCAGCTTGATAGCGAGCAATGTCTTCCTGAATAAAACCAAATTCTTCATCCGTTTTAATTCGTTCTACATGCTTTTTCGCTAATGGTTCAATCGTATTTTTAATCTGATTGGTTTGTGCATACTCGGCAGCTTTGATGCTGTCCCAAGGAAGCGCATTATCCTCAACACTTTCACCCGTTTCTTTTGGATCAATCGCTGTAGGGAATGCAATATCAGGCACAACACCTAGATTTTGCGTACTACCACCATTGATTCGATAGAATTTTTGGATCGTGTATTGAACATGACCAAGCGGTTTATCAAAAAGATCATAAATATGATTTAACGATCTATGTTGTTGAACCGTTCCTTTACCAAAGGAATTTTCACCTAAGATTACAGCACGACCATAATCTTGCATTGCTGCAGCAAAAATTTCAGAGGCAGATGCACTGTAGCGATTCACTAATACTGTCATTGGACCAGTATAAGAGATCTCACCATCAGTATCAGCATTTACATTTACTCGACCGTAACTATCACGAACTTGAACTACTGGGCCACCAGTAATAAATAATCCAGATAATGCCGTAGCTTCAGTTAATGCACCACCACCATTGTTACGTAAATCAACAATAATGCCGCTAATATCTTGTTTTTTCAGCTCATCAATCTGTTTTTTCGTATCTTCAGCTAAACCGACATAGAAACTAGGTACTTCTAATACCCCAACTTTCTTGCCATCTTGCTCAATCACTTCAGATTTTACTGCTCTATCTTCTAAGCGGATCTTATCTCGAACGATTGTGACAGTGTGACTTTTTGAATCGTTACCTTCAGGCAAGATCTCAAGGTTCACTTTTGTCCCTTTTGGTCCTTTAATAAGTTGAACAACGTCATCTAAACGCCATCCAATCACATCAACAATTTTTTTACCGTCTTGACCGACACCGATAATTCGGTCGCCTTCAGAAAGTTGTTTGCTTGTTAATGCTGGTCCACCAGCAACTAATGAACGAATTACAGTGTAATCATCGGTTGCTTGTAATACCGCACCAATCCCTTCTAATGAAAGATTCATTTCTGATTGGAATTGCTCAGCATTACGTGGAGATAGATAACTGGTATGAGGATCAACTTCACGTGCAAACGCATTAATGTAAAGTTGGAACGCATCTTCATTATGACTCTGAGTCAAACGCTTAAGTGCATTATTATAACGCTTGCCTAGCATCTTTTGGATTTCAGGCCAATCTTTCCCTGTCATTGACAAGTTTAGAGCATCATATTTAACACGTTTACGCCACAGTTCATTTAACTCAGCTTCATCTTTTGGCCAAGCCGCTTCAGAGCGATCTAACTCAAGAGATTCATCAATCGTATAATCAAACTCTTTATCTAAAAGAGAAAGTGCGTAGACATAACGCTCAAAACGACGCTTCAATGATAAATTATAGATATCAAAAGCCGCTTGGGAGTCCCCAATCTTTAATTGATCGTCTAACTTAGTTGATAACGGGGCGAATGAAGAAAGATCAGCTTGAGTGAAAATATTTCTATTATAATCAAGCATGTCTAAGTATCGCTCATAAATGGCAACTGAAAAGTCATCATCTAATGAGAAATGCTTATAATGAGAACGCGTAAAGCGAGAAGTAACACGCTTACTAGCAGTAGCATGCTGTGTTTCTGCGGTTAATACTGGTAAGTCAGTTTCAGAATACTTGGCGTCTAATACCTTAGCTTCAAGTGCGTGCGCAGAAGCTGCTAGCATAACGCCAGCAGCAATCAGCGAGACTCTTAATCGACAATTCATGCGTCGGGAGTGCTCCTTTATGAACGAAGATTCTCCGCTTTAACAACCATTTGAAGGCCGTTTGATAAGCGAATTCGTACATCATCCTTGTTAATTTCAACGATTGTCGCAGGCATATTACCTTTACCCATGTTAACGCTTACGTTGTTACCAACAGTAACTTCATCTGCGTTTAGAGCACGAGTTTCAACTGGCTTTTCTACTTTCTTAGCAGCAGCTGGTTGAGGACGACGCTTAGGTGGAGTAGCAGCACGAGCTGTTTTCTTAGCTTTTGCTTCTTCTCTTGCTTTTTTAGCTTGTTCTTTACGACGAGCAGCAACTTTTGATTTGCTCTCATCTAAAGTAGCTTTAGCGTGTTCAATGTGCTCTTCTTCTAGTTCACCACAAGGGTTACCATCTAAATCAACACGAGATGCGCCCGGCTTAACACCGTGTAGGTAACGCCAAGAAGATGTGTATTGACGTAAACCAGCACGTAGCTGAGTTTTACTTACTTTAGGATCATCGCTTAAACGCTCAGCTAGATCTTGGAAGATACCAATTTTAAGAGGTTTAGCTTCGCCTTCTAAAATAAAGCATTTCGGGAAACGCTCAGCAATGTATGCAATTACTTCTTTGCTGTTCGCTAATTTTTCAGAGTTTTCCATGTAGTTTCCTGATAGTACGGTTCAAGCCGTATTTCGGTTTATTTCTAGTAAAGATATTCCGCTATTATAGATACTTAAGCGTGAAAAACCACTACTGAAAGACAATTAAAGTCTCTTTTCTGCTTCTTTCATGAAATCAACCAGACCTTTTTCATCAATTTCGCTAAATCGTGCAATATTTGGACTATCTATATCCAATACTCCAGTCAATACGCCATTTCTATAAAATGGGATCACGATTTCAGAATTACTTTCTGCGTCACAAGCAATATGGCCAGAAAATTGATGAACATCATCAATACGTTGGACAGTTTCTGTAGCAAAAGCAGTACCGCACACTCCCTTCCCTACACTAATTCGAATACAAGCGGGTTTACCTTGAAATGGGCCTAAGACTAACTCATTTTCTTTAAATAGATAAAAACCTACCCAATTAATGTCGTCCAGTTCCATATTTAATAACGCACTAAGGTTTGCTAGGTTAGCGATAAAATCCGTTTCACCATCAATCAAGCCTATCGCTTGCTGCGTTAATCGCTCGTAATGCTTCAATTCCATCTTTATATTTTTCCTCTATTTATACCAATCACTTGCGACTCTATTTATACTGAGTACAATGCCGATGGAAAAGATAATAATAGGAATCATTCTCACCATGCGCAATACTACTCTCCCTACAATTAACTGGAATTGGCTATTTAGGCAAGCAAAAACCTATAAAAGCCGTTTGGTTGTAGCAAATATCATCGCCATTGTCGCGACGCTTATCAGTGTACCTATCCCATTACTCATGCCATTGATGGTAGATGAAGTGTTATTACACAAACCGTCAACGGGTGTTGAACTATTAAATGTAATGCTGCCTACCCATTGGCAAGGTCCAATAGGTTATATCCTATTAGTCCTCGTCATGGTCATTTTAATGCGCATTGTCAGCCAGGTTCTCAATATCTATCAAGGCCGACAATTTAGCTTAGTGTCCAAAACTATTACCTATCAAATACGACTTCAGTTACTCGATAAATTAAGCCGCATCAGTATGAAAGAATACGAATCACGCGGTAGCGGTGGTATTAACTCTCATATTATTACAGACATAGATACGATCGATAAGTTCCTTGGCCCAACATTAAGTCGTTTTATTGTCTCTTTTTTAACCGTCATTGGCACAGCTGGCGTCCTTCTTTGGATTAATTGGCAACTTGGTTTATTTATTCTTTTAGTAAACCCTATCGTTATCTACTTCTCTCGAAAATTAGGTAACCGGGTAAAAGATCTTAAAAGAAAAGAGAACCAGTCTTATGAACGTTTTCAAACACGCTTAATTGAAACCTTAGATGGAATTTATCAATTACGTGCATCAAACCG
The DNA here is from genome assembly GCF_028765505.1 of Aliivibrio sp. A6. Classification (NCBI taxonomy): domain Bacteria; kingdom Pseudomonadati; phylum Pseudomonadota; class Gammaproteobacteria; order Vibrionales; family Vibrionaceae; genus Aliivibrio; species Aliivibrio sp. A6. Next base: position 52,796 of record NZ_JARACR010000010.1, on the reverse strand, counting down.
TGAACGTGCATTTTTGGACCAATTAAAAAACCAAGCCGATGACATAAGACACAGTGCCGACCAATTTACATGGCAGTCTGAAGCGGCTGGACGGCTCTCCTTTCTTCTATTTTTACTCGGTTTTGAATTATTTAGAGCCGCAGCCATGATCATGGTAGTGCTTAGTGATTTAAGTATTGGTCAAATGTTTGCCATATTTAGCTATCTTTGGGTAATGCTTTCGCCAATACAAGAATTATTAAGTATTCAATTTTCTTGGTATGGTGCCTCGGCGGCGCTTAAGCGTATCAATCATTTATTACACATAGATGAAGAGCCAAAAGTAGAATCTACAATCAACCCATTTGCTACAAATAGTGCAACTGAAATACAAATTAACAATATTAATTTTAGCTATAACGAGGAACGACAGGTTTTAGATAATTTATCATTAACCATTCGTGGCGGTGAGAAAGTTGCCCTTGTCGGTGCCAGTGGTGGCGGTAAATCAACATTAATTCAGCTACTATTAGGGTTATATCGACCTACTAATGGTGAAATATTATTTAATGGTCACAATACACAAGACGTAGGATTTGAAAAAATTCGCAATCAAATCTCGGTGGTATTACAACAACCTATACTATTTAACGATACATTAAGGCATAATCTAACACTAGGTTCAGATTATTCAGATGATGCACTATGGAATGCGCTTGATGTAGCCCAACTGCAAGACGTTGTAATTCAATTGACTGATGGATTAGATACTCAAATTGGTCGCCAAGGTGTAAAATTATCTGGTGGTCAAAGACAACGTTTAGCCATTGCTAGAATGGTATTAACGGATCCAAAATTTGTTATTTTAGACGAAGCGACGTCTGCTTTAGATACTGCAACAGAAGCCGCATTGCACAAAGCATTAAGTGACTTCTTAGTTGGACGAACCACTTTAATTGTGGCGCATCGTTTAAGTGCAGTAAAACAAGCAGATACTATTTATGTGCTGAACGATGGTAAAGTATCTCAATCTGGCACACACCATGAACTGGTTACACAGCAAGGACTGTATCAAACGCTATATGGATCAATTCAAAGTTAATCAATCGGACAACAACCGTGGAAGACGCTAAGTTTCGTCGCTGCCACGGCTGTGATCTGGTCGTAGAAGTAGCGAAGGTAGCTAAAAAGCAAAATGCTCACTGCCCTCGCTGCAATACTCAACTCTATCGTGGTAACCGTATTTCATTAAATAGCGATTTAGCTATCGCTGTTGCTGCGTTATTGTTATTTATACCATCCCATTTTTTTCCTATGGTCACCATTCAACTTTTTGGTGTCATGATCCCTGCAACACTTCCCTCTGGGACAATTACCTTAATGAGTGAAGGCTTCCCTATGCTTGGCTTATTAATTTTATTTTGCAGCTCTATTGTGCCTTTTCTTGTATGTGGCTCAGTGGTATCTGCGCATCTAGCTTTACGAAGAAAGTGGTTTACTCTCTTTCGGCTAAGCGTATCGACTATTCAGCATTTAAAAGATTGGATGATGTTAGATGTCTTTTTAGTTAGTTTGGCTATCGCTTGCTTTAAAATTCAAGACCATGCTGATATTTTCGTTGGGTCAGGTCTTTATGGGCTTGTTTTACTTCTTTTTGTTACCTCACTTTTATTGACTCATGTAAGCGCACGACGCTATTGGCGCGCATGGCAAAGAAAACATCAGCAAAAGATTGAAGCACCTATTACTAGACCTGAAACATCAATCCATTGTGAGCATTGTCACTTCACTCAACAAAGTGGCACTCACTGCATCCGTTGTAAGCGACCTATTCACTCAAGAAAGCCAAAGTCGATACAAAAAACGTGGCTTTATTTATTAACTGCAACCATTTTTATCATACCAGCTAACGTACTTTCTATTTCGATTCTGCTAACCAATGGCAAGCGACTAGAAGATACAATCTTTTCCGGCGTTGCTGGATTAATTAAAACGGATATGTATGGTATCGCCATTATCATTTTTGTAGCAAGTATCGTAGTTCCGGTCGCTAAAATTCTTGGTTTAGGTTACTTGTTATTGTGTGTTCAATTCAAACGCAGTGTATTCCATCGACAAAGAATGGCGATATATACGGCTGTAAAATGGATTGGAAAATGGTCAGTCATGGATTTATTCGTAATTTCTATTATGATGACATTGATTGATCGCGGACAAATTTTAGATTTTACCCCAGGCCTTGGTGCCGTTGCCTTTGGTTTAGTTGTGGTATTTACCATGCTGGCCGCTGAAAGTTTTGATTCTCGTCTGATTTGGGATAATTATGAGCGAACCGACAAATCTTGATTCTACTGTTGAACAAGTAAACATCAAAAATGAACGAGGGATATCCCCACTTTGGATATTACCTCTTCTTGCACTTTGCCTTGGTGGGTGGCTTGTCTATTCCGCTATTATTGAAGCGGGCCAACGCGTTCAAATCTATTTTGAGGATGCTCAAGGGCTAATCGCAGGGCGAACAACCATTCGTTATCAGGGTCTTGAAGTCGGGATGGTTAAAAATATCACCTTATCTAAAGATCTTTCTAACATCTACGTTGATGCTGACATCTACCCAGAAGCCTCTAACTTATTAAGAGACAATACTCAATTTTGGCTTGTTAAGCCGCAAGCTTCATTAACGGGTATTTCAGGACTTGATGCTTTAGTATCGGGTAACTATATTGCTATTTTACCTGGCAGTGGCGATCTAAAAACAAAATTCACAGCCCTTGCCAACTCACCCGCTATTCAACCTGACTCTACCGGATTAAGTGTTACCTTACGCTCTAAAGACTTGGGTTCCATTTCTGTTGGTTCAAAGATTTACTATAAAAAAATCCCTATCGGTGAAGTTTACAATTTCAAACTAGACCAAAAAACCGATAATGTACGAATAAAAGCGCTTATCCAAGAAGAGTATGCTCATCTAATCACCTCTAAAAGCCGGTTTTGGAATGCCAGTGGCGTAGGTGCAAGTATTGGATTTAATGGTGTTGATGTTCAACTTGAAAGTTTATCAGCCTTAATTGGTGGGGCTATCGCAGTAGATTCACCAGATGATGGTATTGCGATTGAAAATGGAAAAGAATTCCGACTATACAGCAACATCAAAACTGCTGGCCGTGGTATTTCAATTAAAATCACCCTACCAGACAATAACCAAATCAGCCCAAACGGCTCGGCCATTATGTATAGGGGCCTTGAAATTGGCCAGATTAACAGTTTAAAACTGTCTGATGATAAAAAAGACATCATTGCATCAGCAACGGTTGAACCCGCATTTATCGATTATTTAAACGATGGTTCTCGATTTGTTCTAGAAGAGGCAAAACTTGGTTTATCTGGTGTCGAAAATATTGGCAACCTTGTTCGCGGTAACTTCCTAACCTTAATCCCAGGTGAAGGTGATAAATCTCGAGCATTTACAGCCATAAGAAAACAAGAACTGATAAAACAAGATACAAAAGCACTCACTTTTTCGTTATATGCAGATCAATCTTTTGGTTTAACACCAGATACTGCTATCTCATACAAAGGCATAAAAGTAGGCTCAGTGACTCAAGTTGCATTAGTTAACGACAGAGTTAAATTTGATGTCATGATCCTTGAGAAGTACAAACATCTCATTAAATCAAGTAACAAATTTTTTGTTTCTGGCAGTGTGTCCGCAGAGTTAACTGACTCTGGCGTAAATATCGATATTCCGCCAACACAAGCCCTCATCTCAGGTTCAATTAGCTTTACTAGTGAAGGTAAAGGCTATAAACAAAAAAGTTATACTCTATTTAAAAATAGTTCACTGGCTGAACTTGCAGAATTTAAAACAGTTAAAAGCACAGAGCTGACACTGTTTAGCCCAGAGCTTCCTCCTATTACGAAAAACAGTCCTATTCTCTATCGCAACCTCGTTGTTGGTAAAGTGACAGACTTTGATTTAGGTAATGATGGTGTAAACATTAAGATCAATATTGAAAAACAGTACGCACACCTAATCGAAGATAACACCGTATTTTGGAATTATTCAGGAGTGAATGTTGAAGCCAGTTTAAGTGGCGTTAATATTCAAGCAGCTCCATTGATGTCGATGATCCGTGGTGGTATTGGCTTTGATAATATGCAAGGAGTAGAAAATAAATTAGGTAAAAAATGGAAGCTATACTCTAATTTATCTGAAGCCCAAGGGTTTGGTCGAATTATCGCATTCACTGCAAAAGACAGTGATTCAATATCTAAAGGAACACTCATTAAATATAAAGGTGTTTCTGTTGGTGAAGTCAGCAAGGTATCACCAAACTTTACACAAAATAATGTTTATATACAGGCGCGTATTTACCCTGAATACGTTAATCAAATTGCTGTCTCTGGCAGTCATTTCTGGGTTGTAAAACCAAGTATTAGCCTATCGGGTGCTGAAAATCTCGATACCCTACTAGGCAGCTATATTCAAGTAACACCAGGTGACGGAAAAGCAAAAACACAATTTTCACTCGCTGACCAATCGCAAGGTGATGATTTAGTCACTTATACTCTCGAGTCAATTACCCGAGGTTCAGTAAAAATTGGAACCCCTATTTTATTTAGAGAAATGGAAGTAGGAGAAGTGACCGATGTTAAGTTAGGTGACTTATCTGATCGTGTTATTTTCACCATAGGTATAAATCCTGATTTTAGTTACCTTGTTCGTCAAAACACCGTTTTTTGGAATGTTTCAGGGGTAAATATGTCCATTGGCTTAAGTGGAGCAAAAGTACAGGCTGGTACCGTAGATAGTATTCTACGTGGCGGTATTGCATTCTCTACTCCTGATGACGAAGAGCTAAAACCACAAGCAAAAGAGAACAAATCTTACCTACTGTATAAAGCAGCAGAAGAAGATTGGCCTCTGTGGAATGCGGCTATTCCTAATCCCAATAAATAGTCAACAATAACTTAATCGCTAACTTTAGGCAGCCAAACTTCAAATTGGCTGCCTTTTTTATTTAAGCCTTTAATTTTAGCTATTACTGTCGATTCCATTTAGACAATAGTCTGAATTACGTTTACACTTCCTGCCATAACATTACCCAATGAGATTCATCTGTGCACGATAATATTTTTCTACCTAAAGCCTTCCTAGATCAAGTACAAGAGACCATGCCTTCCCACCTTTCTATGGAAGAATTTGTTGCTGCTTGTAAACGCCCTTTACGACGCAGTATCCGTGTTAACACATTAAAAAATAGCGTAGAAGAATTTAAACAGCGTGCTAATGAAAAACAGTGGCTATTAGAACCTGTGCCTTGGTGTGATACTGGATTTTGGATAACAAGACCAGAAACCGATACGGTAAAACTAGGCAGTACGGCCGAACACATGTCAGGGTTATTTTATATTCAAGAAGCCAGCTCAATGATGCCAGTTACTGCATTATTAAAAAATAATGATGATATCGAAATGGCTCTCGATATGGCTTCAGCTCCCGGTTCTAAAACAACGCAACTGGCTGCTGGTATGAAAAACCAAGGCGCTCTCGTTGCTAACGAGTTTTCTTCAAGCCGCGTAAAAGTGCTGTGCTCAAATATCCAACGCTGCGGTGTAAGTAATGTGGCACTTACCCACTTTGATGGTCGTGTTTTTGGTGGTTGGCTACCAGAAACATTTGATTCTATTTTGCTTGATGCACCTTGTTCAGGAGAAGGAACCATTCGTAAAGACCCTGATGCGATGCATAACTGGAGTCCAGAGTCTGTTATCGAAATTGGTGACACTCAACGTGACTTAATTGAAAGTGCCTTTCATGCCCTAAAACCGGGTGGTGTTATGGTGTATTCAACCTGCACGTTAAATCATCAAGAAAACCAACATATTTGCCATCATCTTGTCGAACAATTCGGTGACACGGTCACGTTTGAGCCATTAGGTGACCTCTTTGAAAATGCAGAAAAAGCATTAACCAAAGAAGGTTTCTTACATATCTACCCACAAATTTTTGATAGTGAAGGCTTCTTTGTTGCTAAGATCCGTAAAAATAGCTCAACTACGCCCCCTGAAGTGAAAAAACGCTTAGGAAAATTTCCTTTCGCACCGGCTTCAAATAAAGAAGCACAAGCTATTGAAGCAGAATTAAAATCGACATTACAATTAGAAATTCCTGAAGATAATGAGTTTTGGATCCGAGATAAAGAAGTCTGGGCTTTTCCTAAACGCATGAAGCCATTAATTGGCGAAATGCGCTATCATCGAATTGGATTTAAACTTGCTGAAACCCATAAAAAAGGATATCGCTGGCAACATGAAGCTATCATGGCATTGGCGACAGCTGATAACCCTACTTGTGCAGAACTGAACACAGAACAAGCACGTGAGTGGTATATGGGACGAGATGTACGTCCTGATTTCTCAGGAAAAGGTGAGACAATTGTTACTTATAAAGGCGCAGTTATTGGCTTAGGGAAATGGGTGGGTAATCGAATTAAAAATGGATTACCTCGTGAACTTGTTCGTGATGGAAACTTATTTTAAATAATACGTTTTTAAATTAGTGCCGATCTAAGCATTTGAAATAATTAAATGTTTAGATTGGTATCATACATCAAGCTGTAGGAATAAGGATATGCCTTCACAATATCGTATCAATCGAATTGTAGAGATTGGAGATACACTGCACCGTTGCGGTTGTGCTCCCTATAAAGTAGAACGCTACACGACCTTTTACGCCAATAAATATGGCGTTAATTGTATGATCCAAGCAACACCAACGTCCATTAACTATCAATTTCCTGATGATAATAACGCCGTCATCATGAAACGTCATAAACCCTCAAGTATTGATTTGGGTTTACTCGCAAATACTATTATTCAATTACAACAACCATTAACCCCTGTTCCACTCGCTCCAGCTGAAGGGATCTCTTATCCTTCCTGGGCGGTTTGTTTAGCAAACACGTGCATTCCCCCTGCCTTTCTTATGTTAGTTGGATCAACATACGAAGCTTTATGTGTGAGTTTTTTACTTGGATTTTTAGTTTGGTTGTCTCAAGTTTTTTGTAGTAAACGCCGTAGTATTGCTGTTGAGTTTTTTGGTGCCTTAATTGTTGCCTTTACTGTTGCGTTTATTGCTAGCCTTGGTGTCCCAATTCCTATTCTTGGGCTTTGTATCGCCGCCGTGGTTCTTTTTGTTCCCGGACTCTCCATCTCAAATGCTCTAGAGTGTTTGGCTTTTAATGATCTCGTCTCTGGTACCAGTTTACTTGGCCAGTGCTTTCTCACTTTAATAAAACTTCTTATTGGGATCATTATTGGTTTACACATTGGCGAAGCTATTTTTGGCACAGCCGAATCCATTGATTATCAAAATGAATTTCCAATATGGCTACAAATACTAGGTTTACCTATTATTTCATTCTCATTAGGCGTAATGTTTAAAGCTCGCCCTATTGATACCGTTTATAGCTTGCCTGTCGCGGTATTAGGTATGTGGGGGCCATTTTATCTTGGCTTTGATGGTGGTTGGGTTGTGGGTACATGGGTTACAACCGTATTAATCACCCTTTACGGTACTTGGATTGCTAGGCGATTAAACCTAACTGGGATTATATTCATCGTACAAGGGATCATTATTCTTGTTCCGGGAAGTCGCGTCTTAGTGAGTGCAAGTCAAAGTGTGTTTGAGCAATCCATACTTCCTATTCCTAGTATTGGATTATCCGCTCTGTTTATGTTTTCTGCTATTGTTGCAGGACAAATTACCGCTTATTCAATTTACTCACCCAAAATCGAGCGAGACTTGTAATACGCCAAATTAAAAAGGCCAGCTATTAAATAATAACTGGCCTTTTCTTTGTTTTTAACAGTATTAAATAATACTATCTAAAACGATTAAGCACGGCTCATGAACTTATGTTCACTCGTGTTGATTTTCACTTTCTCGCCGTTAGCGATGTACTCAGGAACTTGTACAGTTAAGCCAGTTGTCATTGTCGCAGGTTTAGTACGAGCACTTGCTGACGCGCCTTTAATTGAAGGATCTGTCTCTGCAATTACTAAATCAACTGCTGAAGGTAACTCAATCGCAACTGGTGCGCCATCAACGATAAGAATTTGAAGACCTTGAGTTTCTTCAGTGATGAAAAGTAACTCTTCTTCAATTGCTTCTTTGTTGAAGTTGTATGGAGTGTAGTCTTCAGAATCCATGAATACATACTCATTACCATCAACATAAGAGAACGTTGCGCTGCGACGACTAAAGTCAGCTAAATTGATCATGTCATCAGCTTTAAAGCTTTCGTCTGCTTTTGAGCCAGTTGCTACATCGTACATACGCATACGGAATAATGTTGCACCTGCACGGCCACTTGGAGTTAGCTTGCTGATTTCTTTAACGAAAAATACTTTACCGTTGTGTTCAATTGCTGAACCTTTTTTGATGTCACTTGCCTTTGGCATGATAAAAAATCCATAAATAATTGGTAGGTGGAAAATACCACGAACTTTTTATATCTCCAATAACTATGTGACAGAAACTCGCATTTTATAGCGCTTTATTTGTCACTCGGCCTTGTTGCCATGAACGCAACATCATAACGGCTGTATAAAGAACCACAAATGCCACTAACCAAGCAAGCATATCCACATCGAGGGACTTCACAATAAATGCCGCAATTAATACACCAATAGGCCCGGTTATCGCCACCACCAAAGACGCCCTTGAGTTCACCGCTTTCTGCTTGATAAAGCCACCAGCCGAGAAAAAGCATAAAAAAGCACATGAGCACATCATAATTGGAAATGCCGCTAACGGGTTCATACCTAACAAGTAAATCATCGTCATACACGGCGCGTATAAACCAATCCCTATTGTCATTAATGCACCAAAAATAAAGTTACCAATGATCCCGATAACCAATTTTTCCCCCGTTAATCCCAACGCTTCACCACCTAGTGGGAATAAATCTAAGCGTCCAGCAAACATCAGCAATGCAACAACTAACAAAGCCCCTGCCATGATCAAACGGATCAACTGACGGTCAAAATTTGATACTAATCGAGCACCAACAGTTGCACCAACACACGCCGCAATAATTAAGCTAACTAACGTCGTTAAATCCACATTAACAGCGGTAAGAAAAATTAAGGCTTGAAAAACCGTTGCCATGGTTGCTTGAGCATTTAAGGTGCCAGGTAATACTTTGTCATCAATTAAATTAAACTGTTTATAACCAGCCGTTTTAATAGCAAAACTTCCCACACCAAGAGTGTCACAAAAGTTTGCGAAGCCACCAATTAGACCAACAGCCCATATATTAGTGTCTTTTTCTGAATCCTTTTTCTTAAGCCATAATGAAACGAGCATAAAAAGGAACGTTAGGCCTCCAATAATAAGGCCTATTTGTAAAAATAATAGAACAGTCATTGATACATCACATCGCTGAAATAATGTCGGGGATAGTAATTCAGATTAATAAGAAAAACCAGAGTATCCCTTATACGCCAAATGGAAAGCCTATTTAATAGATAACAATAATTTCATCTTTTTTACATTTTATTGCTATCAAATGGATTTATTTAATCTATAACATAACTATCGGCTTTACCTATTACATACTTATGTTTTCTTACCGTTGCTTTTAAAGTAACTTGATTGATTTCTTTGCAAAATAATGGCGTTTTTGTTAGTAGATTTGATAAATAAAAAACAATGATGCTAAAAACAAATATTTTTATAATTGATGCTAACTCTATTAACTATTTTTATCGATAATTACTTAAATTAGTATACTATCCAAAAACGAGTTCTAGCTCCCAGACTGGGAGAATGAATTTCTTCAAAGTAGACACCTTTAAACTCCTTCCTAGCTATATGGTAAGAGCATCCTCTCTTCCCTTTTTTAAGGATAAGCTATGCTTGATAAAAGCAACCCTATTGAACGCCGAATGCAGATCACTACATTAGCGTGGCCAATCCTGGTCGAAATTTTACTTCGTACAGCCATTAGTACCAGTGATGTATTCATGCTAAGTGGCTATTCTGATTTGGCAGTATCTGCTATTGGGGTTATCTCTCAAATCATTTTCTTTTTAATGATCATTTCAATGATGGTGAGTACAGGTACTGGCATTCTTATTGGCCAATACAACGGGTCGGGCCGACCACAACAATCAACTGATGTAGCCGTAGCCAGTGTTGTACTCGGTGGGATATTAGGACTTGGCCTCAGTTTGTTCGCCTTTTTTGCCGCAGATCCTATTGTTATCATGTATGGACTAGAAAGTGACGTTGCCACTTTTGCCTACGATTATTTAATCATTACTGGCTCTTTCACGTTAACTGTAACCCTTGGTATTGTCTTTTCGACCATATTACGCAGTAATGGATACTCTCGTACCCCAATGATAGTGAACCTTCTCACTGGCGGTCTTAATATTGCCGGTAATTACTGTGCGCTATACCAACCGTTTGGATTACCCGTTTATGGTGTACAAGGTGTGGCCGTATCGACCGCGTTTAGCCAAGTGATTAATACCATTATTTTATGGATTATGCTCCACAGAAAACACATTGCACTACCAATGGCCAACTTTAAGAAGATACCTCAAGCCACCTATAAGAAAATTATGCATATTGGCGTAATGAACGCAGGTGAAATGCTCTCTTATAACTTGTCACAAATGGTCATTGTGTACCTTGTTGTACAAATGGGTACCGCTTCATTAACTGCATTTACTTACGCCCAAAATATTGCTCGCGTTTCTTTTGCTTTTGCATTAGCAGTCGGTCAAGCAAGCCAAATACAAACGAGCTACTACGTAGGAAAAAAATGGATTGAACAAATTCTTACTCGCGTACAACTCTATTTTTTGGTCTCTCTTGCCGTGTCTGTTGCCCTTACTTGTATCGTCTTTTTCTTTCGCTATGAATTACTTAGCCTATTCACACAGGATCCAGAGGTTATAACCTTAACCGCAGGATTAATCGCAGGCTCTATTTTAGTGGAGGCGGGACGGGTATTTAACCTTGTCTTTATATCCGCTCTTAAAGGTGCTGGAGATATTAAGTTCCCAGTTCAAATGGGAATATTGAGCATGTGGGGAGTGGCCGTTAGTCTCACTTATCTGCTTGGTGTTCATTTTGGATTCGGTGTACTTGGTGCCTGGCTAGCATTTGCAGCAGATGAATGGGTCCGTGGGATCATTATGGCTCGCCGCTGGCGATCTAAAGTCTGGACCAAGTTCAATCTTATCTAATACCAATCGTAACAAATAAAAATGGGCAAAAGTAAATAAATACCTTTGCCCATTTTATTAGTAAGCTCGGTTATCCTGAGTAAATGACAAATCCATCGCTTGAGGTCGGATCCATGATTTAAATCCGCACTCTACTCTTAAAGAACTTACTATGTCTTTTGCATTTTCATAGGTAGTAAAGTCAGTCACTAAATAATACGTATCTTCTATTTTATATAGCGTCAATATATTACTACTGCACACTTTATAATTTAGCTCTGGCATGGATGAAAAAGCATAAGCCTGAACTCGATATATCTCAGCTTCTTTTTCAAACAATTCATCACTAAAAGAAGTACTACTAAAAAGTACACCTACTAACAATAAATACTTAAACACCCTATTTATCCGATAACCGATTTAAAGTTGAATAATAAAGGAAATAATCATCTTATTCTATTCATAAAATAATAATATTTTAGAGCCTAACTAAGCATCTAAAAATTAAGATTTTTATATAAAACTAATCCATCAAACTTTTTGATTTTATCGCTTTTTTAGACAGTTCTTTGGCAAAACCAGCAATATCTGATTCAAACGCTTCAACACTTTGTCGAATGTCATCCAATTGAACAGTCTGCATCTGACGCTGTTCCATGACCACTTTGCCATTTACAATCGTTGTTTCTACGTTACTTGGGTTAGCTTGATAAACCAGCGTAGCGTAAGGATCATAATTTGGCATCATGTTCGCTGATTGAGTTTCAATAATGATGATGTCCGCCTTCTTCCCAACTTCTAAAGAGCCAATTTCATCTTCCATGTGCAAGGCTTTTGCACCACCAATAGTTGCCATCTCGATCACTTGTTCTGGGATCATAATGGTTCTATCTGAGTGTTTTAAACGCTGCATATTTGCGGCATAACTTAACGTGCGCCATAAATCCACTTGGTTTGAACTCATTGGTCCATCCGTCCCTAAACCAACTCGCATATCCGCACGAAACATATCCCAAGCAGGAGCAATGCCTGTTGCCCCTTTCGCATTCGCCATTGGGTTATAAACCACTCCCGCATCCGCTTGTTTTAATAACGCTTGATCATGTTGAGATAAATGAATACCGTGAGCAATCACCATTCGTTCGTCCAGAACACCAATTTCTTCTAGATATTCAACTGGAGATTCCGCTTTGGTTGGATCTTTAATTCTTGTCTCTTCATTTGGAAACTCAGCAACATGAATTAAAACAGGCACATCATAATCTTCAGAAAGTTGATTGATCTCTTGAAGCTTTTCTTTACTTACCGTGTACACGGCATGAGGTGCATAAGCTGGCGTGATTAATGGATCATTTTGATATTCTTCAATAAATGACTGGGCATATTGAATTCCACCATACGGTTGTTTTGCATCCACCACAGGGAACTTAATGACAGTTTCACCAAGTACGGCTCTTAACCCAACCTCTTTGGTCGCTTTAGCCATTTCATCCATGTGATAATACATATCAGCATAAGTGGTAACGCCACTCTGAGCTAAATCGATAGCACCGAGCTTAGTGGCATTATAAATCAGCTCACGGCTTAACTTTTGTGCTTCTAGCGGGAAAAAATAAGCAAATAGTCGATTAGAAATGCCTTCTTCACCTAAACCACGAAATGCGATCATCGGAAGGTGGTTATGAGCATTAATCATTCCTGGCATCACAATACCGTCATTCGCATCAATATTTTTTGGTGCATAATATTGACTTAGTAATGTCGTATCACCTACCGCTATAATTTTATCGTTTTTAACCACCACGACACCATCATTAATCACTTGCATATCGGCGTTTACGGTTAATACTTGTCCGTTATTAATGATCAAATCTGCATTATATTCTTGCTGCTTTACCATCGTTCCACAACCCGATAACAATACGGCGCTAATACTCAATACCAAGCTTTTAAGCTTCATTCCTAAACCTTAATCATGCCCCCATAAATAAAAAAAAGAAGCATTGGGGAAAATGCTTCTTTCTTTGATTAATTTAATTGATAAATATGATTATTACGAGACGATTCTTCCTATCAAACCATAATATTGTGGGATAGGTCTCTCTATTTACTACTCTTTTACTTGAGAGCGGCGCTTTTGAATTTGGGCCATAACAAACTTAATCATTATCGGGAACAAACCAAGTAAGGCTAGTGAACCTAAAATCTGCGGTGAAATTAGCCCAGACAGCGAGGTTATTTCTGATAATTGTGTACCCGCATTTAAGTACACCATTGTCCCCGGTAACATACCTAACTGACTAAACAGATAAAAACGACCTACTGATATTTTGGTTAATCCCATAAGTAAGTTGATTAAAAAGAAAGGAAACACTGGGATCAAACGTAATGTCAGCAAATAGAATGCCCCGTCTTTTTCCACGCCTTCATTAATCGCTACCAATTTATCTTTAAACTTACTGTCTACCCACTCTCTTAATAAATAACGACTACTCAAAAACGCGATGGTTGCTCCAATGGTGCTCGCAAACGATACGAGTAATAAACTCCACCAAAAACCAAACAGTGCTGCGCCAAGCAAGGTAACAACAGCCGCACCAGGAATAGAAAGTGCCGTAACTACCACATAAGAGATAAAATAAATGGCACTGTACATCAACAAATTAGCTTGTATGTCACTTTGTACGTTTTGATGAAAGGCTTTTACCTGATCTAACGTTAACAAGTGTCCAAAATTAAAATAAACCACAGAAAACGAGATCAAAAGAGCGACAAGTAATATCAGTTTCTTATTCATAGTGCTCTCCTGTTGTTACATTGGTATTCATGATTTTACTTAGCTCATCAAAACCACCTACGTATTTACCATCCAACCAAATTTGAGGTACCGTCACTGGCGTTTTCTCACCAATAATGGCTTTAACCTCTGGGATCATACGATATAAAGCCGCACTGTCTTTCACCACATCGTGATAAATATAGTCAACTCCCGCCTCATCTAATGCGGCTTTCGCTTTAATGCAATATGGACACGTCGCCTTACCAAACACTACATTGCCTTTGATATCATCACGCTTAGCAACTTGAGCGATCACTGATTGAACTAAAACACCACGATTTAATGCTTCACCTTGGCTAATCACTTTATCTTCAACAATGATAATCGGTGCATGCCATGCTTTAAGTTTTAACGGCTCCCACCAGTAAGACAACCAATCTTTCACTTCAAGCTCAATAGGAATACCAGCAAGCTCAGTGTTAAATGTATCTTCAAGAATATCTTTCGTTAAAGTGCACTCTCCACATGGAATATTGACTTTGAATGGGCCCCAACTGCCTGCCCAGCGATATAATGTGATTTTTATTGGTTTCATTGCGACTTCCCCTATCAGCAAACTGATTTACTTAAATTAAACTGAACCGTTTAGTTTAATTTAGTCGAATTTCAGTTTAAGTCAACCTTTATGATTAATATTATCGCTACACGATCTAAGTATATGCTAAGAAAATGCTTATGAGAGATAAGTACTGCTTCTTGCTAATTAAGAGTCACAAATAATTGGAGAGTTCAATTAAATTACCGTCAGGATCTCGTAAATAGACTGAGATTATCTTGCCTAGCGCTCCTGTTCGTTGAATTGGACCATCAATGATAGCCACGCCTTGTGACTCAATATGGCTTTGAACTTCATTAATGGGCGTATGAGTGATAAAGCAGAGATCAGCACTGCCGCTTTGAACCTGTGCCGCCTTGGGTTCAAACTCATATCCTAATTGATGAAGGTTTATCTTTTGCTCACCAAAAGTAAGGGCGACCCTGCCCTCACCAAAGGTAACGATATCCATTCCGAGCACGTTTGAATAAAACTGACTCGTCACTTCAATACTGTTAACCGTTAAAACAAGATGATCTAAACGTGCAACTTTCATGATTCATTCCCTATGAAACAAAAACGTAAGACATTATTCAGATTTAAAGATAATACCTAAAAACATTTGGTGAGCGAGTTCAATAAGCTCTGCATCTTTTGTTAACTGTAACGATGCCAATAGCCCGTTATAAACTAGCCCTGCTTTTTTGGCCTTTAACTCTGCATCTTCAATATCGTGTCTTTTAAATAACTCGATTAATAGCTCTTGTGTGCGTTGTTTGTATTGCGCGCTTACCTCAGTAATACCTTGATCTTCACTGCTGTATTCACTGTATGCCAATTGAAAATAACAACCGTTAAATGACTCGATATCAATACACCCAGCAAGACCTTCAAAACGAAACGCAATTTTTTCTTCTAATGTTAGTTCTGTATTTTCAAACAAAGCTTGGACATGAGAAAGAGATTGTTGGCTAAACAACTCTAATGCGTTGGCAATTAAATTCTCTTTAGATTGAAAATACTTATATATGGTCGCTTTAGATAACCCCGTCGCTGCGGTAATTTTATCCATACTCGTACCATGAAAACCATGTAATGCGCACAGTTCTATCGTCTTTTTAAGTGCGTTTATTCTTTTTTCTTCTTTCATACATCACTCTCCATTAATGCTGTGATTTTAGCAAAATAAACTGTTTAGTTCAAAAACAGATTGACAGTATCAAAATAAACGATAAATTAAACTAAACAGTTTAGTTTATTAGTCAGGAGATAAAAATGAATACTAAAACTTGTAAAGCCACCTCAGCAGAAACTTCGTTAGGTTATAAAATTGGTGTCTTTGGTGTCGTACTTACCCTACTTTGGATAGGTATTTTTAAATTTACCCCAACAGAAGCAGCAGCTATCGAGCCATTAGTTGCAAACCACCCTTTAATGGGCTGGATATACGGATTTATGTCAGTTCAAATGGTATCAAATATCATTGGATTGACTGAAATTGTGATTGCAATAGGACTTATCGCAGGCTTCTTTAACCCTAAAATTGGTTACTACTCAGGGATCCTTGCTTTACTCACTTTTATTGCAACACTTAGCTTTTTAGCAACTACACCTAATACATGGAAAGTCGTTGATGGCGTATTAACAACCAACTTCTTTTTACTTAAAGACATTGTGTTTATCTCGGTATCACTACTTGTGATTGAGCATAATAAAAAATACGCATAATCAATAAAAACAGCCTGCTCAATTCTCATTAAGCAGGCTGTTGTCTTTTGATATGAGCTAAATTAGATTGTTCTAAAACTGCAGTGAATCTCCTTGCTCAGGGAAAATAAAATTTACACCTAAGTTATTTGCTTCTGCTAACTGCTTTTTGATAATTACTTTAGGATCTTCACTGTTCTTTAAGCTGTATTTGATGTGGCTTATGGCTACGTTTAGATCTTTTAAAGAACCTTTGCCATTCATTCCTTCAAGCACACTTAATTCTTTAACTAACCAGTTTGGCGTTAAATGTCCAAACAAAGACTTATCTGGGGTTTCGTTGGTAAAAGAAACTTCAATAATGATCCCCTTTAACTTCCCTTGTTTTACAAAAGGAGCTAATGCAGACCACGCCATTTTCATTGCCGAACTTTTCTCTACTTCATCTGGTCCTGTATCACCAAAATAAGCAAATACATCTCCTTCACTGTCTTTTAAAATAAAGACCGTAGATTGCCCACCAGAATGAGATAAAGGCAATGATATCACTCTCATCGTAGTTTCAGCTACCGAACTCCAAACACCCGGTTGAAGATCCACATAATTGTATTTGTTCAGTTTAAAGCCCTCACCTTTGTTACCAAAATTAGGCCATGCAGACCAATTAAAGTAATTCTTCATAAGATCTTTATTTGTCGCTTCTAATCCATAGATCGGTTTTTTACTGTCATCAGGAGAAGAGATAATTAAACCCGCAACATGGTCTAAATGCGCATGACTAATAAAGTAGCCCTTAATCTTATCCTTTAATAAGTAACCTACTTTTGTATAGGGAGAGTCATCTGGTACGGTAATATCTTTAAACGCACCTTTCTGCTCTGAAACAATTAACCCATTAACAACAGAGCCTGCATCAAGCATGACAAAATGAGAATCAGCCTCACTTTTAATTAAAAAAGCTGTTAAATTACCGTCTTGGATCCCTCCTTTACTCCCTAACGTAACGGTATCAAAACTCGCTGATTGAGCCGAAAAAGAAAATACAGACAAACACGTAAATAACACTGCTAATTTATTTTTAAACATATCTAACCTTAATACTATTGCACACCCTTGTGCTCAGTCAGATAATACAATGAGATAATTAAATGGTGTATTAAATATTTAATACTATTGATAAGAAGGTAATTATAAACGGCATGCTCCACAGAATTTGATAGTTCTAACATCTTTATCGAAAAATCCACGCTACACTCCGACTTAATGTTAATCACCATAAGTAGTAATCATGGCGACAATCAGTGACGTTGCAAAGTTAGCAAGAGTTTCTACCGCTACCGTTTCCCGCGTAATCAATAACTCTGCTTATGTTGAGCCAGTGACTCTTGAGCGAGTACAAAGTGCCATTCGTGAACTCAACTACCAGCGAGATGCAAGAGCCAGCGCCTTAGCAAAAAAGACAAATAACACCCTTGGTCTACTCACCGGCAATCTAGCAGATCCTTTCTTTGCCCTAATAGCCAAACACGTAGAAGAAGTGGCACGTAAGCATAAATGCCAATTAGTCGTAGTAAGCGGAGGTCATGATGCACAGCGAGAAAAAGAAGGGTTGGATTTTTTGATCAGTCAAGGATGCGAAGCCATGGTGGTTCACGCAAAAATGCTAGACGATACCACCCTACTTAGATACAGCGCCCAACTCCCTTCGATGGTATTACTCAACCGTACCATTCCACAAATATCCAACCGCTCTGTCTATATTGATAATAGAGCCGGTGCCAAAGAATCTGTGGTTCATTTAATTTCACAAGGTCATCGCAAGATCGCTTGTGTCACCAGTGACCTTCCTATTGAAGATAGAACAGAGCGGCTTAACGGTTATCGCGATGCCATGAAAGACGCTAATATTACTATTGAACCAAATTGGATAATAAATCAGAACTTTAGCGAAGAAGGCGGAGAACTGGCAGGTGAACAATTATTGACTCAATGCCCAGAAGTCACTGCTGTCGTTACCTTTAACGATGTAATGGCCGCAGGTTTAATGGCTAATTTACATGAAAACAATATTCGTGTACCTGACGATATTTCTATTATTGGGTTTGACGATGTTTTATTAGCTCGATATCTCTACCCACGCTTAACCACAATGCACAACCCTATTGATGAAATGTCGAGTTATGCTGCTGATTTAGCATTAAAAATAAAAAATACTGGATATGTTCCACCATCAAATCATCGCTTTAATGCTAGCTTGGTTGAGCGCCAAACCGTCATGCCTTATTTAGATAAACAAGCCCTAAAAGTGTGATGAGCATCTTAGGTAACAATCCCATGTAAGCGCTTACATGAGTGCGTTACCTACCTCTCATATTCCAATTAATAGAACTCTTATTATTACCTCATAAAAACAAAACAACCCTACATCTATTTACGAGGAATACAAAATGACACAATCAAAGCCTCTACCATCATTTGCACTCGCAATAGCACCTATTGCAGTCATGTTTGGTCTACTTGCAATTGGATATGGCCTATTTGGTCTACAAATTGAAGCACTACTACTTACTTCAGCAACCTTCACTGGTTTTATTGCATATAAAATGGGATACAACTGGGATGAGATAATGAACGCCATTGTTGAGAAACTGGCGAAAGCAATGCCAGTTATCTTAATTTTAGTGTCGGTTGGCGGCCTAATCGCAAGTTGGATGGTCAGTGGCACCATTCCTTACATGGTGTATTGGGGTTTAAAAGTTATTAGTCCTCAATATATCTTAATCGCTGCTTTCTTTGTTACCAGTGTGGTTTCTGTTTGTACAGGTACATCATGGGGCTCTGCAGGTACGGTCGGTGTTGCTCTAATGGGCGTAGCCGCAGGTCTTGATGTATCAATGGCAGCCGCCGCTGGTGCAGTGGTTTCTGGTGCTTACTTTGGTGATAAAATCTCCCCTCTTTCTGATTCAACAAACTTTGCACCTATCGTTTCTGGCACCACATTGTATGAACACATCCAACACATGCTTTATACAACACTACCGGGCTTTGTTATTGCTTCTGTTGTCTTCTTCTTTGCTGGCCAATACGGCGATGTTGCAAATGTAAGCGAACCTCAAAAAGTATTAGATATTCTTGCAGGATTAGAAAGCCTATATAACCTTAATATTCTATTAATTGTGCCACCAATCATGATCTTATGGGGTGCATTTACTAAGAAACCAGTGCTTCCATTAATGCTTGCGGCTTCTGCTCTTGCCCTACTTATCGGTGTATTTTTACAAGGCTTCAGCCTACAACAAGCACTGCAAGCGTTTGTTAATGGCTTTAATATCGATATGCTAAACGCAAATGGCCACACTACTGACGGCTTAGTTCCTGACATTGCAAAACTGCTTAACCGTGGTGGCCTATTCTCTATGATGAGCACCATTCTTCTTGTATTTTGTGCCTTCGCTTTTGCGGGTATTTTAAGTTTAACTGGCACACTCAATGTGGTTCTAGGTCGATTCTTACACCTGATTCACAGTACAGGTCAGTTAATTCTATCAACCGTGATTGCTACGATTACAGTGGTCTTCACAACCTCTGATGGCAAACTTGCCCTATTAATCCCGGGTGAATTATTCCAAAACGCTTATCGCAAAATGGGGTTAGATACAAAAAACCTGTCAAGAACCATTGAAGATGCAGGCACCATTATCGAACCATTAGTTCCTTGGACTGCAGCAGGTATTTACATGGCAAGCACACTAGGCGTAGCAACGCTTGATTACCTTCCATGGGCAATTCAATGTTACACCGGCGTGATTTTCGCCATCATTTATGGTTTCACAGGCTTTGGTATTGCAAAAGCGCCAGTAACTCAAGACAACGATTCTCTATCTCCAGTTGACGTAAAATAAGGCTATCTAATGACAACTTCTTTTGACTGCATTCACAACCGTTGCAACACCGGCTCATTAAAATGGGATTTCATGAAAGAAAAACTCGGATTAGATGGTACAGACCGACTACCTATGTGGGTGTCTGATTACGACTTTCAAGCGCCACCACACGTATTAGAAGCGCTTCATAACCGCATTGACCATGGTATTTTTGGTTATGCAGAGCGTAATGATGACTACTATCAAGCTGTTATCAATTGGTATCAAGAGCTGCATGATATCTGTATAAAAAAAGAGTGGATAACAACGGTACACGGCGTATTACCTGGGCTTTCAATGGCAATTCAGCTACTGACTGAAACCAATGATAAAGTGGTAATGCAAACACCGGGTTATGGCTCGTTTCGTAAAATCGTTGAATTTAATGACCGAGTATTGGTTGAAAACCCATTACTTGAACAACAAGGAACTTACTCACTCGATCTTACTCATTTAGAATCTTGTTTTCAGCAAGGCGCTAAAGTGATGATCTTCTGTAACCCCCATAACCCTGTTGGTAAAGCATGGTCAAAAGAAGAGATAACCGCTGTAGCAGAGCTATGTCATCAATACGATGTATGGCTACTAAGTGATGAGATCTGGGGCGATTTAGCAATGGGAGATAACATTTACCATTCAGCATTGTCATTACCAGATGTGCTGCAACAAAAACTGATTGTAGCTACCGCGGCAAGTAAAACATTTGGTTTGTCTTCTGTGCGTATTTCTAATTTCATGATCCCAAATCAAGAATTAAAAACACGTTTAGTTCGCCGTTTAGATGCTCATGGTATGGATGTTTATAATAGCTTAGCAATGTGTGCAGCAACCGCCGCTTATCAAACTTCAGCACCTTGGTTAAATGAACTGAAAACATACTTACAAGAGAACATAAGCACCCTATCACGCTTTATTCAAACCGAACTGCCAGAGCTGAACTTTATGCCCCCAGAAGCAGGTTATTTAGCATGGGTTGATTGTCGTGGTCTTGGGTTAACAGATAAAGAATTAGAACTGAAATTAGTTGAAGCGGGAATAGTCCCAAGCATGGGGATCGCTTTTGGTAGTGAAGGATCTGGCTTTATTCGTTTAAACCTAGGTTGCCCTCGTGAAGTGTTAGTTCAAGCCATGCAGAGAATTAAAGTAGCGCTGAGTAACTAAATAAATAACCATAACGTCTAAAACAGAAAGCCGCTAAATTCAGCGGCTTTTTATCATCATCCAACTGACTGTCATGCCCTAATTATCTCCCACTGTTAACCTTTCATTCTGCTTTCTAAATTGTTCCGGAGTTACACCAGTATGCTTTCGGAACATTTTAATAAAAGAAGACCCTTGGCTATAACCCAGCTGATACGCTATTTCATTAATGCTTATGGATTCTTTCAAGAGTGTCATTGCTTTAACTAATTTTGCTCTCTGTCGCCAATCATTAAAGCTCATTTTTAATTCTTTTTGAAAACGTCTGGCTAGCGTCCTTTCGGTACTAAATACACGTTTAGCCCAAACAGATAAACTCGAATCATCTTCAGGGGTTTCTTCTAGTTGCGTCAAAATAGGTGCTAATAACTTATCTTTAGTTGATGGTAAATAAATTTCAATTGGGTTTATTTTTACTAATCTATCCATAAGCACATAACTAAGGCACTTATCTTCTTCTGAGCTCACCATTGTGGTTTTTCGTTCAATTAAATCATCAATTATGGCTCTTAATAACGGTGTTAATGGGATCATACACGCGTGTTTAGGAAACTTTTCGCTCAACTCTGCCGTAATATTAATGGCGCAATATTCGATGTCATTCCGGTTAAATGCTTGGTGATTTTGGTGAGGAGGTGTCCAAATTGTATAGTTTTCAGGGCACACCATTTTCTGTTGATCTACTTCCATCTCTAACACACCTTGCTTAATTAAATGCAACTGCCCCCAAGAGTGTGAATGCGGTAAAGTTTCAGTTTTCGCTTCAATAAAAAAATAGTGGCAGAACACCTCTGTTGGCAGTTTTTCTGTCAATTTAGGCATGAATTTTTTATCTGTCGTAATCGCTATATTCGGTGTCATAAATGGTATACCACTGCTCTCTGTATTAGTGTGACAATTCTGTTAACTATCAATAACAGAGATAACTATGAATCTATTTTTCCCAATTGTTGCCGTCTTTATTTGGGCTGCAAACGCCGTAGTAAGCAAACTAGCCACTGGCGCAATAGAGCCCGGAGCCATTGCTTTTTATCGTTGGTTTTTTGCCTTATTTATTTTGTTGCCATTTTGCATTAAACCCGTATGGCAACAACGACAATTAATCTTCAGTAACCTAGGTAAGCTTACTATTCTCGCCTCATTAGGTATGGTGTTAAATCAATGCCTTGCTTACTATGCTGCTCACACAACAAGCGCAACAAATATCGCCGTATTTTTATCACTCATGCCCCTATTTGGGTTATTTCTTGCTGTGCCTTTATTAGGCAATAAACTAAAAAAACAAGCGTTAATCGGAGCCGTTATTTCTCTTTCTGGCTTGGTCTATATGCTCAGTAAAGGTAACCCTACTAATTTACTCACAAACGGAATCCAACAAGGCGACGGTTTAATGTTTATTTCAAGCTTAGCCTACGCGCTTTATTCAATACTGCTGAATAAATGGAAGTTACCTCTTAAACCTTGGGCCTCTATTTTTAGCCAAGTCGCGATTGCCACATTACTGCAACTCTCTCTACTCCTTAGCAGTGACTCTTATGTAATTACTACAGATGCTTTGCCTATGGTTCTGTTTGCCGCTGCATTCGCTTCTGTATTAGCACCGTGGTTTTGGTTAAAAGGAGTTCAGCGCATTGGAGCGGCTCAAGCAACCTTATTTATGAACCTAGTCCCGATATTTACAGTAGCAATTAACCTTATCTTTTTAGGCCAATCCCCCACCATATATCACCTCATTGGTGGGACTTTTGTCTTTATCGGTTTATTACTCGCTCAAGTAAAAATCTTACCTCTTCGAATGGGTGTTAATCCAAATATAATCAAGACATCGAAAAGCTAGTACTAGTCACGATATCTTCACTCATTCTTTAGTTATAAAAAAGCCGATAACATTATCGGCTCTTTTTTCTATTTAGATTCAAAAGCCCGAACTAATAATCCATCACCAGATACCTGATAAGTGCCTGATTCTATGAATAATGATTGCCCTGCTAGCAACACAGTGTCATTAAACTGAATACGCCCTTTCGCAACCAGTAAAATTGAACGAGACGTCACCGTTAAAGATTGCTCATGTTCAGTGACTTGACATAATGCAAGCCCAAAATCAGTCTCTGTTGGTTGCAATATTTGCTCTGACTCAACAGGCATTGGGGTTAATTTTTCAGGAATAAACGAAGTGAATTGAGTACAAGCCATTAACTCAGCGGTATCAATATATTTTGGAGTAAGCCCAGCTCGTAATACATTATCTGAACAGCCCATCAACTCAATACAAGTGCCCTTTGTATACGCATGAATAGTACCTGCGGGTAAATACATCGCCTCGCCAGGTTCTAGAGTTAAGCAATTCATATAAAGTGGCGCTAATACTCCAATATCACTTGGATAATAATGTGCAAGCTCTACCAATTGCTGCCACATTAGGTCATTGTGACCAATTCCAATAGATAATGCCTGTGCAATGATCTGCTGTTTATCTTCTTGTGCTAATTGCAACAATGAGAATAATAATGTCTGATGATTAAATGCTTCACTTTCTAAGATAACATTTAATCTTTCCGACTGAATTAAACCAAGATTATCAACAATATCTTCTAACTTTTTAAATCCCACCATAATTTTAAAAGGTGATAGCGCCATGACCATTTCAGGCTTAGCGTAAGCATCTCTATAATTTCGGTGTGGTGCATCCAAAGGAATCTGCTGTGTATTTTCACGCTCAAATCCCTCTTTAGCCTGAGTATGGTTCGGATGAACCTGAAGAGACAAAGGCTGAGAGGCACTCAATACTTTAAATAAAAAATTCAGCGGTTTTTGCTCTAAGAACTTATCTAATGTTTGCCAAGAGCTATCATCCAATTGAACTCTAGAAGGCAACGATGGATGCCCACCTAACCATAATTCAGCCAGCGGCTTATCATCTTTAATCGGAAGACCAAACAATCCATAAAGTAAGTGAGAACCCCATTGGTAATGACGCTGCCCAGCTTCTACGTTATATACAGAGCTCATTAGGATAACTCTTTAATTGCAGAAATAAGCGCCGTTAATCCTTGCTCTACTTTTATGCGCGGACAACCTAAGTTAAGTCTTACAAAGCCTTTCCCTGCAACCCCATAAGTACTGCCTTGCATGATGGCAACTTTATGGCTCTTAATTAAACACTGATTTAATGCATCCATATCTAGGGATAACGAAGAAAGATCAATCCATGCAAGATACGTAGAGTCAGGGATTTGATAACCAATACTTGGTAACTCTTTCGCCAACATCTCTTGAACATAGCGATGATTTTCATATAGGTATAATTTCAGCTCATCAAGCCAAGGCCCCCCTTCTTGATAAGCGGCCATTAAACCAATAACACCAAGAATAGAAGGAGAAGAAAGCCCATCCACTTGTTTAAGATTAAATAGGTAATGCTCCCTTGCAACATCATCAGCTATAAAAGCATAAGAGCCATTAAGCGCCGGAATATTGAATGACTTTGATGCTGAACTCACTAAAGCCCAACGAGTTCCCATTCCAAACCCTTGCCAAGGCGTATGAGGTTTAAAACAAATGTCCATGTGGATCTCATCACTGATCACTGCCACATGATACTTTTCACAAAGAACCGCCATGCGTTTCAACTCATCAGCACTCCAAATTTTACCTGTCGGATTATGAGGGCTGCACAGCAATAAAACCGTATTATTCGGATCAGATAATTGAGCTTCAAATACATTCCAATCAATCTGATAACCATTTGAGGAAGGAGATAATTGATTTGGAATAATGGTTCGCTCTAATCCTAAAATCATTTTATCAAAGGCATCATAAGCAGGGGTATGAACAATAATACCTTCACCTGCATTACTCCATTGACGGATCAGCTGAGATATAATGTAAATAACAGATGGCCCATAAACAAGATGCTTACCATCAAACTCAGCATTAAAACGGCGCTTAAACCAATCAGTGATCGCCCCTTTAAAATCGCTGTGATCCCAACGGCTATAACCAAATACAGGATGCTCCATTCGTGATTTTAGTGCATTCATAACCACAGGTGGTGCAGCAAAATCCATATCTGATATTGTGAATGGCAAAAGATCGGCCTCACCGAAACGATCAGCAACATAGTCCCATTGAGTACAGTAGCTGCCTTTACGATTGATTTGCTCAGAGAAATTAAACATAGCGACTCCAAAAGCTTAAGTCTATATAAAGTTAAATACGAAGAATGTGAAAAAGGTGGAGAGAACCTCCACCTATTAACGATTAAGCTGTTGCTGACATTAAGGATTGCATTTCATTTTTTACAATATGAACTTGTGCGCCAATCACAACTTGTAAATTATGCTCATCAAGTTTAACCACACCAAGTGCGCCATACAGTTTCAACTGAGCATCATCAACCAAGCTCATGTCTTCAACCGTCATACGTAAACGTGTAATACAGTTATCTAGTGATGTGATATTTTCCGCACCACCAAGTGCCGCAAGGATAAGTTTTCCTTTACCACCAGCTGTTGCAATAATTGCGGCTTCTTCTTTAGACATCGCAACATCTTCCGCTTCACGGCCTGGCGTTTTAAGGTTGAACTTAAGAATCGCAAACTTAAACACAAAGTAATAAACTGCGAACCAAACACCTGCAACCACTGGAACTAAATACCATTTAGTAGACAGACCTTGAAGTACACCAAAGACTAAGAAATCAATAATGTTGCCATCAGTGTTACCAATAGTAACTTCTAGCATTCCCATAATCATGAAGCCAAGACCAGTTAAAATCGCGTGGATAAAATACAAAACTGGAGCAACGAATAGGAATAAGAACTCAAGCGGCTCAGTGATACCACCAACAATACAAGCAACCACACCTGAAACTAATAACGCTTTAATCTTGCTGCGATTTTCAACTTTAGCACAATGGTACATAGCTAGAGCAGCACCAGGAAGACCACCTAAAAACGCAGGCATTTTACCTTGAGATAAGAAAGCAGTAACTGATGGTGTAAAGCCTTGTGTTTCAGAACAAGAAAGCTCTGAATAGAAAATGTTTAATGCGCCAGATACCGTATCACCGCACACTTCCATCGTGCCGCCCGCTTCAGTAAAACGGATAAGCGCAACTAAAATATGGTGAAGACCAATAGGTAAAAGTAGACGTTCGCTCATGCCAAATAAGAAAGGACCAAAATCACCTGCACCAGCAATAACGTGACCAATGCCGTTAATACCTGCCGCAAAGTAAGGCCAAATAAAAGGAACCAATAAGCCAACAACACCTAACGTAATCGTTGAAATAATAGGAACAAAACGAGCACCACCAAAGAACGCTAATGCATCAGGCATTTTAAACGTATAGAAGCGAATATGTAGCTTAGCAACGATAATACCAACGATAACCGCGCCTAAAATACCGGTGTCAATCGATTCAGTACCTAGGATAGATTTTACACCGTAAGCTTCACGTAACACTTCATTATCAAGTACCCCATTCACCGTTAAGTAGAAGTTAACCGCTAAATTTAATGCAGCATAACCCACCAAACCAGAGAATGCAGCCACCCCTTTCTCTTCACGAGCAAGGCCCATAGGAATGGCAATCGCAAACATTACTGGAAGATAAATAAAGGCTACTAAACCAATCTTTGTCATCCATATAAATAAATACTGAAAAGCAACATTATCAAAAAATGGCATTGCCTCTTTTAATGCAGCACTTGAGAAAGAGCTACCAATACCAAGTAATATCCCTGAGAACGCAAGTAAAGCAACAGGAACCATAAAGGTTTTTCCTAAGCTTTGTAAGAACTCCCATAAAGTCGTTTTATTCGCTTTTTGCTGCATAAAATATCCTTAATTAATCACTTAAAATAAAATATCGCTGAGTAATTTAAATGTCTTTTTGATTTAAATTTTCTCTTAATCATTGTCAATACAATACACCTGATAAATTTTGGTAAAACGTTTTACCAATAATCTTGTGCGAGCGATCACGATCTTTTTCCATTAGATTTATAATTACGCTAGAATGGCGACAATAAATGTGTTTTATTAGGTAAAACGTTTTATCTAATTCGCGGTAAAAGAAGTGCTATGACAAACAAAAAAGCAAATATTAAGGATGTTGCAAAAAGAGCTGGCGTCTCAGTAACAACCGTATCAATGGCACTGAGCGATAAAGGACGGATCTCACCTGAAACCATTCAAAAAGTAAATCAAGCAGTACAAGAGCTCGGTTACATTAAAAACCGAACGGCCTCTAATTTACGATCAAAACAGTCATTATTAATTGGATTGATCCTGAGAGACATTAGTGATCCCTATTATGCTGAGATTGCAGCAGGGTTAAGTGAAGTATTAGAAGAGAAAGGTTATATGCTTTTTCTCACTCAATCAGGAAAAAGTCAGGAAAAATTCGACCAATGTATTGAAACTATGGTCGCACAAGATGTAGGTGGTATTGTATTTTGCCCTATTCGTGATGTTGGCGTCCCACATATTGAGAGAATACAAGACTTAGGTCTACCGATTGTTTGCGTTGCACGAGCAAAAGTAGGACAGCAGATTGACTTTGTCGGGCCTGATAATATGCAAGCAGCTAAAATTGCCACAGAGTATTTGATTCAACAAGGACACCGTCAGATTGCTTACGTTGGTGGGCAAAGTGATTCATTAAGCAGAGCCGAACGTTTAGGTGGCTACTGCAGCACACTTATGCAATTTGGTTTACCTTTTAAACCGGAATGGGTTGTAGAATGTGATAAAAGCCAAACAGCCTCAGCAGAAGCTGTCAATGAACTCATTAATAAGAACCCTAAAATCACAGCGATACTTTGTCATTATTCATCAACAGCTTTTGGCGCGGTATATGGTGTAAATCGCTCTAACCGCAGTGTAGGTAAAGATAACCATATAGGGCAACAAATCGCTATCATTGGGTTTGATGATGTACCTGAAGCTAAATTAATTCAGCCATCGTTAACCTTTGTATCATCCCCTATTCGTGATATTGGTCGCCAAGCTGGATATCGATTAATTCATCAAATAAACAATAAAGACAGTGCACCTCAAAGTCTTATTCTAAACCCTGAATTAATTGCTCGAGATTCCGCTTAATCAATAAACGAATCTATAAATTACTTATCATCATCCTAAAAAAGAGCATATTGCGTTATTAATATGCTCTTCATATACTCACAACATAAGTGACAGCGTCACAACCACTATAGCTATTTTAATTCGCCTCTTCTGCTGTAATTCTAATCACATCCACAACTACATTACTTGCCGCTTTTAATGAGTTAACAGGCAGATATTCATAAATTGAATGGAAATTATGTGCGCCTGTAAATATATTCGGACATGGTAGTCCTTTTTGTGATAACACAGCACCATCATAGCCACCACGCATAGGAATCGCTTTCATTTCAATGTTATTACGTGCGTATGCCGCTTTTGCAATATCAATAGGGAAACTCGCATCCCCTTCTAAACTGTTCGCTACGTTTTCATAACGATCACTTAGATTGATAGAGATACTTGAATCACCCCATAACTTAGCAAAACTGTCAGAAAGGTTTTGTAAAAATGCCATACGATCACGATATCCATCTTTATAAAAATCACGGATATCCATTTTCAGTACTGTTTTAGCACTGTTGCCAGATAACTCTTTCACCCAATAATAGCCTTCACGACCTTCGGTATATTGAGGCGCTTCACCACCTGGTAGCATACTGATGAATTGATGAGCCATTAATAGTGAATTCTTTAGCTTCCCTTTTGCAGACATTGGGTGTGCAGATTGTCCAGTAAACGTAATGATTGCATCACCCGCATTCCAGTTTTCATGAACAAACTCACCAATGCCACAGCAATCAAGCGTGTAACCGAAATCAGCACCGAAGCTTTCTACATCAAATGCCTTCGCACCTCGTAAACCTTGCTCTTCATCAGGAACAAAAGCAACTTTCACAGTGCCATGAGGAATACTTGGATCGGCTTTCAATACCTGCAGTGCATTCATTATTGCAGCAATCGCCGCTTTATCATCTGCTCCTAATAAACTCGTGCCATCGGTAACTATAATGTCATCACCGACGTAGTTAACAAGCTCAGGGAACTCACTCTCTTTTAGAATAATCTCTAATGCAGGGTTCAAACAAATATCACCGCCTTGGTAACTCACAATCTGCGCATTGGTATCGTTTGTTTGCTCTGCACTGGTATCAAGATGGGCAAAAAATGACACCGTTGGTATTGTCTGCTCACCTTTAATATTTGATGGTAGCGTTGCCGTTAAAATTGCCGTATCACGTAAAACAACCTCTTCCATTCCCAATGCTTCTAGCTCTTTTGCTAATAACTTGGCAAGCTCCATCTGACCATCTGAAGAAGGCATGATCCCAGCCGCCCCTTTTTCTCGACTCGTCGTCGTATTAATACGTGTATAACTTAAAAAGCGTTCGATAATATCCATAGTTAACTCCAATTCTTGGATCTAAATTATATTTAATCCCAACCCGAATAAGCATGTAAATAACAGCTTATCCGGATTGCTATAACCGTAAACTACACTAAAATTTGAGAACAAATTAAAACGGTAATTAAACCACCAGACATTGGAATAATCGTTCGTTTAGCTAATTCAATTGGTGATACGTTTGCCACACCCGCACACGCAATAACAACACCCGCCACTGGCGATGCAGAACGCATTAAACCTGCTGCTAACTGCATAGGAAGTGCAACGTGAGCAGCAGCCGTACCTACTTGTGCTGCCACATCTGGTGCTAGGTTTGAGAAACTGAAGAATGAAGCATTACCAGAGCCAGATAACATAGTAACTAAAACAATAATCACAACAAGAACAAGAACCATAGCAATATAGCCCAATCCCATATTTGCAGCAGAATTAAGCAGTAGAGCGATAAAGCCAATCGTCGTTAAACCGGTAACAAAAACTTGTGCCGAGATAATTAAGCTCACAACACCCGTAAATACGTTACCCATACCTTCTAAATAGACTTTTAATGACGCAGCAACTCCTTTGCCATCACGGGTATATAGGTAATCACACACCATAGCGATAAATAGAGATATGAACATTGCCGTTACGACATCCATGCGAACTGATGTCACCGCAAATTTACTGAAGGTTAATAGCAGCAATAATGGCAGAACAGGTAAAATTGCAAACCACTTAGGCGCTTTACGTTGGTCTTTCGCATCAAGGTTAAACTCATGAACCACGCCCTTCTCTTCATCTTTTTTATCAAAATAACGCTGACAAACAAAATGCAGAGCCGCAATAACAGCCATAGCAGCAATGGCTACAGGAAGTTGATAGCTAGCAAAATACGTCGCAACATCAATACCTGACACTTCCGCCGCTTTATTTGCCGCAGAAGAGGCAGGGCCTAAATCAAGACAACCTGTTGTTGCTACAACCGCAGCCGCTGCCGCAGGGTTACAACCAACGCCAACCAATACTGGATACATAGCCACTAATAGCAATAATGCTAAGCCTGTAGCACTTGGAATAAATATATTAATTAATTGACCAATAATGTACGCAAGCGCTAAGACTAAGTATGGGTTTTTAATGTATGAAAGTGGCTTAGTCGCAATTTGTACCATGGCGTTTGCAGCACCAATGTGACCCATGTATTTAGAGAAACCACCAACCGCCATGATGATCAGACCTAATTTCGCTAATGTAGATGACGAAATCACTTTAATCACTTCAAAGAAATCGACAATGATCGACCCTGTTGGAGTACCGCCCTTAGGTAGAAACTCCGTAGTTCCGTTTAAAACACCCAACGCAATCATTAATAAACCAGAAAGAAATAACACTGCCTGAGTATTATATTTTTTTACTATAAAATATCCGACACCCAATATTATTGGTAACGCTAAAAAAGTAATCATGACAACCTCAATATATTATAACTATAGATAGGTAAGTCCATTTAAAAATAAACAAACTTAAATTAATAAATATTATGAATATGCGGGAGCTTATCTGAATTTAAAATACCAGAGTTATTTAAAACAAAGTTCTTTTAAAATAGAGCTATTCCCTTATTTATGACACTGTATTTTTATTTATCAAAAATACTAAACTCTTCAAACAATCCTTCGATGCGATTAAATCGATTATTTCTTTCCTTCTGTTTTGATAACCCCTTAATAAATGCTTCAATTAATGCAAACCCTGATGCTCTATTATTAAAGAAGCCCTGACTGGCACTCTCTACTGAGAATTGAATATCGCAATATGCGACAAAAGGATTTACGGGTTGATCCGTCACTAAGATGATCCGACCACCAAATTGATGAAACCATTTCACTAGCCGTATCGTTATGGTTGAGAACCTATGATAAGAAATGGCAAATAAAACATCGTCTTTACTTACGTCTACCAGCTGATGTGGCAGCGTGGATATATCGGCTTTTAACCAAACAACATCTTTACGTAAGTATCTAGCTAATAGGTAAAAATAATTCGCCAATGCCTCTGATGATGCGCTGCCAATAACATAGAGTTTCCCTTTCGGGTTTTGCATATATTCGATGGCTAATTCAAAATCACTCTCAGAGATTGTCGCAAAGGTTTTAGCCATATTCGACATCACTTCATCATAATGCGACTGCAAAACATTATCTTTTCTATCAGTAGGTTGAAGTGTTTCGTAACGCTCTACTGGCGTGGTAAGTGTTAATGCTAAATCATCTGCTACGTGCTTTTTAAACTCTAAAAATCCACTAAAACCCAAATGCTGTAAAAAACGACCTAACGTAGCCTTACCTACCCCTATTTGTTTGCATAACTCATCGATTTTGGCAAATGGCAGCATGGTGTAATGCTTCATAAAATATTGGGTAATACGCTGCTCTGCCGCCGTTAGCGCCCCTAATCCATTTACTGCATCGATGAAGTCTTTTTTATCCACGGGGATTATTTCCCAAATATTTAATCTATGGGATATATTTCCACTAATGCAATGATACTTTCAAGGGAATTAATTTTTCCCATACTTATTTTGTGACAAACACACATAAAAAGTAAGGATTTAACATATTATTAAAGTAACGCTAATAAAACACAATAAAATGGTTAGGATGCTTAGTTTTATCGTAAAAAAAAGACCACTACATTAAATATAGTGGTCTTTATAATCATTCACTCTTAGGTGACGAATATAATTACTTAATATTAAGCACATCGCCAATAAGCAAACGCTTAGGGTTAGCGATTTTAGGGTTTAGTTGAAGTAAATCTTCTAATGCGATCCCTTGCTCTCTTGCAATACTGTATAACGTATCATCTTGTTTAATTGTGTAGTACATCACCGCTTTGTCAGCTTGTTGCTGTGCTTGCGCCTTTAGTTCGCCTTGTGCTACATCTAACTTACGTACAGTTTGATAAATTTCACTGTCCGTTTCTTTTTGCTTTTGTAGCTCAGCTTCTAATGTACCAACCTGAGATTCTAACGTGCTAACTTTTGATTCTAATACACTCATTTGTTCTGTCTGATTCTTTTGCTGAGCAATAAGCTCATCATTTGAAGCACAACCAGTAAGAACTAATGAAGACATTAGCGACGCCAGTAGAATTATATTTTTTTTCTGTTTCATACTTTTCTCACAACTTCATCTAGTTGATAAATAACTTCGACCATTGTCATAAAAATAGAATGTATGTACAAGTAATAAATAGCTTTATTGAGAAGTTTTGCTTGTTTGGTGCCAGTTATTTATAAATAAAAGTGTAGTTTAGAAAAACATCCATTAACGATTTAAACCGTTTAAAGAAGGAGATGACGTTACTTTTACCTGCACTACTTCTACTCTCGGCATTATCTTAATACTATGTCACCCTTAAACAGATTGTTAGTTGCTACCACTTAATAATGTGCTAACATTTGTGTGTACGCATTCTTAAGGATTAAATTATGGATACTAGAATTCAATTCCGAGTTAATGATGAAGTTAAACTATTAGCACAACAATTTGCTGAGAGCCAAGGGCGTACTCTAAGTGATGCTTGTCGAGAACTGACAGAGGAAATGGCAGAGCAACAGCGTAAAGCCTTATCACACGATCAATGGTTAACTGAGCAAGTAAATTTAGCTTTCAATAAATTCGACTCAGGGAAAGCTAACTTTATTAATCATAATGAAGCAAAAGAAACAATGGCTGAGCGTAAAGCTCGAATTCGAGGCCAAAGATAAATGATTTTTTGGGAAGAAGACTCTTTAAATGATCGTGAGAAAATATTTGAATTTCTTTATGACTTTAATCCAAATGTCGCAGAAAGAACAGATAACACCATTGAGCAGAAGGTTGAGGCTTTGTTAGAGCAACCTTTAACGGGTGTGCCACGTGAAAATGTTAGAGGGCGATTACTCATTATTCCTGAAATATCAATGATTGTTTCATACATGATTGATGGAGAGAGTATTAAAATAATGCGCGTCCTCCACCAAAAGCAAAAATTTCCGATTGATTAACCTTATTCGATTGAGCTAATCAATATAAAGTACCTACCTAGTCTAGTTAGCACAACCAATCCGATGTAATGATTGCCCTTACTTTAAAAAGACACGCCACACTTATCTAAATCTGTAGTGGTATTTGGATCAGGGACATAACATTGCTCTGCTCGGTTAGTTATCATAATATTACTTTTAATACTGTTAGTTAATTCATAGAGTTAACTAACAGTCATTAATCAAGCTTGCAATTGTGTGAATCGTTTACTCTTGCTCTTGTGAGTATTTCTCCACATGTAAATTCAAAAAGTGCATTCCGGCTGAACTTAAAACATAATGTTTATCACCACAAGGATAGAGAAAGTTTCGATCAGCAAGATAGTTTAGCGCCTTATCCCACGTTTCGATTCCAAGCGCCTGTCGAATATCATCATAAATAGTTTGTTCTGCAATTTCTTCTAGTGCAGAGCGCCCTAATCCAATCACCGGAGTGGTGAGATCGTCTAGGTCAAAACCTTTATCCACCCAATAGCGGGCAATAATCAATAATATTGCCTGGATCTTGGTGGCGTTGGTATCTGCGTCTTCTTCTGCCTCACTACGGCTGATATAGAAAAACTCCCCTTCAACGTTAAAATTCAGATTGTAACCAATATGTAGATAGAGCTGGGTAAAATGATCAAGATTATTGTACAACTCAGTATAGAGAGTACTTTCTATAAAGGTCTGCTGATAAAGCTCATAAGCTTGTTTAGTAATCACCTTCCCGTTTACAAAGGTTGAGTAAATCTGTTGGCTTTTAGCCATACTTATTTGGGAAAAAGCTGTCATCATTGTGTCACTCTCTCTGTTCGAATTTTACGATATAAATACGCAATATCGCCTTGAACTATACGATTACGGAAATTAGTTACTTTTACTGCATGACCATCAAGCATTTCATTGCTACGCATCAGAAAATTTAACCCTTCTAGCAAATCAATAAAATGATAATCAGGTAAGTTACCTTTCAACCTCCGTTGCAGCGCGAGTGTTAAATCTTGATATTCTGTCATTTTCATTTGCTTTACCAAATTGTATATACATTCTGCTCGTTCTAGTCTTCGCTCAGTAGAATCATCTTTAAAACTCATTAAATCAACATAGCGATTCTTTTCTAGCAAACCTTGATCAGCTACTCTTGCCTCTATATCACTGACTACATTATTAAGATAAGCTTCAGAACTGCTAATACGCAGTACTTTTGGCCTAGCCTGTTGCATTAACCCAAGGAATGCACCATTATCACGTGCAAATTGCCCATCAATCTGGCTACGCTTGAGGTTATGCCTTGTCGCATCTAATTCTTTGACTAGATCACTAAATGCCGTTTCAATCGCATTAAACTGTTTAAGGCGTTTTTTTGACCGAGCCAAAAACTGATCAACCGACTGAGATACCTTGCTTATTTGTGAATGAAAGCTATTAAAGCTAACCTCATATTTCAGCATTGTTGTTGAGCGTTGGTGATCTTGATGATGTTCAAACTGGCTACGCAAACTTTGCAGACATTCAAATAAGTTAGGACCATCTTTCAAGCGACTTTTTTCATCAAGAAACTGTCGAGTTGGTAAAATATGCCTAGACAAAAGTAGCGAGATTTTTTCAATAGACTCTCGTTGTAACACCGAGAAAACCTGCGGATTATCTGATTTAGCGGCTAATTCACTCGCTTCACTCAACTCTTGGTTAATCATCTGCATTTTAACTAAGTTCAAACGGATGCTATTTAATAACTCACTCAAACGATGAAACAGTTCATCTATCAATTCTTTAAAATCAAGATCACTATCGCTAAACAACAAAGTATTCGACTGAAGTTTAGCTAATAATAAACGTATTCCTCCGAGTTGAATTTTCAATGCTACATCGGTCAAATCCTGAAATAGGCTGCGGTCAAATAGCCGAAACACACCAATCACGGAACGATCAAAGATCAGTCGACTTTCACCACCAAATTCATCTTTATCAACCAAAATGTGGGCTTCAAGCAAGTTATCTGTCGAAAAAGCCGTACGCAGCTGTTTCTGTTTATCTTTGTTTTGTCCTTGAATATAGCGATGTAACCGAGAAATAAAGGTTGCTTCACGTACATAAGGCTCACTCTTTTCATCCATTTCACGAATGATGTCACGCATGATAGTGTGATGTTCAAGCATAATAGAAAAAGTCGGAATAGTTAGAAGCCGTTGATCACTCATCTGCATCCCCAAACATATCAAGTTGTTCTCTATCCAATGCGCTTCCTTCTGTAATAAAACTGTCAGGCATCCCCGTAAAAACGATGGTTCGCGCTGCGCTATAAGGAGTTGCAGTACGCATCGCGTCTAATCGGAAATGTTGTCCGAATTTAAAGATGATCTCACTGGATGCTGAATTGGTCGATGCACTTAATACTCTAAACCCAGCTTGTTTCATATTGGGCAATAGCCAATCAAACTGTGAGCTATCAACGGAAGCGCCTTCGTCAATAATTAAAGGAAACTGAGTTGTACACGCACTGTTTCTTAATCTACCAAGGAGAATTTCAACCAACTTGATATTGATGAGCATTATTGTGGAGGTGGATTGTGACTTACTCTCCCAGCCTGTCTGCCCTTGCTTTTTCACTCGATAAGCAATACCAGAGACAATTTGCTCCATCGTCAACAGCGCTGCTTTGCCATCTGGGAAAAACTTTTTACTAAATGCTTTAAGGCGTTCAATAAATTGATCTGATGCTTTTTGGTCTGAATGCGTATCTAAGTGCTCTATTTCACTAACTAAATCACTGAACCTTGCTTCGACTTTTATATTTGCTTCGACTTCTGCTAAATCATTGATAGCAACACCCTTAAAAGATCGGTTAATACTCTGTTCAAACTGGCGCACCATTTCACGATTATTTTTTAATTCATTAATAATTGCGTGAACTGAATGCTTATGCTCAACAAAGTTTTTACGAAGTATATCGAACTCTTCATCTAAGCCACGATAACGCAACTGAAGTTGTTGGAAGGCGTGTTCTAGTAGATCATCCTCAATATGAGCAGACATCAATTTATCATCGTTCTCAAGCACCTGATTTCGCACAAAACCTTGAACTTTTTCAACAATTTCATTTTTCGATTGTCGTTTATTTTGTAGGGCTTTTATACGATGTTGTAAGTTCTCTTCATTTAGTTCTACTGTATGATCTGGCAATACAGAAAAGTCGATAGTAGGTAAAGCATTGGCTTGAAGCTCTGCCTTAACCCGAACGTGATAATTACCTAATGTCTCTAGGTCTAATTTAATTTGATCTACTTTGATTTTTTGCGATTCAGATGCTTCTCTTTCTTGCGCTAACACTACTCTTTGACTTTCAAGTTGGTCTTCAAGTCTCTGCTCTTTAATTTTAGCTTGGTCAAGCTCTTCACTGACACTATTAAGCTGCTGTGCATTACTATTGAAAGCCAATAGCAGATCAATTTCGACCTGAGTTCGATTAATTTCTGCCTCAAGCACATTAATAGCTCTAATCCGCTCAAGGCGACTTTCATTACCTATTGCACTAATCTCTGCTGCACGTTTACGGCTCTTTTCAAGAGCGGCTCGAGTTTTATCTAGCTTAACTTGATCTGACTCTCGACCATCGACAGAAATCGCATCCAGTTTTACACCAAATAGCTCATAACCTAAGTCATTAACCTCAATTAAATCAGTAAAAGACTCTATCGCATGTTTCTCTGATGAGGTGAGTTCTCTTTCCGGGTTAGCCTCTGCCACTTCCGAGTTTACTGCAGCTACCTTCTCCCAAATAAATTTAGGTAATTGATTAAATAACTTAAATTCCTGCTTATTTACTGAAGATTGAAAGCGACGTTCCATTTCTTCAAACTTTTTAATCTCTTCTTCAAGCTCATCCAATTCATTCTGTCGCTTTTCGGCATCTTGTTTCAGTTCCAGCTCGTTATTTTTATTAGTTAAATGCTGTCTATGACCTGATACAATCGTTTCGAGAGAATCTGACTCATCGTATAAATTTACTAACAGCTGAGTTTTCTGCACAGTTTCATCAAGTTTTTGATGTTGGCGAAGTAGTACTTTCTTCTCCCCTTCTAAGTTCTTCTGTTTATCAGTTATATCACTACAATTTTTGTTAGCAGATCGCGTTTTAACTTCTATCAGTTCTAGTTGAGTCTTTTCTAAATCTAAGGCTTGGTTTTCATTACCTATTCGGTTTTGCACCATCATGGCATACTGCATTAACTCATCTTCAGCGTTTCTGTTTTTCATTAATTTCTTATGACTGTCAGACAGTGCTTCAAACTCTGGCCTTAAATTATCGATATTTTTTAGCAGCTCTTCACGACGCGTCAGTGATTCGTTATGCGTAATAAAAGCATCAATATCAAAGTTGAGTTCATCTTTACGCTCTTTTTTTTGCGACTCAATAATATTAGCAATGGCTAATCGTACTGTGTCAGAACCGGTTTTCATATCAAACAGCAAACGAACTAATGCACGAAAAGCATCGACATCAGCATCGCTCGTCGTACTGAGTGGGAAGAGGAAAAAGCGCATTGCATCAATATTTAGCAGTTGATTTGCGTAAATCACCTCTTTAATTGCCGCCGAACGCATAAGTGTCTTAAAATGTTTATCTTCTTGTTTGAGGAAGGCTTGAACTTTTGTTGGACTTAAATCTTCTACTCGTCCACCAATTCCATCCTCTCCAGCGTTTGCATCCCAAAAAAGATGTCGAATCTGCTCATAACGCAATGAGGTAAACATTCGGCGATAATCCAACTTATCAGAATTGCCTCTATATAGGATCTGGCAATGAGGTAAAGGACCACCCAAGTAATTGTCACACTCTAAAATCAGAAAGCTTGTACTGCTTGGGAAGTAGTGCTCGAAGCTCTCATCGTTAGTATAAAATTTGCCTTCTTTGTCTGAAAACCCAAATTTCTTTGCCGAATCTTTAAAGTTTTCTTCCGGCAATAAAAATAATCTTATTGCATTAAGGATTGAGGTTTTACCGATATTTCCGCCACCTATCAGTATTCCACCTTCACGCAAATCAATTTCTGCGATGGCAACACCCGCAGAATCTACGGCTACAAGACGAGATATACTGATCAAAAGGTTATCGATTGCTTTATTAGACATGAGTTAGTCCTGTGATAATTCTGGTAGTAGAGCTTCTTGCTCTAAGAAAGAACGCGTTTGATTCATGAGATCCGCTTCTGTGTTCAACTCAAGATCACGAGCGAGCTGTATGGCTTTCTCAAGATGGGTACTATTTTTGGGTTTAAGCTTAAATTTATTTCTGAAAACTTCCCAGTCACTAGGCGCTAGCCAATTGCTCTGAGGAAGATATGCTTTGAGCGTTTTGTATATTGTTAAACCGCCTAATTCTACGTCTTGAGCACAATAAAGTTCGTCATAACTGGAAAGAAACGAGTGATTCAAGTGATGACATATTTGATTACCTGAACCAAAAATAATGTCACAACTATCTATCATCGAAGAGTGTCCAATAAACTCTAAAAACTCCCGATAGCGATAAAAATTCTCAATATTTTCGATAAGAACAGCCTTTTTACCAATAAGCTTCCCTTCTGTTTTGTAACCTTCAAGGTTAGATACAACAACAAACGGAATCTGAGATTCAGTGATGCGGTTCAGAACTAATATGTGCGCGTAATTGCTCGAAAAATCATGCGAACGCCCAACATGAGATGCACTAACTCTATTACTTAGCTCTGGTTCAAAAAGCTCTTTATGCTGTTTCTCATCAAGTATCGTCAAGTTATAACCACCACGGACACGCGTAGCACTGTATATTTTACGCCACTCATTAAAATCAGAATGAGGCAAGCAGGCGATAAACCTATCTAAATTTATCGTTTTTCCTTGTGAAATCTTCGTGAGGTATTGATTAAGCTTCATTTCATCAAATCCAATTTAATCATGTAGATAATGTCAAGTATTTCATAAAACCCTAATGGGTATTGCGAACTAAGTCGATTAATTAAAGAAGGTATCCATCG
The DNA here is from genome assembly GCF_028765505.1 of Aliivibrio sp. A6. Lineage (NCBI taxonomy): Bacteria > Pseudomonadati > Pseudomonadota > Gammaproteobacteria > Vibrionales > Vibrionaceae > Aliivibrio > Aliivibrio sp. A6. The sequence continues at coordinate 12,816 of NZ_JARACR010000010.1, read as the reverse complement.
ACCTATTGACTACAATTTGCGCTCACAACAATATGACGCTATAAGCGACAGGTAAATACTGACTGCATATACATGTAACATAACTAGACAGGAATCAAACTATGAGTAAATGGCCAATTCGGTGGGATCTTCTTTTTCGATACCGAATGATTGAGATTATTGCATTATGGGAAGGAAGGCTGACCACTAATCATCTAATCCAAAGCTTTGGCATTGGTCGCCAACAAGCATCAAAAGATATAAACAGTTATTTAGAAAATATCGCACCAGATAACCTAATCTACGACAAACATTTAAAAGGTTATAAACCCAGTGAGAGCTTTACTCCTAAGCTTACAATAGGTCATGCAGACGAGTACTTACATGTTTTATCTCGCACTGAAGACATGACGGTAACTTTTGATGAGCTTGATATGGGCTTTGAAAATACGACAATGGTCCGTTCCGTAACACGGAATATCTCACCCGATATTTTACGTCCGATAGTTCAAGCTATTCGAGAGAAAAAACGTGTCGATATAAGCTACACATCTTTGAAAGATGGCGAGGAAGTTGAACGAATTATTTCTCCACATACGCTCGTCTGTACCCCTTTGCGTTGGCATGTTCGTGCTTATTGTGAGCATTCCAAAGACTACAGAGATTTTGTTCTTAGTCGTATTCGTGGTATTCCTGACATCAACGATAAAATAGTAATGGGAAAAGATGAAGATAAAGCTTGGAACACTCCGCTTTGTATCGAGTTAATGCCAGACCCTAGATTAACTGAAGCTCAAGCAGCGATCATTGCTAATGATTATGGTATGGAAAATGGAAATCTGCACATAGCAACTAACGCAGCTTTAGTACGCTATGTTTTAGACGCATATAATATTGATATCAATGTATTGGACTCGAACCCCAAAGGACAGCAAATTATCTTAGGGAACCTTGAGAAATTGAGACCATATTTAACCTTTTAAACCGGCGATAAAGACCTAAAACACTTAATTATCAACACGATAACATTACAATCTATTAAATATAAAAAAACCGCTCAAGTGAGCGGTTTCTGATAGTTAAACTCAAACCTCACTATCGTTTAAAGTACAAAATTTTCCAGTAACTTCAAATCTGATGGTTCAATATCGACAAAACAAACTTTGTTATTAAAATTATTTTCTAAAACATCAAGATCTTCACTAGATAGATCCCGCGCAAGGACACCCAAAACAATAAGCTTCGAATTTATGAAAACAATTTTTTACGATTTCCGCGATCATTGATCACTTGTAATTTGAATAATTTGTCATTCAACTTTTTAACATTTAAGTTAGCACATGCATCAAACATATATTTCGTTGATGTTTTCTCTTCTGTAACAATTTTAAGCTCGCAAACAGGCTCTCCATCATCATTGTTATTATCTAAGGAAAGTAAAACAGACGCATACTTCCCTATACTAATTTGTTGCTCTAATGGATTCGCATTAACTGAATAGTGAAAAAAGACAGCGAGCAATAATAGTATTTTTAAATATTTCATTTATTCGTTTTCATCTCCGTATTTTTAACTATTTTTGCTTAATACAGATATAACATGAGGTCGAGTAAATAGATGATTTACCCACAATACCTAACTCTAAACACTTTTATTCATAACACATTGATCTAGCATTTGACTAAACGTTTTCTCATCAATCTCTTTTTTGTCATTATGAATAAGTGAATACCCTTTATTTGACACATAATTAAAATTAAATACGTCGGACTTACTTTCTGAATACTTATAAACTAATTGAGTATTTTCTCTGCTTAACTGATTGACTCCACAAATATATCTCTTATTTGAATTAACCCTTAAGCCTGTTATTTCAAAATAAATATGTTCATTAACCTGCGCTAAATGCTGATTATATGTATAAACCATAGATAAACTATTACGTCCATTTTGTTCCGTAACAATCAGATCTTCTATACCATCGAAATTCACATCTAATAGAGTGTATTTATAATCAAGAAAATCAGGCTCAACCTCTGACTCTAATTGCTGAATTTTACCATCAGAAAAAGAAAGTAAGATTATTCCTTGTTCAAACTTTACATTATCAATACTCGTCTCATAAGAAAAAGCCGAGCATGATACTAAAAGTAAGATTAACAAAATGCGAGCTTGCGACAAAGAAAATTTAAAATATAATTTATTAAATCCCACTATTATCACGCTTAAAATCTTTTACTGAGTTAAAAAAACTTTCACTAATAACATCTTTACAAGCATCAACTTTACCTAATGAATTTATAAAACCATACTCAATATCATTACTAAAGGTAGCATCAAAACTTTTAAACAAACCCATATGATTATCTAACTTAACTATCGTATATTCACTTTGAAATCTAAAAGTATCGTTATATAAAACATCTTCTCTTTTTGTTATATATGACTCTTCGCCTTTGTAAATTACAAATTTCGAATCATCATACTGAGCAAGTAAAGAAGACCCACTCTCTAAGTTGCATTTAAGTAACACGGTTGGTTCAGGTAAATTCGCCTTACAACCAAAAGAGGCTAAAAGCACAAATACATTAATTAGATATTTAAACATTAAGGAACGCTTATAATTGAATTCAATAGATATTCATTCATTTTATTATATTCTTCAATTTCACAAGAAAGAAACAGTGCAGTTTCTGCCTCTGTACCTTTTGATTCAACAGTAGCAAAAACACATTTCTTCTCAATGAAATCAGTCCATGAAAAAATCATATTTTTAAATTCACCTAATCCCTCACGTGATGAAGATAATATTTCTTGAGTCCTTTCATCTAAGATAGCTTTAGACTTATTAAATTCATTAAAATATTGTTCGTTTATCTTTTGTATTTGCGCTTTTTCTTGAGTCGCCTCATTTGCAAAACTTAGAAATGAGAAGAAGCTAAAGGCTACCAATATAAAAGCACTTTTTATTTTAACGCTCATACTTTCCCTGCTTTAGTTATCAATACTTAATAAAAATGACATCAAATTTCATTTCAAACTAATCCCAAGCTTCAAACTTATTTGGTTCCACTGTTTCAATTTTAGATCGAATATCATCAGCTAAGCGAGCTCTAGTTTCTGGTATACAATCATAAAAAATACTATCATTATCTTCGTACATTAACTTAGAATCCATAATACCTAATGAAATACCCGCTTTGTTCGCATTAAAATAAGCATTACGATTTTCGTCAACCTTAAATCTTAATGGTACATACAAAGGTTGAGTCGGAACGCTTGAAATATGCACCCACTTAAACGCCTCTAACCCAACACCTTTATATGGCTTATAAATAACAGCTTTTTCAGTATTACCTACTGAAAAATACATAGTTTTATCTCTATCATCAAAGCAAGCAGAAAGTTTTTTGCTGCCCCCCTCTAACTCACATGAAAATACCACTCTTTCATTTTTCTTACACATTGAATCTGCATTACTAATAAATGGTAAAAAAACAACAAATAATAAATAATAAATTCTCATTCAAAAACTCCATTTGAATATAGCTTGTTGAAATTATCAAACCTTAATTGTTTACTATCAGTATAATAATTAACAATATCAGTTATCGACTTAGAAACAGAGATATCAGGTCCATTATCTGCAAGTTGATACAGCTTATTACTAACCCAGAAAAAAGCTGCAGAACGAGTTGCATATTTCATGTTAAGTAATAAATCAGGTCTGTCTAAAAACGATAAGCCTACGTCCTCACTCCATTGTTTAGAATTATCGTTATGCCAAGTATCAAATGCTTTATAGTTATCTTTACCTGTCAGTTGTTTTAATCCTCGTCCTCGATACTTCCACCCATCATTATTATCAATATTGCCCATCCTTCCGCCATACGCCACATTTGCTACCGCTTTAAAATCATCTAAAGATAATAAATCTCCATTTCTTTTTGTATTTTTCCCTTTAATTTCATTGTCATAAGATAGTTTTTTTGCCAATTCTTTATTTCTTCTGAAATTTTTAAAAGTACCAATCAAGCCATTATAACTATATCTAAACAGCTCTTCTATCGATAAGCTAGCACCTGTTTCCTGCATTATTTGTGCAAAAAAATGAGCTCTTCGTAAAGGAGTATCTAACTTATAAAACTCAAGATGGCTATTAAGTTCATCTGCGATTGCTTTTAATTCTTCTTTTTTACTATCTTTTACTGATGGATAAATATCTTGCATTATTGATAACGTAAATTTAAATTCACCTCGCTCATAAATCCACAGCCCAACAACAGCTTCATCTAACGCCAACAGAGTATTCTTTCCTACTATTCCATCAGCACTGCCGATTTTGTAATCTGCATGAATTTTATTTGTTGGTGTATAGGTGCTTTGAAAGGTTTTTATCACGCTTTCGGTTCCAGCTCCAAACTTACCATCTGCTCCTGCGCTTCCCAAGTCAAAGTTGAGTTTTAATAGTGCTTTTTGAATTGCTTTAACACTTTCGCTCTCTGCCTTTTTCTTAATCACTTCGCCTTTTTCATTAGCCAATAATTCTAAGTCATTGGAAGCCGATAACTCGGTTGATCTTAATGTTTTCTTCCCTACATTCACAATGGGTGTATTGGCTGGGATATTTTTGTCACTTAATGCGGCAACCACAAAGGCGTTTAATAGCCTTTCACTCATAGAGCTAAAGCTATTCACAAAGCTTGATACTTGCCCTATATGCGTTAAAACAATGGGGGGCAATGTGGTTCTTTGCGCTTTATCTTTAGCTTGTTGAGGAGCATTTACACATAGCTCATCACCCACTTTTAGTGCTGTGGGGTTGTTTTCAAACATTGGGTTTAGTTTGAGAAGATCTTTGGGTGCCATACCATGCTGCTTGGCTATTTCATCCCATGCCTCTCTGTTTCCATCTCCATTTAAAACAACAATATGCGCGGGGGTGTTGGTTGATTCATCCTTATTCGATTCAATGATAAGGATGTCATCTACCTCTATTTGCCCTTCTTTTCCTTTGTATTGAGGATTTAATTCCACAAGGCTCTCAACCGTTGTTCCTTGCTGGTGGGCTATTTTTGATAATGAATCACCAGATTGAATCACATAGGTTACTTCATCACCCTCTGTTTTTTCACGAGCTAATGCGCTTTCATTTTTTGATTTAACAATGCTTTCTACATCTAATAAATTGGCGTTTTCATCTAACCAATTTGCGTTTAAGTCATTAAACTCTTGTTGGGGCATTTTTTGTGGTAAATACAATAAATGCTGTCTTGTTACTGGTGAGTTATTGATTTTCCAAGGAAGAAGTATGAAGTTGTATTGATGGTCAGATAAACGCTCTGAGCTTAATTGCTCTGCATTAGATTGAGTAGCAACAAAAGTGGATGCCTCGTCCCCCACGATTTGATATTCATGAAGTAATTTATCATCAACAAAATGGTAATAAAAACCTGCCGTTGGCCAACCAAGTTGCTCGCCTACTTGCACTGCCGCTTTAATAGGAACAAAAGATTCAGAGTGTGTCCCTGCTCCTTTTTTTACTGGTTGAACGCTTTCAAATGAAAAAGCATTACCGCTTGATGTAAAGAATTCACGATAAAGCATTTTAGGCTCATTAACCATAACCGAAGCGGTCAACAAGGTAAAACCTGCTTGTGATGCGGATTTTTTCCATGAATCAATTAAAGGCTCATTGCTCGTTTTTCCAAGCGAAAAGACACCTATTTGATAAGTAATCAGCTCTTCTTGTGTGCAAGCAATTTCAATATTGTATTCATAAGCAGCAACAGGGGCGTTTTTTTCAGAGACTGGTTCGTTGTGAGGCTGCTCTTGTTGAACTTTTTGCTCAGCAGTAAGAAACCCACCTTCGACCGGTTTATAAAAGGCATTTCTATATTTAGGTTGTGGCTTTGGTTTCGTCTGTTCTGCTTCTAAAGCATTAAGATCAACAAAATCACCTACTTTTTCATCCCACGCTTTCATCGCTAACTCGTAATATTTTAAACACGATTAAAATGCTAACGCAGAACTCAATTTTATTTTTACTGAAAAGATAGGTGAATTACCTAAAGGTAGGTAAGTGTGATTATTATTCCAATAACGGTAGGAATTACAAGCACAAAAAAGCCCACACTAGGTGGGCTCTTTCGTATAATGTGGTGCCGCTACTGGACTCGATTATACAGCCTACCCGATTGATTATAAATAAATTATTTAAAGTAGACTTTAAAAGTGTTACTTCTGGTGTTACTTAAGTAGAATTTGACACATTTCCAGCCCCTATCGGTGACAGCGTCACTAATATAATAGGCACACTTTCCTTACGAATCGTTAAAAATAATAATTACTCACATAGATGGCAATAAAGTACTACAGGCTATCTTGTCTATAATTATGAGGAGCTCAGCATATTGAAGAAGCCCAAAGAGAGCCTCTCTATAGTACAAGAATAAATACGTTAAGTAATTTAAACTCTTTTAGATGCCTCAGAATTAACAGTATGTTGCATACTTTGAGTCCACGATGCTTTAAATGCGGTATCCCCTGCAAACAATTTATAAAGTTCAAGTTCATCCTTACGCCTTGCCAGCATTACTTCTTTAAGCATCTTTTCAAAGGCTAACTCTCGGTTGTGAGGATCTGGATTGTTTTGATACTTAGCTTTAAAGTCTGGATGACTCTTAACACTTTCTGCAATGTTAATGAATTTCACCTTTTGTTCTTCAGGTGTTGCACTCCACCCTTGAAACCAACGTTCATTGAAATTTCGGATAATCTCGTCAAGAGAATCACGTTCATCATCATCATCATGAGCACCTCGGGGATTAGGGTTTTGTGGTTCAAGCTCTGAACCTGCTTCATCTAACTCAATAGAATGATTGAGTTTAACGCGCTGTAATCCATATGAACTCAAGTCAATAGAACTCAATAAAGCATCTAAAGCTTCAGAGTCTGGATCTTTCACTATGAGCTTTGGTATTAGGAACTTCAGGAACCAAAATAGCTTTTCCCACGCTGCAACTTCATACGGCATGATGGATGCCATCTGCCCGTATATTTTAACAAACTGTTTAGCCTTGATTTTAAAGTCAATCTTGTCTTCATCTTCTAGATCTAGTTCGAAGTTGAAACGATTTGCAGCTGTATCAATGATAGGACTTAGAATTTGTGCATCTTCGTTGTTAAAGTAGCGCTCAATAAAGCTCTCAACTTCAGGCCATTCATATACAGCAACCTCATCCATTACATCCTTAAGTTCATGCAATACATTGACATCAGTTGCTTCCGATAAAGTAGTAGAGGTATAGAAAGGGTCAAAAGATGTTTTAATATCCTCTACACTATTGAAGAAATCCAAAACAAAAAGGTCTTCTGTTTTCTTTCCAAGCTTTGGCGCTGAGCGGTTCAAGCGAGACAAGGCTTGAACACATAATACTCCAGAGAGTTTCTTATCTACGTACATCGAACAAAGCTTAGGTTGATCAAAACCTGTAAGATACTTATTTGCAACAATAAGTAATCGGTACTCATCCTGATTTATGTGCTTAGGTATTGGATCATTTGGATTCTTTTTTTTGTAGTTAACATCAAAGTAGTCTTTAGTATCACCTTCAGCAAACCCGTTCATCTCGGCTTCTGTGTACTCAATACCATCAACTTCTTTTGTACCAGAGAACGCAATAGCCACTTTAAACGGGTTTCCTTGCTCATCAAGTATGCGAGTGATCGCTTTGTAGTAACGAATTGCCGCTTCGATACTTTGAGTTACCACCATACCTTTCCCTTTGCCGCGCAACTTCTTTGTGTTAACGACTTTAGGTATGAAATGATCTAACATAATTTCAGCTTTGGTATTGATTGTTTGTTGGCTAGCTTCTACATACGCACGCAAACGCTTTTGAGCCTTTTTAGAATCAAACTCTGGGTTATCTTGAATTGATTTTTCAATCTCGTAATAACTTTTGTAGGTTGTGTAGTTCGCAATAACATCTAAGATGAAGCCTTCTTCAATAGCTTGCTTCATTGAATACAAATCTATTGGTTCAAAACGTCCATCTTCTTGTTTTTGTCCGAACTTCTCCAAAGTGCTATTTTTAGGCGTAGCAGTAAATGCAAAATAAGATGCATTACCGCGCATTTTTCTTGAACGCATTGCTTGTAGCACTTTTTCTTGTGGGTCCTCTGCTTCTTCAACTTCTGATTTGCCCATAGCACGATTCATATTGTCGTGAGCATCGCCATTCTGCGAGCTATGTGCTTCATCAATAATTACTGCAAATCGTCTATCACTCAGATCTCCAATACCATCGATAATAAATGGAAATTTTTGAATCGTTGTAACGATAATTTTCTTACCATTTTCTAAGGCTGATTTTAACTCTGATGATTTAAATGCAGGAGCTACAATATTTTTGACTTCAGAAAACTCTTTAATGTTATCCCGTAATTGTTTATCTAAGAGACGTCTGTCTGTTACAACAATTACTGAATCAAATAAAGGCTGTTCAACGCCTTTACTACCGGGTAGATCAGCTCTTACAGGGTAAGTTTCTATTAATTGATAAGCAGCCCAAGTAATTGAATTTGACTTACCAGAGCCTGCGGAATGTTGAATCAAATAGGTTTGGCCTACTCCATTTGTTGCAGCATGCTCGACTAACTTACGTACTACTTGCATCTGATGGTAACGAGGAAAGAAAAGAGTACGTTTTCTCAAATCATCTTTAATACTGCCATCTAAACGCACAAAGTGTTGGATGATATTAGCTAAACTTTTTTTGGTGAATACTTCTTCCCACAAATACGATGTTTTATGACCACCGTTTAATAAGGTATTCGGAGGATTGCCTTGGCCATGATTGTGCCCCTTATTAAATGGCAGGAAAAAAGTATCCTTGCCCGCTAATTTAGTCGTCATATAGACTTCATCTGTATCCACAGTCATATGAACTAAGCAACGACCAAATTGTAATAGTGGTTGAGTAATATCTCGATCGTTACGGTATTGTTTTTGTCCGTGGTAGCGAGCTGTTTGACCTGTTGAATAGTTCTTCAGCTCCATTGTTATCAGCGGAATTCCGTTGATAAATAACACCATATCAATCTCTTGTTGAGGATTGGCAACCGAATACCTAACTTGGCGAGTCGAGCTGAATATATTTGCATTAAAGTTTTGCTTAATCTTTGCACTACTACTCGCAAGAGGGGCAGGATACAGTAAACTAAAGTGAGCATCATCAACACTTAAACCCTTTTTCAATAAGTGTAAAATACCATGTTTTTTGATTAGTCGGTCAAAACGTTCAAGTACTTTTCGTTCCCAATCATTAGGGCTGTTTCGTTTCAGCTTGTCCAACTCTTTTTCTTGTGTTTCTTTTAAAAACTGCCAAAAAAACCGAAGATCTAAAGAATACTGCATATCAAAATCTCTAGTGTATCCAAGCTTATATAGATCACTACCATATCCAGGTGCTACCTCACTTATACCTAACTTAATCTCTTCTAAGCAAACACCTGTTAAATGCTTTTCAATTGCAGCTTCTAAAGCTTGTTCATTGGTTTGACTGACCATTAATTTATTCCTAATTAATTAAAATAAAGCTTCCAGTACTGCTGTTTGATACTCCTGCAACTTAACTTGCACTTTAATATCATCCATAGCTTGCTGTAGAGTCTGATCATCTAATTGACCGCTTATTCTCTCTAATTCATTAAGCTCTTTTTTGAACACATCAATTTGTGTTTTTCTCGCTCCATTGAAGAAATCTAATTTAAGGACCCTTAACGTTTCTGTAGCCTTTTTATGCATATCTGGAGATAATCCAAGTTTAGGCTCTATTATCCCTGTATCCAAGAAATTAAAATAGTCTTTGGGATCATCGATATCAGGTCTTATTAGGTCACTAGCATTATAATTTCCAGGTCCGTCGTCACCTTTACGATCTTTATAATGCCCACAGCTATTACCTGTCCTTAGGCCACAACATCCAAATAAATTAATCCAATTAAACGTTAAATGTTTATATGGAGTTGACCCATCTGACTTCTGACCTTTATGAAAAAAATGCTCAATATGCCCGTTCCCTTTGATTGCTACTGACTCACAATAAACACAAAATCCATTTTGCATCGTTTGTAGCTTGTCCCAAATAGCATCTCTACAAGCAGTACTTGGCCTCCGGCTAGTCCATTTTTGAGAATTATGATTGTAATTTGATAAGCAGTGAGGTCCTGGCATTGGTCTATGTAGTTTCCTCATATCCTATTGCTCTTTATTTAATCTAGCTTTCATTTGCGCGATTCTAATTTGACTCTCGCAATCGATAACGACAGGGTGACTCTCACCAAAATGATTACTTATCTTAGCAAAAGTAACATCTCGTAGTTCTTGGTTACCTGCTTTAAGGTATCTAGAGAAATCATTGAGCCAAGTAGCTTCTTTCAGTTTTTCAGGTACGGAATTAGTACCCATAATACGGGCTAAAATATCAGCACTAGTGACACCTTTAGTTTGAAAATTCGGTGTACTAATTATTGGATTCCCATTGTCATCGAGGCATATCTGACGAATACATTGCTTATCAACCGTAGAGAGGACCTGTGGGCTATGAGTGGTGACGATAAATTGCAAATTAGGGAACGTAGTTTGAAGTCCTATGAGTATTTCTTGTTGCCACTTAGGGTGAAGGTGCAGCTCAATTTCATCAATCACTACAATTCCATTAGCATTTAATGGCATAGCAGAATCAGGATTCAACTTTACTAAACGCCTTGCTAAATCTCCGGCAAGAGCGACAAGCATTTTTTGACCTTGTGATAACTGAGCGATATTTACTCTATTGCCAAAATTTTCTACTAATAATCTAGATTTTCCCGAACTACGGTCAACTTCAAGATTCTTGACATCAGGTACAAGTGTTTCAATAGCGTTATTAACAAATTCTAAATGACGTTGATACTTTGCTGAAGGTTTACTCTTTAATAGGTTTGCTAACTCTTCCTTTTTACTATTCAATTTTGCATTGAAGGCATCATTTTCCGGAGGTTCTTGTCCTCCATATACATCGTTAATAGTATCTTGCAGATTAGATATCTGAATCTTTAGATCTTGCACTTCTTTAGTTTCTTCGCCTTTCGCCAGATTAACCAACTCAATATAAAGCTTCGAAAAATCTTCTAGTTTTCCACTTCCCTCCAGAGAGGTCTTAAGGTCGGAAAATCTATTATTGACACCATCACCTGAAGCTTTCTCCGATATAGTCGAAGACAGTGAAAAATCAGAACGCTCAACTGAATAAAATGCTAGAAGAGGAAGGTTTATTAATGGATTTTTAGCAGCAGTCATCTTATACATATTCGCAACTTGCTTTATACCCACAACATCTGTAGGAGAACTTCCACCATAACCAAGAACCGTATTACCGATAGTCGCCTCAAAATCATTATTATCATCAAACTTAAATTTGCTTGTAACCTCCGAGAACTCCCTAGATTCTACGTGAATATCACTATCCTTAATCGGTCTTCCAACTACATCTTTTTTTTCAAGGTTGTTATTTAACCAAGAAAGAGTTTTGGCTATCGCATCTGCAATACTTGTTTTTCCGGCACCATTATCACCAATAATCACCGTAATATTTTCATTAAAGTGAATATCTAATGACCGAAACCTTCTATAATCCACTAGTTGTAATGAGGATAGAGTAAGTTTTTTTTCAATAAGCGCAGTTTCTACTTCAGTAAAGTATTCTAGAGCTAAATCTTCATCTTTTTGCTCTACATTTTTACCTTCCGAATAGTTTTGAAAAAGTTGAAATGAGGAGCTAAAATTCCCTTTCGCAGCACTTTGGATTAGGTGTTTAACCGTTCTGCTTGTATTTTTATGTTGCTTAGCCATTTGGTTCCTCAACAATTTGAGTAATTAATTCAGCTGAATATTTTCGTTTCAATGATTCAACAAACGCAGGTTCTATATGCTTAGCAAAAGCAATTAGACCTCTAAGGTGTCCTCTATCCTCAGCATCAAGTTTACTTAGTTGAACTTGGTGTACTAAATGTTTGATATATCTTTTTCGCTCCCTTCCGAGAGAGAGCTTCCCTTCATTGTTAATAGTGATACCAGTAACATGCCTATTGTGTGCTTTAGATGAGAACTTTGTTTTCTTTCTATTGATTCTTATTGAATTTCCAAACAAATCAACCAGCTTTTCTTTTACAAGTATCGGAAGGTCAAAAAGTATGCCTTTATGCTTTGTTGAAAATGTCAAATCATCAGCATAGCGTGTGTATACAATCCCTCTTTCAAGGCATACCTTGCTTATGACACAATCAAACTGATACATAAAAAAATTAGAGACAAGCGGGGAACTTGGCGCTCCTATACTAAGGATCAAACTTCCTCCGGTCGTTTTACTCGGGCACCAAAAAAGTAAATTATTTAACGTTTGTTTATCTTGAATTGAAGGTAGAGTCTGTATTGATTCCCAAACTTTCCAAAATAATTTATCAGTAATAGAATTGAAGAAATTTTCAAGATCTAGTTTAAGTAAATAAGGATTGGTTTTGTGAGCAAGTGCGTTTTGCTTAATGCTCATACCTTTTCGATAAGCCATAGCTGACTCATGGATAGGTAACTGCTGAAACTCCAAATATTTACGCTGATATTCTTTTAATTCTTTAGAAGGTTGAGCTATCACTCGGTGTCCAGAGGTACGTTTAGGAATAGTATATACTTTGTACCTTTTAGGTGCACTCAGCAGAAAACGGGCGACTTCGTCCTCACCCTTTTTCAACTCTAATGCTAGCTGTTCTATCAAAGTCATTTCTAATCCCATT